>DDPD01000088.1 GCA_002342025.1 Moraxellaceae bacterium UBA2477 | reverse complement strand
TGCAATCTCTGCGTGGCCCCCTGCCCCGTGGACTGTATTGACCTAGTGCCGGGTGCTGACATTCCGCTCACGTGGCACCCACCGCAGAACGAATCTGCTGATGCCCTTCAGCAGGCAAAAAATCGCGCCGATAAAGCCCGCGAACGCTTTCTGGCTCGTAATAGCCGCTTAGCCTTAGCAGCAGAGGCGCTGGCTAAGCGCAAGGCCGAAAAAGCCAAGCCCGCGCTCACCGATGCCGAACGCAGCGCCCTGATGATTGCGGCTGCCATGGCGCGCAGCCAGCTCAAAAAAGCAGAGAAACAGCTCAGTGCCTTACACGCACGGGGGGAGAATAGTGACGCTTTACTGGCGCAGCTGCCTGAACTGCGCGCAGCAGCCCAGGCAGCTCAGGACGCTTTAGAGAAATCCGCGCTGGCTTAATGAACCATCCGCGCGTGCTTGCCAAATAAATAGCGCAGACGCTCAGGCAAATGCTTGGTAAACGATGCCACGGCTTTGTTCACCACGCCCGGAACACACACCGGCTCACCACGAGACACCGCCTCCCAACCTGCCTTCACCACGGTCGGCGCATCCTGCCAAGCAAAGGCCGGCAACTGATTCGCCCACTCCCGTGTGCCTTGGGTGTCATGAAACTCTGTCCATGTGAAACCCGGGCACAACGCCGTGACGTGCACGCCAGAGGGCTTCAGCTGCATGTCTAACGCCTGCGAGATATTCAACACATACGACTTAATGCCGGTGTAGAGCATGCCGGGTGAGTTGGGTGCGAAGGCGGCCAAGGACGAGACATTGATAATGCGACCCCAGCCACGCTCAGCCATTCCCTGAGCAAATCGATGAGTCAGTTCGGTGAGGCCGGTAATCATCACCTCAATCATGGCGCGCACATTGTCGACGGGGAAATTCAGAAACGAGACCGGCTCGGCTAGCCCAGCATTGTTAATCAGAATATCCACTTGAAATTCGGCAGAATCCGCTGCTGCCTGGACCTGAGCTGCCGAGCCTACTGCCGACAAATCCAGTGCGCAGACAATCGCTCGCACACCATGCGTTGCCGACAGCTCATCGGCGAGCGCTTGCAGTCTCTCCGCGCGGCGCGCCACTAACATCACATCGTGCCCCTCAGCAGCCAGCAAGCGTGCAAATGCCTCGCCTAAACCCGCTGATGCGCCGGTAATCAATGCGCCCTTCCCGCTACGATTCGTCATCGTGATCACTCCAATTCATACCGCTGCTTAAATTGCACGATAGAATGCCTAAAATTAAACATCTGTGTTGCCCGCCATGAATGCCGCTAAACGCCAGGAAATTTTTGCTCGCCTGCGTGCCGACAATCCGCACCCAACCACTGAGCTACATTATCGCAATCCCTTTGAGTTACTCATTGCCGTATTGCTTTCGGCGCAAGCCACCGACGTTGGCGTGAATAAGGCCACGGGGCCATTGTTTGCCATCGCCAACACCCCAGCAAAAATGCTGGCCCTTGGCGTTGATGGGCTGAAGCAGTACATCAAAACGATTGGCCTGTTTAACACCAAGGCGGAGAACACCATTAAAACCTGCCGCATTCTGCTCGACGAGCATGGCGGCGAAGTACCGGAAGACCGTGCCGCCTTGGAGCGCTTGCCCGGCGTTGGCCGCAAGACAGCCAATGTGGTGCTCAACACCGCGTTCGGCTGGCCCACTATTGCGGTGGACACGCATATTTTCCGCGTCAGCAACCGCACAGGCATTGCCAAAGGCAAAGATGTAGATGCCGTGGAAGCAGCGTTGATGCGCCACGTACCTCAAGAATTCCGGCAAGATGCCCATCATTGGCTCATCCTCCACGGACGCTACACATGCATCGCGCGCAAACCGCGCTGCGGAAGCTGCCGTATCGAGGACTTATGCGATTTCAAGGACAAGCAATATGACTGAAGCCACGGCTACACAAGGCAAGCAACTCCGTGGCGCGACGCCGAATACAGCGTCTAAGACACGCCCTCGCTGGCACATTTGGAGCCTTCGCCTGCTGGTCGCTTGGCTGGCATTTTGCCTGCTACTTTGGCTCGGCGGCCCACCCTTACTGAAAACGCTATTGCCTTGGGCGGTCGGGCAAAAACTACCCGTGCAGCTGAGTGTTGGCGACATCCGTCTCAATCCACTGCGAGGCGAGTTGGCGCTGCAACACCTAAAGATTCAAGATGGCAGTGATGTATTAGTCGCCGCTGAGCAGATTCGCGTAAACCTCTCGCTGGCCTCGCTCTGGCGCGGCAGCATCAGCCTCGATGATGTTGCGCTAATCGGCCCGGAAGTGAACGCCATCATCAACCCTGCGGGTGAGCTCAATCTGCTCAAACTGGTGCCCGCATCGGACCCTAACGAGCCGCCATCCAACCTGCGCTGGGCAATCGACCACTTTTTGCTGGATCAGGGCAAGCTGCATTTCCGCGACGAGAAGATGAAGCCGGTGGTCGATGTGCGCTTGGCCTCTAGCCGCATTGAAGTGCGCGATCTGCGTTCCTATGCCAGCCAAGAAGAGGGCCGCATCGCCTTCAGCACACGTCTCGATGACGATACCGAGCTGACGTGGGATGGCCGCATCGATCTGAAAAACCTCAGCAGCCAAGGCAGGTTTAGCCTCGCCAATCTGCCACTCACCCGCCTGCAAGCCATGCTGCCAGAGCCGTTACCGCTGACCATGAGCAGTGGTCGGCTTGCACTGCAACTCCCCTATCAAGCCCAGGTCGTGAACGGTCAGGCCTCGGCGAAAATTTCTCAAGCGGCCCTGCAATTACGCGACCTATCGCTGCGCCTTCCGCGTCAGCTTAAGCAACCACTGTTTGATCTACCCAGCCTAGACATCAGCCAAATCGATGTCGCTTGGCCGGCGCAGACGGTGCACATTGGCCAGATCAGTGCCGCCACCGCTGAATTGCAGATACAGCGCAACAGCCGAGGTAATTTGCCCCTGTTGCAGGCACTGGCGCAGCCTAACAAACGCGGCAATGCCAAGGCCGACACCGCAGAAACTGCGGCCAAAACCACCGCCCCGGCAAAGCCTTGGCAACTCACTCTAGATCAACTGGCTTTGACTGACTGGGCCATCCATTGGCGTGATGCCAGCACGCAACCCGCCATGAAAGCGACGCTGAACAACATTCATGTCAGCACGGGTCCCTTGCTCTGGCCAGCACCTAAACCGCTGCCACTGCAAGTCACCGCGCAGCTCCAGCAAGGGCGTATCGCCATCGCGGGTGAGGTCGACATTGAGCAGCCATCCGTTAGCCTCAACCTGAACAGCAGCGCCCTGCCGCTGACGCTGGCACAACCCTATCTCGCACAACAACTGGCCATCGAGCTCAAACAAGGCACCGCAAGTAGCGAGCTGACACTGAAATGGGACCCAGAATCAGGTGTGCGCCTGACTGGTAATGCGGGCATTTCTCAGCTCAACATCCTCAACAGCAAGGACCAGGTTCGCCTACTCGCCGCCCAGCGCCTGCAGATTAACGGGCTGAACCTGCAACTTGAGCGCAATCAGCTGCGTATCAACAACATCGATACCGACGGCCTCTTCGGGCAGGTGCTCATTTCTCCGGATCGTCAGCTCAATCTGGCGCAATTGGCCATCGCGCCCAAGGCCGAGACCACAACACCGCCGCCTCCACCTGCTACTGCCAGCAAGCCGATGTCTGTCCGCATCGACACGGTAAGCGTTCGCCGCAGCGCCATGCTCTTTGGTGACCAAAGCATGACGCCGGGCTTTGCTACCGGCATCGAAAAGCTGCAAGGCCGCATTACCGGCCTCGACAGTCGTGATGTTGCCAGTGCCAAAGTCGATCTGAAAGGCGTGGTCTCACCCTCCGGCGAAGTTAGCATTCGTGGCCAGATGAATCCGCTTGCCAGCGACCTTAGCCTCGATATGGCCCTACAGTTCCGCCAGCTCGAACTGAGCAGCCTGACACCTTATGCCGCACGCTTTGCCGGTTACCGCATCGACCGTGGCAAACTCGATCTCGACCTCAATTATCAAATTCAAAAGCGACAGTTGAAAGCCGACAACAAGGTGGTCTTGCGCCAGCTACGTCTGGGTGAAAAGGTCGATTCGCCGGAATCTATTGGCCTGCCGCTGAAACTGGCGGTCGCCATCCTGCGCGATGTCGATGACAACATCGACATCGATTTACCCCTGAGCGGCAGCCTCGACAACCCCGAGTTTTCTATCGGTCCGATTATCTGGCAGGCCTTCGTGAATTTGCTGCAACGCGCCATTACTGCGCCTTTCAGCGTGCTCGGTAACCTTTTGGGTGGTGATGGGGCAAGCCTCGGCGAAGTCCCGTTCGCACTCGGCAGCACGGAGCTCAGCCCGGCGGCTCGCGACAACCTAGGCAAGCTGGAAAAGGTACTGAGCGCACGCCCCGCCCTGCAACTTGAAGTGCGCGGACTCAGCGATACCAAAGCGGATCGTGCAGCATTACAGCGCCAGAAAGTCGACGCCGCCATTGCCCAGCGTCTGCAAGGCCGCAAAGACAGTCGCATCGAAGCCTTGGAATATTTGCTGCGTCAGGCCCAAAGCCGCTCGGCCGTGAATGCCCTGCGCGAGCTATCGCAAGTGCCCGCGCCCAACGGCAAAATGGAGCTCAACGAAGCAGGCTATGAAGCACGCTTAATGGATGCCCTTGCCGGGCTGCAAGCCGTCAGCGACAACGCGCTCAATGCACTGGCGCAGCAACGCGGGCAGGTCATTGTCACGGCGCTGCTGGAGAGCCAAGTGGTGCCGGCTGAGCGGATATTTTTGCTGGATCAGGGGCAAGGGGTAGCCACCGAAGGGATGTTGGTGGTGCCGCTCAAGCTGACTACGCCGTAGCCTAGTCCGCTGTCGCCGTGCTTATGTTTCCCGGGCATCCGTAGCCCTGGAAACATAAGCGCGGCAGGAGCGGCGGACATCACTTGCCGAGCAGTGCGCGTCCGTTGTTGGCGGCAATGCGCATACGTAACGCATTGAGCTTAATGAAGCCGGCGGCATCGGCCTGATTGTAGGCACCACCATCATCTTCGAAGGTCGAGATACGCGTATCGAACAGCGAGTTGGCCGACTGGCGACCCACCACGATGACATTACCCTTATACAGTTTCAGGCGAACCACACCATTCACATGCACCTGCGAGTTGTCGATCAGACCCTGCAACAGCAGGCGTTCTGGCGACCACCAGTAGCCGTTGTAAATCAACGACGCGTAACGCGGCATCAGCTCATCCTTAAGGTGGGCGACTTCGCGATCCAGCGTGATCGACTCAATGGCACGATGCGCCTTGAGCAGGATGGTGCCGCCCGGCGTTTCGTAGCAGCCGCGCGACTTCATGCCGACATAGCGGTTCTCGACCAGGTCGAGACGGCCGATGCCATTGGCACCGCCGATCTGGTTGAGATTGGTCAGCACGGTGGCTGGGCTCAGCTTCTCACCATTGATGGCAACCACATCACCGTTCTCAAAAGTCAGATCGATATAGGTAGCAACATCGGGAGCCGCTTCTGGGGCCACCGACCAACGCCACATGGACTCTTCGCACTCGGTCCACGGATCTTCCAGCACGCCGCCTTCATAGGAGATATGCAGCAGGTTGGCGTCCATGGAGTACGGCGACTTCTTGCCGGCCTTGGCAAAATCGATAGGGATGTCGCGGGTCTTGGCATAGGCCATCAGCGTTTCGCGTGAGGTCAGATCCCATTCGCGCCACGGCGCGATAACCTTGATGCCCGGCTTCAGCGCGTAGGCGCCGAGCTCGAAGCGAACCTGGTCGTTGCCCTTGCCGGTAGCACCATGCGAGATGGCATCGGCACCGACTTCGTTGGCGATCTCGACCAAACGCTTAGCGATCAGCGGACGCGCAATCGAGGTGCCGAGCAGGTATTCGCCTTCGTAGATGGTGTTGGCGCGGAACATCGGGAACACGTAATCGCGCACGAACTCTTCGCGCAGATCTTCAATGAAGATGTCCTTAATGCCCATGGCCTGAGCCTTGGCACGCGCCGGCTCAACTTCTTCGCCCTGACCGAGGTCAGCGGTGAAGGTAACGATTTCGCAACCGTAGTTATCTTGCAGCCAGCGAACGATAACGGAGGTGTCGAGACCGCCGGAATAGGCCAAAACGACCTTCTTGATGTCAGCCATGGAAAGCACTCATGCGCAGAAAATTAGGGGAGCCTTCTGCACCAAAGTCCGGCGCAGAAAGCAGGCGGCAAATTGTACGCGAAACAGCGCGTCGCGGGGAACCGCTGCAAACCTTGGCATTAGCCCAGATCGTTCACCACAATCTGGTGGCGACCACTCTCTTTCGCCGCATAGAGCGCGGCATCGGCCAAATCAATGAGCTGAGAGGGCGCCAAATGAACATCGGGCACAATGCTGGCGACGCCAATACTGACACTCAGAAAGCGCCCTACCGAGGACGCTTTATGGGGAATTTGGCGGCTATCGACAAGGCTCAGTAACTCTTGGGCAACGTCATTTGCGCCCTCACTAGAGGTGTTGGGCAGCAATAGAACAAACTCCTCACCGCCATAGCGTGCCGCCAAGTCACCGGCTCGCCGGGCCAAGGGCTTCATGGCGGCAGCGACAGCAACCAGCGCCCTATCGCCTTCAAGATGCCCATAACTGTCGTTGTAAGCCTTGAAGTGATCAACATCAACAAAGATTAAGGCCAGTGGCTGACGCTCACGTCGCGCACGTTCCCACTCCACCATAAATGTATCGTTGAAGTGGCGGCGATTGGCTAAACCGGTCAAACCATCTTCACGTGCCAACTGCACCATGCGCTCGGAGAGTCGGTTGAGCTGACGCTTTTCCAGCTCTAGCAGCCGTGACTGCAAAAACAGTCGCCGATCTCGCACTTCGAGCACATAGGCATTGCCACAACCCACCAGATTGGCCATGACACCGTACTGCAATAATGCGCCTACCTCATGGGTGTTACCGGTCGCGTACAAAATCGCAAACGACACCACTAAACTACAACCGCCAATCGCCGATGCCTGAACCAATCGCAGGTTGGCAACGCCATAAATAATCAGCAGCACGTAAATCATAAAATACGAGGATTGCTGCTGTAACGCGTCGTCCGAGTAAAACGATGGCCCAATGGTGAGCGCGATCAGGGCAATGGCTGAGCCCACCGCCACGTACCAAATGTGATAGCGATCGAGTGCTTTAAACCGAATGCACACGGCCACGAGCACCACGGCGATACCCGTCGCCGTAAATAACCACAGCGTGACTTGAAAATCTTCCGGGAACTGACGTAAACGCCAAGGTGCCGCAAATTGTTGAACCGCCAAGCCAACGGAACAAATGTACAGGAGAAAGACCATCCAATAACTTTCACGCAGCGTGGCTACTGCACGCTGGTGCATGTAGTGACGAACGTCTGTCTCTAGCGGCATAGGAAAGCGCAAAACACCGAATTTATGCGACAAAAGTTCGCGTATGGTGTCGTACTCAGCCTCCCAGGCTGCTGCTTTTGCGGATTTATCGCCTGCCATATTTGCACTCAATGTCATTGCGACCTTTGCCGACTCGTCGCCATCCGGTAGCCTATGCGTCTTTACTGCGTTTGACGACCCCTGGAATGGCCATGCAATCTCTGACTATTACACGCCCCGATGACTGGCACGTGCACCTGCGCGATGGCGAACTGCTCGCTCACACCGTCCCGGCGATGGCCCGTTACTTTGGCCGCGCGATCATTATGCCCAATTTAATTCCGCCTGCGGTCACGCCCGAGCAAGCCGGCAGCTACCGCGAACGTATTTTAGCTGCCCGTCCCGCAGGTTCCAGCTTTGAGCCGCTGATGGTGCTGTACCTCACCGAAGGCACCACGCGTGATGACATTTTGCGCGCCAAGGCCAGCGGCTTTGTTCATGCCGTCAAGCTTTACCCTGCTGGGGCAACGACTAACTCACAATCCGGCGTGACCGATTTAAGCAAGGTCGATGCCGTTCTTGAAACCATGGCAGAAGTGGGCATTCCGCTGCTAATTCATGGTGAAGTGACACACAACCACATTGATATTTTCGAGCGCGAAAAGGTCTTTCTCGACACCGTGTTGGCGCCGCTGGTGGATCGCCACCCCACCCTGCGCGTCGTACT
>DDPD01000080.1 GCA_002342025.1 Moraxellaceae bacterium UBA2477 | reverse complement strand
GGATAACACCGATGGCCTGGGTTTAGTTCAAGATATCTGTGTCAATGCTGGCTGGCCCTTAGCGAATAAACGCGTCCTGTTGCTGGGCGCGGGCGGCGCGGCGCGTGGCGTTATTCAGCCATTGCTGGCAGCGGGCGTTTCGATGTTGTGGGTCGCCAATCGCAGTGTGGAAAAGGCACAGACATTGGTCGCACTATTTGCTCAAGAAGGCGCTGTGCAGGCCCTCGCCCTAACGGATTTATCGCAAGTACATGAGCCGGTGGATGTCATTATTAACGCCACGAGCGCCAGTTTGCACGGCGAGCGATTAGCGTTGCCCGGCTCGCTGGTTCATGCCGACACCGTGGCCTACGACATGATGTATGGTCGTGACACGGCATTTTTACAGTGGGCGCGAGAGCACGGTGTGCAGCACCGCCGCGATGGCCTCGGTATGTTGGTTGAGCAAGCGGCGGAAGCATTTTTTATTTGGCGAGGCGTAAGGCCTCATACCCAAGAAATTTTACGGGCGTTGCGTCTGGAGCTGAAATGAATATGTTGTTGAATCCGCCGCTGCTTCCGGTCTTTGCCGGACTCACGCCAGACTTGGTTGAGCCGGCATTAGATCAGCTATTAGCAGCGCATCGCGAGGCGATTGTGACGTTGGCAGATCAGGCCGCACCGACGTGGCAGTCGCTGGCGGTGCCGCTCGAAGCCTTAGACGACAAGCTCAATGCAGCGTGGTCGCCGGTATCGCAGCTTAATGCGGTGATGAACAGCGAGGCCTGGCGCGAGGCTTACAATGCCTGCATCCCCAAGCTTTCAGCTTTTGCAACTGAAGTCGGTCAGAACGAAACCTTATTCCGGGCCTGGCAGGCCTTGCACGACGCTCCTGCGTTCGCTGAGCTCACAGTGGCCCAGCAGCGCGCAGTGAAGAATGCCCTGCGTGATTTCCGCATGAGTGGCATTGGTCTGCCGGCAGAGAAAAAACAGCGCTTTGCTGAGGTCACCGAAGCCCTATCGCGCCTGACCGCTAAGTTTGCCGATCAGGTATTGGATGCCACACAGGCGTGGTCACTGAATGTCACAGAGGCCGAGCAGTTAGCCGGTCTGCCCGACAATGCGATGGCCCTGCTGCAATCTTTGGCGGAAGCCGCCGGCGAATCCGGCTGGCGCGTGACCTTAGACATGCCTAGCTATATCGCTGTGATGACGCATGCCCGCAACCGCGAACTGCGCGAACAGGTTTATACCGCCTATGCCACACGAGCCTCCGAGCAAGGCCCGCATGCCGGCCAGTTTGATAACGGCCCGTTGATCACAGAGATTCTGGCCTTGCGTCAGGAGCAGGCCGAGCTGCTCGGTTTTGCCCATTACGCCGCGCTCTCGCTGGAGCCGAAAATGGCGGAATCGGTCGAGCAAGTGCTGGCCTTCCTACACGATCTGGCTGTGAAGGCAAAGCCCGGCGCTGAGCGTGATCTCGCGCAGTTGCGTGAATTTGCCCGCAGCGAGCTGGATATTACCGATCTGCAACCCTGGGACATGACCTACGCCAGCGACCAGCTCAAGCAACAGCGCTACGCCCTATCGCAAGAAGATCTGAAGCCCTATTTCCCGGCTCCGAAAGTCATAGACGGTCTGTTTGCTGTGGCGCAGCGTCTGTTCGGCATCAACATCGTGCCGGCACCGGAGCTGGAGAGCTATCACGCCGATGTCAGCACCTGGGCGCTGGTCGAGCATGGCGAAGTGCGGGCCTATTTCTATCTCGACCTTTATGCCCGCGCCCACAAGCGTGGCGGTGCGTGGATGGCCGATGCTCGTGTCCGTCGCCGTCACGCCGATGGTACGCTGCAAAAGCCTATCGCCTTCCTGACCGGCAATTTCAATCCGCCGATCGCGGGTCGCCCGGCCCTGCTCAGCCACGATGAAGTCACCACGCTGTTCCACGAATTCGGCCACGGCATCCATCACATGCTCACGGAAGTCGAAGTTGCGGCGGTGTCCGGCATCAACGGCGTGGCCTGGGATGCCGTGGAGCTGCCCAGCCAGTTCATGGAAAACTGGTGCTGGACGCCGGAAGGTCTGGCGCTGATCTCCAGCCATGTTGACACCGGCGAGCCCTTGCCGCATCTCCTGCTCGACCGCCTGTTTGCCGCGCGCAACTTCCAGTCCGGTCTGATGACGCTGCGCCAGCTCGAATTCTCGATCTTCGATCTGGAGATTCATCGTCAGCCCGGCATTGATTTCAGCGGCATGCTGCGCGTGCTGGAGCAGGTACGCGATATCACCAGCGTGCTGCGTCCGCCGCAGTGGAATCGTTTCCCGTGCAGTTTCACGCACATTTTTGCCGGCGGTTATGCGGCGGGCTATTACAGCTATAAATGGGCTGAAGTGCTGTCGGCGGACGCCTTCTCTGCTTTTGAAGCAGAGGGCGTGTTTAATGCCGACACTGGTCGACGCTTCCGTCAGGCCATTCTCGCGCAAGGCGGCAGCCGACCGGCGGCCGAGCTATTCCGCGAGTTCATGGGGCGTGATCCGTCCGCCGAGGCGCTGCTTCGTCACACCGGGCTGAGCGAAGCTATGGAGGCCGCATGAGTATTCGCAAGCTCTTTATTGCCGGGGCTAAATGCCCTGGCTGCGAGCTCGAAGACAAACTTCAGCTCTGCACTGAAGACGGTCGCGAGTGGATTCAGTGCGTGCGCTGCGGTTATACCGACACGCGCCCGCTCACCGTCACCATGAAGGAGCCGGATGAGCCGGATACGAATGGGGTTGTGCGCTTTACGCCCTGATCCGCTGCCAAATCATTAGCACTAACAAAGCGCACAGGGCGGCCAGTACGATGGATGGTGCTAAAGGCAGGTGCGCGGACATGCCCAGCCCAATCCCTACGGCAACGCTGAACATGCCGATGGCACTGGCACGCAGGGCCATGGCGCCGGGGCTGCGGGCAATAAAGCGCGCTGCCGCCGCCGGAATTACTAGTAGCGCACTGATCAGCAACACACCCATGACCTTCGCCCCAGCGGCCACTACGCCCGCTAGCAGCAGCATGAGTAGAGGTCGTAGACGTTGCACCGGCCAGCCGTCGACTTGTGCCGTATCTTCATGGATGGCCAGTGCCACCAAGCCAGACCAATAGCGTGCCAAGATCAACATGACCAGCAGCAAGCCAGCAGCGATAGCCAGCAGCTGGTTGCCGGTTAAGTTGAGCAAGTTGCCGAACAGATAATCTTCCAGACTGTGACCGTGGCCATCGTCGCCGAGTGCGGCAGTGAGCACGAGTGCCAGGCTGAGGCCGGCATAGGCCATGATCGCCAGCCAGGTATCGGCACCGTGCTCGGGCAAGGTCATCAGTCGGCTCAGCAGCAGAGCCACCAACAAACACACCGCCGTCACCGCCAGACCGATCGGCAGATCCAGCATCAGCGCTATGGCCACACCTAGCAGCGAGGCATGCGCTAGGCTATCGCCAAAATAGGCCATACGACGCCAAAGCAGAAGTGAACCTAAGGGCCCCGCCGCCGCCGCCGTTAATAAACCCCCAAGCAAGGGCCAGAGCCAATCAGTCATGTTGGCAGCTCTCGTTGCAACGCTTGGCGTCGCCATGCAGGGTGTGATGGTGGTCGTGGTGGTGCGTATAAATCGCAAGGTCGCGACTTTCTCTCACGCCAAACAGGCGCTGGTATTCCGGATGACGGCTCACGGCTTCGGGGTGCCCGGTGCAGCAAACATGGCCATTCAGGCAAAGCACGCGATCGGTGGCGGCCATGACCACATGCAGGTCATGCGAAACCATGAGCACGCCGCAGTGATAGCGATCGCGCAGCGAGGCAATGAGCGCATAAAGCTCGGCCTGACCAGCCAGATCCACTCCTTGCACGGGTTCGTCGAGCACCAGCAGATCGGGCTGACGCAACAGGGCTCGCGCCAGTAGCACGCGCTGCAACTCACCCCCGGACAGACTTTGCGCGGGCAGCCGCAGCAGATGCTCGGCACCCACCTCGGCCAGAGCCGAGAGCATGAGTGGCTGGCTAAACGGCTTTCCTAGCGCTGCCGGCAACGCCAGAAAGTCGGCCACGGTCATGGGCAGATACGGATTTAACTTCAGCGTTTGTGGCAAATAACCCACGCGCAGGTTCGGCGCTATCCAGCGTTGGCCGCCGCTGGGCTTGAGCAGGCCAAGCGCGATGCGGATCAGGCAGGATTTGCCAGCGCCATTAGGACCAATGATGGTAAGAATTTCGCCCCGGTGCAGCTTTAAATCAACGCCATCCAGCACCGTACGGCCTTCATGCTGCCAACGTATTTTGTTCAGGTCCAGCAGGAGGTTGCCTACACTCATGACGATTTGGCCTGGCAGTGATGGCAGATACCACTGAGTTCTAATGCGCTTTGTAGCACGGTAAAGCCTGCGGCCTCCGTCGTTACGTTCAGCGCCGCCTGCAATGCGGGGTTATGCGTGACTTCTTCGGTATTGCCGCAGTGCTGGCAAATCAGAAAATAGCCCGCATGGGCATCGCCCGGATGGGAGCAGCCGAGAAAAGCATTGAGGCTAGCGAGTCGATGAATCAGGCGATTTTCCAGCAGAAAGTCGAGCGCACGATAGATTGTCGGTGGGGCCGGCTTGTGGCCTTCCTGCGTGAGCTGATCAAGCAGCTCGTATGCGCCCAGCGGCTTGTGGCTGACCCAGATCAGTTCCAGGACGCGCCGGCGTAGCGGCGTCAGGCGAGTGCCGTTGGCTTCGCAGACGGCATCGGCCTGAGCCAGCGCGCTGCGGATGCATTGTGCATGGTCGTGGCCGAGCAAGGGCCGACGGCTGAGCGCCGCGGCATCGGGCGATAAGGGCGTAACACGCGTGAGGCGAGCCATAGCGACCTGGAAATGAGTGGCGGACCGCACCCGCGGGACACCGAAAATGGATTGCAACAGTGTAACATAACGATTGAATTTCACGGCTTTGAGCATTACGCATGAGCGCGCGCGCCCCGTTAGTCCTCGTTGATGGTTCCTCCTACCTGTATCGCGCCTATCACGCCTTGCCGCCTTTAATGACGCGCACCGGCCAGCCCACCGGCGCGATCAAGGGCGTGGTTAACATGCTGCGCAGTTTGCTCAAGCAAGTTCATCCCAGCCATGTCGCGGTCATTTTCGACGCGCCCGGCAAGACCTTTCGCGATGACATTTTCCCCGAATACAAGGCGCACCGCCCGCCCATGCCCGATGACATGCGCGCGCAGATCGCGCCGTTGCATGCGCTGGTGAAGGCGCTAGGCCTGCCGCTAATCTGCGAGCCCGGCGTAGAGGCCGACGATGTCATCGGCACGCTGGCGCAGCAGGGTGCGGCGGCCGGCTGGCCGGTGCTGGTGTCCACCGGCGACAAGGACATCGCGCAGCTGGTCAATAGTCAGATCACCTTGGTCAACACCATGACCAGCGTGGTCATGGATGAAGCCGGTGTGTTCAACAAGTTTGGCGTGCGTCCGGATCAGATTATTGACTACCTTATGTTGGTCGGCGACAGCTCCGACGGAATCCCCGGCGTGCCCGGTGTCGGCCCCAAGACGGCGGTGAAATGGCTGACGCAGTACGACTCACTGCCCAATATCGAGGCCCATGCCGACGAAATTAAAGGCAAGGTTGGTGAGAACTTCCGCGCGCACATGGCCATGCTGGAAATGACCCGAGCGTTGGTCACCATTAAATGTGATGTCACGCTTTCCGTTACACCTGAGCAACTGGCCTTGTCGGCACCGGATACCGTTGTCTTGCGTGAGCTCTATGAGCAGTTGGAGTTTAGAAGCTGGGCCAATGAATTAGCAGCGTCGCCAATCGGTGCTGCCGCTCCGGGCGCAACGAGCTGGTCGCAACGTAGTTCAGATGAGCCTCAGCGCCCAGCCTATTCGCCAGCGTTTGCGTTAACGAGCGGCGCCAGTGCCGAACCTGAAAAGCCCGCCGTTTTACCGATGGCGGAAACCACGACGGTGGTGGTGAGCACGGAGCCGGAGCTCGCAGCATTAATTGCCGCGCTGAGCACGGTCGACAACTTTGCCTTCGATACCGAAACCACCAGCCTGGATTATATGCAGGCGCAAATTGTTGGCCTGTCGTTTGCGATTAAGCCGGGTCACGCCTGGTATGTGCCGGTGGCTCACAGCTATGCCGATGCGCCCGCGCAGCTGTCCCGCGAGCAGGTGCTGCAAGCGCTCAAGCCGCTGCTCGAAGCTGCCAAGCCGGGCAAGCTCATGCAGCACGCTAAATACGATATGCATGTGCTGGCAAATCATGGCATTGACCTTCAAGGCGTGGCTTTTGACACCATGCTGGCCTCGTATGTTCTGGATGCCACGGCCACCCGCCACAACCTCGGTGATCTTGCGAAGTACTACCTCGGGCGCGACTCCATTAGTTTTGAGGCCATCGCCGGTAAAGGTGTGAAGCAAATTAGCTTTGATCAAATTCATATTGAGCAGGCAGCGCCCTATGCTGGCGAAGATGCTGACCTGACCCTGCAATTGGCGACCCTGCTGGCGACTGAGCTGGCAAAAATTCCCGCGCTGGACACGTTGTTACGAGAGCTGGAGTTGCCCACGCAGCGCGTATTGCAACAGATGGAGCGCTGCGGTACCCGCATTGATCCCGCCCCGCTAAAGCTGCAATCACTCACGCTGGCTTCACGCCTTCATTGGCTCGAGCAACAGGCCTACGAAATAGCCGGTGAGGAATTTAATCTCGGCTCACCGAAACAGCTCGGCCTGATTTTATTTGAAAAATTAGGCATTCCCGGTGGCAAGAAAACCGCCACGGGCCAGTACTCCACGGCGGAGGATGTACTGGAGCAGCTAGACCATGATTTGCCCCGACTCCTGCTCGAGCATCGCAGCCTGTCTAAGCTGAAATCGACCTATACCGACAAGCTGCCCGAAATGATTCAGCCCAGCACGGGTCGGGTGCACACGTCCTATCATCAAGCCGTGGCCTCGACGGGCCGGCTGTCGTCTTCCGACCCGAACTTACAAAATATTCCGATTCGCACGGAGGAAGGACGACGTATTCGTCAGGCCTTTGTAGCCAGCCCCGGCTATGTGCTGATGGCCGCCGACTACTCGCAGATTGAGCTACGCATCATGGCGCATTTGTCTGGCGACGAAGGCTTGCTACGAGCCTTCCGTGAGGGCATCGATGTGCATCGCGCTACGGCGGCGGAGGTCTTGGGCATTGCTGTCGAGGACGTGACTCACGAGCAGCGTCGAGCGGCCAAGGCGGTGAACTTTGGTCTGATCTATGGCATGTCCGCATTTGGTTTGGCGAAGCAGCTCAATATTTCCCGAGCCGATGCGCAGGACTATATCGGTCGATATTTTGCGCGCTACCCCGGCGTGCAGGACTACATGGAGCGCACACGCGAGCAGGCGGCCAAACACGGCTATGTAGAAACCCTTTATGGTCGTCGCCTGATGTTAAAGGAAATCAATTCGAGCAAGGCTGTCATGCGCCAAGCCGCTGAGCGCGCGGCCATTAACGCGCCTATGCAGGGAACCGCCGCCGATATTGTTAAGCGGGCGATGTTGCGTGTGCAGGCTGCGTTAGCCACAGAAGGCTGTGACGCCAAGCTCATCATGCAAGTGCACGATGAATTGGTGTTGGAAGTTCGTGAAGCGCAGGTGGACAAGGTCACGGCCTTGTTACACCGAGAAATGCCTGCGGCCGGTGATATGGCCGTGCCCCTAGAGGTGCAAATTGGCGTGGGCAACAACTGGGATGAAGCGCACTAAGGCGCCCATGGTTAATCTGCGGAAATGATCTCGTCGCCTTCCGATGGCGCAACGTCGGAGGGTAGCGGCATCTCTAGCCAGTCGGCCAGTTTCAAACCTGCCTCCTCAATACCCAATCGGTTGACTGAAGAAAAAAGTTGGATGCTGGCATCAAAACCGAGTGCGGTCAGGCCACGGCGGACTTCCTGCAAGGCATTCATGGCCGGGCCGCGATTCAGTTTGTCGGCTTTCGTGAGCAGGATATGCACGGGCAGTGGCCGCTCCTGCGCCCATGTCAGCATGTGACGGTCAAACTCCATGAGCGGATGACGAATGTCCATCAGCAGAATGAGACCGCGTAAACACAGGCGTTCGCGTAGGTAATGACTGAGATGGCGCTGCCACTCCAGTTTCATTTTCTCCGGCACTTTGGCGTAGCCATAACCAGGCAAATCCACTAAGCGGCGTTCTTCATCGAGTTCAAAAAAATTGATGAGCTGAGTTCTGCCCGGCGTTTTAGACGCGCGAGCCAGTTGGCGCTGTCGAGTCAGGCAGTTAATTGCACTGGACTTACCGGCATTTGAGCGACCGGCGAAGGCGACTTCGTGACCGATATTGGGCGGGCACAAGGCGAGTGTGGGCGCACTGATCTGAAATTGCGCTTGCGCAAGTTTGCCTAGAATGTGTTCAGCGTCCGTCATGGTTCGCGCTCAGCCGTAAAAGCGGATAGTTTATAGGGCTACACCGCGTATGGGCACTGCGTTATACTGCCAACACTAACTCTTTGCACCTGAGTACAGCGAATTAGCGTACTGAGATGCCTCTGTTGCATCCCTGTGGAGCGGCTATGTGGAGCTTGTCATGAAAAAGTTTCTGCTGATGTGTTGCGTTTCGTTTGTCGCGCTGACGGCTCAAGCAGCCACGACGGAACAGCGTTATGTGCAAGCCTGTGCCAGTTGCCACAATGCGGGAGTTATGGGCGCACCGAAGAAAGGTGATGCCAATGCTTGGGGTGTGCGCTTGAAACAAGGTGATGCTGTGCTCTTGGCGCGCGTGAAAAATGGTTACAAAATGATGCCGCCTAAAGGTCTGTGCAATGACTGCACCGATGCTGAGTTCAAAGCGCTCATCAAATTCATGTCTAAGTAAGTTTGATCGGAACAGTTCTTATGAAGAAGTTTCTTGCAACGGTTGTACTGTTATTTAGCGCTGCATCAGTAGCACAAGCTGCCGTAGTAATGCCCAAGGGCGATGCGGCTGCCGGTCAAGGCAAGGCCGCGGTCTGTGCCGCTTGCCACGGTGCCGATGGCAACAGTGCTGCTCCGACCTTCCCAAAGCTGGCTGGGCAAAACGCCAAATATATCTACAAGCAGCTACAAGACTTTAAAACCATGCGCCGCAATAACGCCATGATGTTGGGTTTTGCCAGCGCACTCAGCGATCAAGATATGGCTGATTTGGCCGTTTATTTCTCTGAGCAAAAGCTTGCCGGTGGTGCCGCTAAGCCAGAGTTAGTCGCGCTTGGCCAAAAGCTCTACCGCGGTGGTAATAAGAATGTGGGTCTGGCCCCCTGCTCTGGCTGCCATGGTCCAGCCGGTTTGGGTAACACCTATGCCGCCTTTCCGCGCATTGGTGGTCAGCATGCTGATTACACGAAGGCCCAGTTAATGGCGTTTCGTGCCGCTGGTCGTGATGACAACACCGACATGAAGCGCGGAAATGACGGTGCTAAAGCAGGTGAAATGGGTCCGATGCAAATGATTGCTGCTAAGCTCTCTGATAAAGATATCGACGCGTTAGCATCCTATATCCAGGGTCTGCGTTAATTTTTTAAGCCATGAATAAGCCCCGCGAATGCGGGGTTTTTTCTGCGAGAAATTTTCTTAGTATGTAGTGCGTCATCCGCCTGTATTGTGTGGCGTTAAATAGCAGCATCTATGAACTGTTTAAGGAATAAAAAAATGAAGAAATGGTTGTTAGTGGCGTGTTTGGCGTTTTTACCAGCATGGGCCGTTGCCTCTACCTTAGTGGAAGGTAAAGATTACAAAGTGCTCTCGAATCCCGGCGTTGCCCCTGCAAAAGGCCAATTCGAGGTTGTCGAGTTTTTTTGGTACGGCTGCCCACATTGCTATTCGTTAGAGCCTCACGTGGCGTCATGGGTTAAAAGCAAGCCAGCCAATGTGAAGTTTTCGCGCGTTCCTGCGGCGTTGAACCCCATTTGGGAAGCGAATGCCCGTGGCTACTATGTGGCTGAAGCATCGGGTGTTTTAGAGGCTAGCCACATGGCCTTGTTTGAAGCTATCCAAGTGCGCAAAGAGCGTTTGTTTGATCAGGCCAGCCTGGCAGCCTTCTACGCGCGCTATGGCGTTAAGCCGGCGAACTTCAATAGCCTGTATCAATCCTTTGCGGTGAGTGCACGTGTTGCACAGTCTCGTAACCTGGCGATCCGTTACCAGCTCAGTGGCGTTCCCGCCATGGTGGTGAACGGCAAATACCTCGTTAGCGGTGATTCAGCGCGTGTGATTGAGGTGGTGAAAGCCTTGATCGAGCGTGAGCGCAAAGCCAAATAATTAGGCTTCACTCTTCTCGGGGCGCCACTCCAGCGCCCCGAGCATGATTAAACGCAACTGTTTAGTTGTTCGCTGTACCAGCACTTCTTCTGTTTCCTCGTTGGGCATGGCCAGTAAGTCCAACGCTAAGTGGATCACGGTATTCACAACCAGGTCTGCCAGCATCGCTAAGTCTTCAACCGGGAAACGGTGAAATGCGGGCCAGTTCCTCAGGTCGGCTGCTAGCTCCGCAACAAACAGACGAATTTCAGCATGAATAGCCTGGCGAACCGCCGGTGGTCCGCCCGCGCGCTCGCGCGCTAAGAACTCAAAATAAAGCGGTTGTTCGCGAATAAAAACGACTAATGCTTGGACGGACTCTAAAATCGCGGCACCGCCCTGGGCGCTGAGGCGAACCTTGCGCATCATACGGCGCAAGGTTTGGCATGACTCGGCAGCGATATTGAGACCTAGCGCTTCCATATCAGGAAAATGTCGGTAAAACCCAGTGGGTACAAGTCCAGCCTGACGAGCCACCTCACGTAAGCTGAGTCCAGAAAAGCCTGCTCCTTCATGCATCAGGGTGAGTGCAGCCTCAATCAGTGCGTGGCGGGTTTGTAGTTTTTTTTCTTCGCGTAATGCCATGTGCAGCAGTCCATAGAGCGAGAGTGCATTTTAGCACCAGAGCGAAATGGCAACTAAGGTTTGCCTTAGCGGCGCCAGCTAAGTGAACGATTGTATATTTAATGCAGACTTTAGCCATCTGCCTAGCGCGGATATTCGATCTGCGATAGCTGTACCGCGCTAATAAACACGGTAAAGTCATGCACTACGCTATTCAGGAGTCATCTCATGTCCTTATTAACTCGCATCGAAGCCCTTAAAGACCTCGTTCAAGAGGCTGTGGATAAAGGCGCAACCACCGTCGAGCAGATTCATCAAACGATTGCCGCAATGCCGCTTGATGCCCTTGAGAAGCGCGGTTTGTTAACCGATAAAACCACAGGGTTACGCGAAACTCAGGCAGCGACCATCGGTACGGTCTACGACGCCATTCGCCGAATTAATCAGGAAGTGGGTGAACTGGCCTCGGGCTTGATTGAAACCATCGAAGATCAGATCGCTGCTCAAAAGAACATCGGCAAAAAGTCCTGATAAACTTGTGTGTTGGGTTTAGTCGTCTTTTTAGCTAATGGGAGCACTCGTCGTGCCGCGCAAACCGCATTTGTTAATTATTTTGGATGGTTTTGGTCATAGCGAAAGCAGTGACTCGAATGCGATTCGCGCCGCCAACATGCCCCATTGGCAAGCACTGCTGGCCTCCTGCCCGAATGGCCTTATCTCCGGTTCCGGTGAAGATGTGGGCCTGCCAGATGGCCAGATGGGTAACTCAGAAGTCGGTCACATGAACCTCGGCGCTGGCCGTGTGGTGTATCAGGACTTCACGCGCATCACTAAAGCGATCCGTGACGGTGAGTTTGTGGCTAACCCCGCTATTGCGGGTGCCGTTGCAAAGGCCGTTAACCACGATAAAGCGGTTCACATTCTGGGCTTGTTATCGCCCGGCGGTGTGCACTCGCACGAAGATCATCTCCACGCCATGGTCGATGCGGCGATTGCTCAAGGGGCACAACGTGTTTACGTGCATGCCTTCCTCGATGGTCGAGATACCCCGCCGCGTTCGGCCGAGCCATCACTGGTCGCTATGGAGCAACACCTGCGCGCCACGGGTAAAGGTCGTGTCGCAACGATTATTGGCCGTTACTACGCCATGGATCGTGACAACCGTTGGGATCGCGTCGAGTCAGCCTATCGCCTATTGACCGAAGGCAAGGCGGAGCGAACGTGCGCAACGGCTGTAGAGGCCTTGCATGCCTCTTATGCGGCGGATGTAAGCGATGAGTTTGTGGCGGCGAGTGTGATTGCGGGCGCAAATGAAACGGCGGCAACCATTGATGATGGCGACGCCGTTATCTTTATGAATTTCCGTGCCGATCGTGCGCGTGAAATTACTAAGGCCTTTGTGGATCACGACTTCAAAGGTTTTACGCGTGTGAAAACCCCGGTGCTGGCGGATTTCGTCATGCTGACTGAATACAGTGCAGCCATTAAAGCGCCGGTAGCTTACCGTCCGACGTCGCTGGTGAACTCCTTAGGGGAATATTTGGCGAGTCTTGGCAAAACTCAGCTACGCATTGCCGAAACGGAAAAGTACGCCCATGTCACCTTCTTCTTTAGTGGCGGACGAGAAGAGCCCTATGACGGCGAAACACGTATTTTGGTGCCCTCGCCCAATGTCGCGACCTACGATTTGCAACCGGAAATGAGCGCCGCCGAAGTGACTGATAAGTTAGTCGCAGCGATTGCCAGTGGCGAATATGACGTCCTTATTTGCAACTATGCAAATGGCGACATGGTTGGTCATACCGGCGATTTCGATGCGGCCGTAAAAGCTTGCGAAACGCTCGACCAATGCGTGGGTCGTTTAGCAGAGGCCGTGCGTGCGGCGGGTGGCGATATGTTAATTACTGCCGATCACGGCAATGTGGAACAAATGCGCGACAACGAAACCGGTCAAGCGCATACCGCACATACCTGCGAATTAGTGCCTTTTGTCTACCTCGGCCAGCGTCAAGGCGTTGAGATTGCTTCAGGCGGGGTTTTGTCTGACGTTGCACCGACTTTGTTACATTTGATGGGGCTGCCACAGCCTGCCGAAATGACCGGCCGTAATCTTGTGGTAACGGTCTGACCCAGCATTAAGGATGTTCCATGCGGTTATTTTCCATACCAGCGCTAGTTTTTGCGCTCAGTTGTAGTTTGCCTTTGACGGCTTGGGCCGAATCCACAGGCCAGCTACGCGCACAAGCACAGTCAGCTAAGTCTGACTTGGCTTCGGTTCAGCGTGAAATTAAAACGGCGCAGAAAAAATTGCGTCTTACGCAGGCCGAGCGCAATAAACAACTGGCTGCATTGCAAAAAGCGCAACTCCAAATTAATGCGTTGGAAAAGTCGCTGGCGGCAAGCGCAAAGGAAAAGCGTCAGCGCGAAGATCGAATGGTGGTGCTGAAGCAGCGCCAAACCGAGTTATCCGCGGCCAAACGGGCCCAGTTGGCGCAGCTGAAAGAGGATGTGCAGCAATCTTATCGTGCCGGCCACGATGACTATTTCAAGCTGCTGTTGAATCAAGAAAATCCGGCTTTGTTTGCGCGCCAATTGCGCTATTTCGGCTATTTACAGAAGGCTCGAAGTGAACGCATTACCGAACTGGACGGGACGTTGACCGAACTGGCAGCCCTCCAGGTGGAAGAGAAAGAGCAGATTGCGCGTCTTGAAGAGCTGGGGATCAAATTGACCCAAGAACAAGCGCAACTGAATGCGGCAAAAGAGCAACGCTCGGCCGCACTCAAAATCTTGAATAGCGAAATTCGAGAACAAGATAAAAACTTAAAATCCTTAAAACAGGATCAAGCCGCGTTGCAATCGTTGATGAGACGGCTGGAGCGGGTAGCGCGTGAGCAGGAGCGTCAAGAGTTACAACGCCGCCGCAATGAAGAGCGCGCCGCGAAAGAAGCGAACAAAGGCTCAAATAAGGTCGTTAAGCCGGCACCGGCGGAAAAGGAAAAAGAAACGGTTTGGAGCCAAGAGCCGGACTATGCCTCGCCGTATCGCGGAAACTGCAGCTTGCCAGCCTCCGGCGGCATTCGCGCCCAATTTGGTTCGGCGCGTGGTGGTGGCCTGCGTTGGAACGGTATTGTCATTGCCGCACCCGCGGGTGCACCGGTTAAGGCCGTTAAGTCAGGCAAAGTACTTTATGCCGACTTCCTGCGCGGCTACGGCAAGCTGGTGATCCTTGATCATGGCAAGGGCTTTATGTCGCTCTATGGCTATAACCAGAGCCTGCAAGTCCGCGTGGGTGACAGCGTGTCGGCCGGCGAGGTTCTAGCTTCGGTGGGCTCAGGCACTGGCGATACGGAATCTGGGCTGTACTTCGAAACGCGTCTGCGCGGTCGTCCGAGTCAGCCGGGAAACTGGTGCAACTACTGATCATCAGTGGCCGGTAGGTGGGAAACTGTTTTCAGCGGGCATCTTAGCCCGCAAAAAACAGTTTCCCACCTACCGTATTGCTGCGGCGAGTTTTAGAGACGCATAGTAATCCCGCGCTCGGCCAGGTACTGCTTGGCCTGCGGGATGCTGTATTCGCCGAAGTGAAAAATGCTGGCGGCGAGTACGGCGTCCGCACCGCCTTCAAGAATGCCATCGGCCAGATGTTGCAGGTTGCCAACACCACCCGAGGCAATCACCGGCACATTCACGGCATCGGTAATAGCGCGTACCAGCGGCAAGTCATAGCCCGCCTTGGTGCCATCGGCATCCATGCTGGTTAGCAAAATTTCGCCCGCGCCATAG
Source organism: Moraxellaceae bacterium UBA2477 (assembly GCA_002342025.1). Lineage (GTDB taxonomy): Bacteria > Pseudomonadota > Gammaproteobacteria > Pseudomonadales > Moraxellaceae > Perlucidibaca. The sequence goes on along the minus strand of DDPD01000080.1, from coordinate 4,630 downwards.
TCAGCCATGCGTACCGCCCACGCCACAGCATCTATGCCGGTTCGGTTGCGACCGCCGTGGGTGAAAATTTCCCAGCGACCCGGTTCGCCTGCAGCGGAGACGCGTTTGGCATCAATGGCAGCAACAATGCACTGAGCGCCAAAACGCTGCGATGCCTCGGCAACAAACTCGGGCCGCTTAACGGCAGCCGAGTTAATGCTGACTTTATCGGCACCGGCGTTAAGCATGCGACGAATATCTGCCACCTCGCGAATACCGCCACCGACGGTGAGCGGAACAAACACCTGCGAGGCCATACGCTCTACGGTCCGCGCCATGGTGTCGCGCCCCTCAACACTGGCGGTGATGTCGAGGAAGGTAATTTCATCTGCGCCTTGCTCGTCGTAGCGGCGAGCGACTTCGACCGGATCACCGGCATCGCGGATGTCGAGAAATTTCACCCCTTTAACGACACGACCTTGATCAACATCGAGACAGGGAATAATGCGCTTGGCGAGGCTCATGCAGAAATACCGTGATTTAGCAGGCGGCGATTTTAGCATGGGTACTGGCAGGTCGCCTGCCCGACTATAATGCGCCCCACATTGATTCCTATTGAGCACTGCCCGTGTCGGCTAATTCTTCCCATTACGACGTCATTATTATTGGTGGCGGTGCCTCTGGCCTGATGTGCGCGATGGCGGCTGGTCAGCGTGGACGCCGCGTATTGGTTATCGACAGCAGTAACAAAATCGGAAAAAAAATTCTGATGTCGGGCGGTGGTCGCTGTAATTTCACCAACTACTTTGTGGGGCCGGAAAATTTCCTCTCGGCGAATCCGCAGTTCTGCATCTCGGCACTGAATCGTTATACGCAGTGGGACTTTATTGCGCTGGTTGAAAAGCACCGTATCCCGTATCACGAACGCCTGCATGGCCAACTCTTCTGTGACGACTCGGCAAAAGACATTCTGGCGATGCTGGTGAGTGAGTGCGAACACGTTGGCGTTCACATCAAAACGCATTGCGAGATTCAGCAGGTGCAGGCATCAGAGAGCCTGCCCGCACGATTTGCACTAACCACCACGCAGGGCAAATACAGCGCAGAGTCGCTGGTGGTGGCCAGTGGCGGGCTGTCTATCCCTACCTTGGGTAGCAGCGGTTTTGGCTATGATCTGGCGAAGCAGTTTGGTCATACCGTGCTGCCCTTACGCGCCGGACTGGTGCCGTTCACCTTTAGTGATGGCGTGAAAGCCGTAACGGAGCGGCTCAGCGGTCTCGCCGTGCCGGTCAGCCTTAGCGCGGCAGACACGACGTTTACGGAGAATTTGCTGTTCACCCATCGCGGCCTGAGTGGGCCGGCAGTACTGCAAATCTCGAATTACTGGCAGCTGGGTGAGAGCATCCACATTGATTTGATGCCGGGCGAAGCGATTGATGCGTGGTTAAAAGAGCAGAAGCGTCTGCACGCCAAGAGCTTGTTGCGCAACTTGCTCAGTGAGCGGTTGGCAAAAGCGCTGGTGCTGGAATTGCAGACGCTGCTGTGGCCGAGCTGGGCGGAAACACCTATGGCAGCCATTCCGGATGCGGCCTTAACCGCGTTGGCGCAACAACTTCAGGGTTGGACACTCAAGCCTGCGGGAACCGAAGGCTATCGCACGGCCGAAGTGACTTTAGGCGGTGTGGATACTCATGAGTTGTCATCGCGCACCATGGAAAGTAAGCGGCAGGCCGGGCTCTATTTCATTGGTGAGGTTGTGGATGTGACCGGCTGGCTGGGCGGCTACAATTTTCAGTGGGCATGGTCATCGGGCCATGCGGCAGGTCAATTTGTTTGAGGGTGGGCCATGAACGAAAAACGCTTTATTGATCCTCTGCAGGGCATCACGCTGGAGCACATGCTGACCCAATTGGTGGCGCGTTATGGCTGGGTGGAGATGGGTCGCGTCGTGGATATTCGTTGCTTCAACGACAATCCCAGCATCAAATCCAGTCTGACTTTTTTGCGTCGAACACCGTGGGCGCGTGAGAAAGTTGAAGAGCTATACCGCCGCAGCCTCTAAAATAAGGGCGCTGGTCGATCCGGCGATCTGTATTGGCCGAACTGCTTTACCCGAGATATCGAGAATCATCATGCTGCGACTAACTGACCTGAAGCTGCCACTGGAGCATAGCGACGACGCGCTGCGCGCGGCGATTCTGTTACGCCTGGGGGTGCGCGAGCATGAGTTGGTCAGCTACAGCGTCTATAAGCGCAGTTATGATGCCCGCAAGCGCGGTCATATCGTGTTGATTTACAGCCTCGATGTGTCTCTGACTCAAGAGGCCGCCGTACTCGATCGCTTGGCGGATGACCCCCATGTTGGGCTTGCACCAGACACGACTTATCAATTTGTTACGCCCGCACCGCAAGGCGATTTCCTGCGCCCCGTGGTCATTGGCTTTGGTCCTTGCGGCTTATTCGTGGCGCTGATTTTGGCGCAGATGGGCTTTCGCCCTATCGTGCTGGAGCGCGGTAAAGCCGTGCGTGAACGCACTAAAGATACTTGGGGCTTATGGCGCAAGCGCGAGCTGCACCCGGAATCGAATGTGCAGTTTGGTGAGGGCGGCGCCGGTACGTTCTCTGACGGCAAGCTCTACAGCCAGATTCGTGACCCGCTGCATCATGGTCGTAAGGTGCTGACCGAGTTTGTAAAGGCAGGCGCGCCAGATGAAATTCTCTACGTCAGCAAGCCGCACATCGGCACCTTCAAGCTGGTCACGATGATTGAGAAGATGCGCGAGAACATCATTGCGCTAGGCGGTGAAATTCGCTTCAGCGCACGGGTAGCAGACCTGCAGATTGAGAACGGCCAGGTGCGGGGCGTGACGTTGGCGGATGGCGAACAGATCCGTAGCGACCATGTGGTGCTCGCGGTGGGCCATAGTGCACGAGACACTTTTCAGATGATTTATGACCGAGGTGTGTATGTCGAGGCGAAGCCGTTCTCTATCGGCTTCCGTGCCGAGCATCCGCAATCGCTGATTGATAGCTGTCGCTTCGGCCCGCAGGCGGGTCATCCGATATTGGGCGCAGCCGACTACAAGCTGGTGCATCACGCCAAAAATGGCCGCTCGGTCTACAGCTTCTGTATGTGCCCCGGAGGCACCGTGGTGGCAGCGACGTCAGAGGAAGGGCGTGTGGTTACCAACGGCATGAGCCAGTACTCGCGTAACGAGCGCAATGCCAACAGCGCCATCGTGGTGGGCATTTCGCCGGAGGATTATCCCGGTAGCCCGCTCGCTGGTATCGACTTCCAGCGCGCACTGGAGTCGCAGGCCTACGTGCTCGGTGGCAGCAACTACAACGCGCCGGGCCAACTAATTGGCGACTTCATTGCCAAGCGGCCATCGCGCGAGTTCGGCAGCGTGCAGCCCTCGTACCAGCCTGGCGTAACCTTAGGCGAGCTGGATGCCAGCCTGCCCGCTTATGCTATCGACGCCATTCGCGAAGCCTTACCCGCCTTCAATAAGCAGATTCGTGGTTATGCCATGCAGGATGCGGTGCTCACCGGCGTCGAAACGCGTACGTCCTCGCCGATCCGCATTAAGCGGGGTGACGACTTCCAGAGCATTAACACCAAAGGCTTGTACCCGGCAGGCGAAGGTGCGGGTTATGCCGGCGGCATTCTTTCAGCGGGTGTGGATGGCATCAAGGTCGCAGAGGCCGTGGCGCGCAGTTTAACCAGCGCTAACGCACGCTAATCGTCGTTACTGGCCTTAATGGATAAGGGTGGTAAGCCGTGCCGTTGCCGTGCCGCTGCACAACGCTCATCGCCCGCCATAAATTCTCGACACGTCGATGAGCGCTGCTCGTAAATGCCGCAACTCACTGACGCACCTACTGTGCCGGAAAGAGCAATACAGCGGGCCGGTTTACTGTCAGTACCCCGCATAGCCACTCTATAGGGGTTAATGGGCGTGGTGAGATGTGTGGGAACCTGACCTGCTGGGTGCTCATCAGTTTCGGCCCAGTAAAAGGACACCCGATAGGTGGCGCAACAGGCTCCACAGGATTGACAGTGCTGACTCATGAGTGAGGGTAGGTAAAAACGCGTTATCGCTTAGATTACTGATCTAAATCAAAGACTTCAAGTTAGCCGGCTCGCCGAAAAGTCAGGTTAATTCGCCGCTCACCTAGCAAGCAGTGATGCCCTATTTTTAGCGGCAAAACGCCATGAAAGCGCAGGCGGGATTCGCCGCCCCAAACCAAAACATCGCCATGGATTAACGGCACACGTTGGTAGGTATCACGGCGTTCAAATCCGCCCAGCTGGAAAACGGCAGGTAAGCCCAAGGACACGGACACAATGGGATGTGCGAAATCCTTTTCGTCACGATCCTGATGCAGCGACATACGAGCCCCCGGCACATAGCAATTAATCAAACAGGCATCGGGTTGAAAATTAGGATAGCCCGCCATCGCGGCGGCCGACTGCGCCAACGTCGTCAGTGACGACGGCAAGGGTGGCCAGGTTAGGCCGGACTCAGGATCAACCGCGCTATAACGATAGCCGCTGCGATCTGAAATCCAGCCGAGCGAGCCTGCATTAGTAATGGCTACGGACATACGGAAACCGCGCGAGGTCATCATGTGGCGAAAAGGTGCTTTG
>DDPD01000062.1:20723-48936 GCA_002342025.1 Moraxellaceae bacterium UBA2477 | reverse complement strand
CCCCAAAGTTCGCCGCCGATAAAATTGCCGATACGACCAAAAAATAGTCCCGGTGGCGTAATCACCGCCAGCAAATCGGTGATTTCTAACCAAGGCGTTTTGTACTGACGAGCAAACACAACGCCAGCAACCAGAACGCCCAAGAAGCCGCCGTGGAAGCTCATGCCGCCTTCCCAAATACGGAACAGCCAGAGCGGATCGTTGAGGAAGCGATCAAAGCCGTAGAAAAATACGTAGCCGATGCGGCCGCCAAGAATCACGCCCATGGCGCCGTAAAAAATCAGGTCGGCGACTTGGTCCTGCGACCAGCCCATGCGTTTGGCGCGCCACAGGGCTAGGCCGTAGGCCGACGCAAAACCGAACAGGTACATGAGGCCGTACCAATGGATTTTTAGAGGCCCTAAGGCGAGAGCAACGGGGTCAATGTGGGGGTAGATCAACATAGTAGGCTCATAGATTCAGCATCACGAAGTTGAAAAGCGCTGACGCATCATAGCTGTGTCGGGCATGATCAGCGAGCCTCTTGGGAGATGACACATGTGCCTTTTAGCCTTTCATTGGCAACCACAATCCGACCTGCCGCTTCAGGTATGGGCAAATCGCGACGAATTTTTGGCGCGCCCGGCGCAGGCAACGCACCTCTGGCCTGAGGCACAGACCGTGCTGGCTGGGCGTGATTTGCAAGGCGGCGGTACGTGGATGGGCGTCACGCTGCACGGCCGATTTGCGGCGCTGACGAATGTGCGCGATCCAAGCATGCCGGCGGCTGCGCGTTCGCGGGGCGAGTTGGCGGCAGCGTATCTGTGTGGCGACCTGACTGCAGTTGCGTTCGCACAGCAGGTCCACGCCGAGCGTGAGCGCTATGGCGGATTTAACCTGTTATTGGCGGATGCCGATACGCTGTGGTGCGTCGGCAGCCATCAGCCCGAGCCAACGGAAGTCGCCGCCGGTTGGCATGGGCTGTCCAATGCCACGCTCGATGCCCCTTGGCCGAAACTGATGCGCCTGTTGGGCGGCGCGCAGGCGCTCACCGAGCAGCAAGTCAATGTACCGGAAGCCCACCTCGCCCTGCTAGCGGATACAACGCCCGCGCCGGACACCGAGCTACCGAACACCGGCGTGGGGTTAGCGATGGAGCGCGTGTTATCGCCCATTTGTATTCGTACGCCCGCCTATGGCACGCGCAATTCCACTTGGCTGCGGATTGCGCGCGACGGCGTGTATTGGCACGAGCAGGACTATAACGAAGGGCTGCATCATCGGTTCGAGCTGACGCGACTTAGCTAGTGCGCGCCCCTTGTGGCCGAATCAAATCGATCAGTCCCAGCGCGGTTAATTTCGCTTCAACGGTGGCCCGAATCTGCGCGGGGTTGTCGTAGGCCAGCACTTCATCGAGCAGTAATTTGGCTTCGGTGAGAGGTGTCATGCACACAGTTTTGCGGACTTTCAGCAGATTGCTGGCGCTCATCGACAGCGAATCAAAGCCCATGGCCATGAGCAAAATCGCCGTGCCCGGATCACCTGCCATTTCGCCGCAGATGCTCACCGTCTTTCCCACGCGATGCACTTCGTTAACGACATAACGCACGGCGCGTAGCACGGAGGGGTGATACGGTGAGTACAGGTCGGCCACGCGCGTGTTGTTACGATCCACCGCCAGCAAGTATTGGGTTAAGTCGTTAGAGCCAATGCTGACGAAATCGGCGCGCTGAGCCAGGTCGGCAATTTGAATCACCGTGGCAGGCACCTCAACCATCACGCCGATGCGTGGCAGCGACACCTCGAATTCGCCCTCTTCTTTAAGCTCATGCACGGCACGATGAATCAGCGCCACGGCATCGTCGACCTCGCCCACCGTGGTGACCATGGGCAATAGAATTTGCAGGTTATTTAGGCCGGAAGCCGCTTTCAGCATGGCGCGAACCTGCACCATGAAAATTTCCGGGTGGTCGAGCGTGATGCGAATGCCACGCCAGCCCAACGCGGGGTTGTCTTCCTCAATGGGGAAGTAGGGCAAATCCTTGTCGCCGCCGATGTCCAATGTGCGCATGGTGACGGGTTTGGGCGCAAAGGCTTCGAGCTGCTGACGGTAAATCTTCCGTTGCTCCTCCTCGCCAGGAAAGCGTTCGCGCAGCATGAACGGAATTTCCGAGCGATACAGGCCAACCCCTTCAGCGCCACGATCCTTTGCGCGCGCCACGTCGGCCATCAGGCCCGTGTTCACACAGAGCGCCATGGCATGGCCATCGGGGGTGACGGCTTCGCGCTGTTTGTAGGCATCGAGGCCGGCAACGAGCTGTTGCTCTTCGCGAATGATGTCTTTGTAGCGCTTACGCAGCACGCGGGAGGGGCGAACAAAGACGCGGCCGAGGTAGGCATCAAGAATCATCTCGGCATCGTCTAAGGTGGTGACCGGAATGTCGCTAACGCCCACCACCGTGGGGATGCCCAGTGCACGCGCCACGATGACCATGTGCGAGTTCGCCGCACCGGTGGCGGAGATTACGCCGCAGACTTTATCTAACGGGGCTTCCAGCAACATGGCCGTGGAAATGTCCTCACCGACCAAGATGCTATTTTCTGGGAATTCGCGGGTCTCTTCGGACTCTTGATCCTGCAGTTTCGCCAGCAAGCGCAGGCCGAGATCGCGCACATCCGACATGCGCTCACGCAGATACGGATCTTCCATGGCCGAGAAGCTTTGCATGTGCTCGTCGATCACTTCGCGCAAAGCGCCCTGCGCCCAGTTGCCGGCCTCAATGCGTTCGGCAATTTCGCCGCCCAAAGCGTTGTCGTCGAGCATGCGCAGGTAGACATCAAATAGGGCGCGTTCTTCGGGCATCAAAGTGCCAGCCATGCGCAGGTCCAGCGCTTTTACTTCCTCGCGCACCGCCTCTAGCGCCTTCTCCAGCAAGGCCAGTTCGCTATCTATGTCATCTACCGCACGATCCGGTACCTGCTCCAAGTCAGCTTTCGGGTAGAGCACCACGGCGCGGCCCAGGGTGACGCCCGTGGCGCCGGTAATGCCCTGATAAATCTGCGTGGGCGTGGCGCGGGAGCCACGCACCACTTCCAGTTGACCCATGACTTTGGCATGCGCCACTACGCCGGAGAGCTGAGCAGACAAGGTCACCAAAAACGCGACTTCACCTTCGTCAAAGCGGCGATTTTCCAGCTGCTGCACCACGAGAACGCCCAAGACTTTACGGCGATTCATGATGGGCACGCCGAGGAATGCGTTGTAGCGCTCCTCGCCGGTTTCCGGGAAATACACATAGCTCGGATGCGTGGCGGCATCCTGCAAGTTGATGGGCTCTTCGCGGGTGGCGCAGAGGCCGACCAAACCTTCGCTGAAACCGAGACTGACCACGCCGATAGACGCTGGATTAAAGCCTTCGTTGGCCATCAGCACTAAGCGTTCGGTGCGGTCGTCGAGCAAATAGACGGAGCACACTTCGGTGTCGGTGGCTTCGCGCACGGACGCGACCAGCACATCGAGAGCGGCCTGAAAGCTGGGAGCGTTGTCCACTTCTTGGACGATGCGACGCAGGACTTCCAGCATGCTCGGTTCGGTCGGTGTTATGGGCATATCAACCTACCAACGCAGAACTGTTTTGAACGGGCAGGCGCGGTAGCAGCTCTTTAAGCGCACGACGATAGACTTCGCGTTTGAACGACACCACCTGATCCAGTGGATACCAATAGCTCACCCAGCGCCAGCGGTCGAATTCGGCCGGTTTCTGGCAATCCAACTTCACATGCGACTCCGGCCCCACCAGTTGCAGCAAGAACCAACGCTGCTTCTGGCCGATGCAGATCGGCGGCTTATCGTGACGGATAAAGCGGCGTGGCAGGCGGTAGCGCAGCCAGCCGCGCGACTGCGCCAGGATTTTCACATCCTGCGGTTGCAGGCCAATTTCTTCGTGTAGTTCGCGATACATCGCCTGCTCCGGCGACTCGCCATCGGCGATGCCGCCCTGGGGAAATTGCCACGCGTCGTGGCCGTAGCGCCGTGCCCACAGAACTTGTCCGGCGGCATTGGCTACGATGATGCCGACATTGGGTCGGAAGCCATCCTCGTCAATCACGGTGATTCCTTAAAAAACAATTTGTTATTGCTGCCATTACTACCTGACGCCCCGAAGCGGGGCAAGCTAGACGGCGGATTTTTTCGTTATCTGTGGGTATCATCGCCATTTTCCGCCCCCCTTGGAGCATCTCGCGATGACGCTGGCCCTATTTGATCTTGATAACACCCTGCTGGGCGGCGATTCCGATCATGCGTGGGGGGAGTTCTTGGTGTCACGCGGGCATGTCGATGCCGAGGCCTATCGCCTGGCTAACGACGGTTTTTATGCCGACTACCGTGCTGGCACACTCGATATTCGAGCTTTCTGTGAGTTTGTTTTCGCGGTGCTGGCTCGCAATGAGCCGGCAACGTTGAAGCAATGGCGCGATGAGTTCATGGCCGAGTGCATTACACCCCTGTTATTGCCGAAGGCATTTGACCTGCTGGCGAAGCATCGCGACATGGGCCACACGCTGGTCATCATTACCGCGACAAATCATTTCGTCACTGAATTGATTGCAGAGCGCTTAGGCGTTGAGCACCTGATTGCAACCACGCCAGAGCAAACGCCAGATGGCCGTTTCACTGGCAAGCTCGCCGGCACGCCCTGCTTCCAAGCCGGCAAGATCACGCGTTTGCAGGCGTGGATGGACGAGCGCGGTGAATCGCTGGACGGTGCGTGGTTTTATTCCGACTCGCGCAACGATTTACCGCTGTTAGAGGTGGTGGCGCATCCGGTGGCGGTGGATGCGGATGAGACCCTCACCCGCATCGCACAGGAGCGTGGCTGGCCCTGTATCAGCCTGCGCGCATAAAGCGTTCGAGCACGGCCGGCGCCCAACGCTTCAGGGCACCAACCAGCACAGCTTCTTTGCCTATGCCGGCCACGGCCTCATTGCGCAGAATTGCCTGCAGCGTACGCTGAGCCACTTGCTCGGGTGTCAGCGACGTCTTCTCGAAGTCTTTGGCGACGCGCGCACGCGCTTTCTCACTGCTTAGGCTGCCGACCATCTTCACTTTGGTTTGAATTGGCGTATTCACGAAGCCGGGGCAGATCACGCTGACGCCAATCTTGTGGCGATGCAGCTCCAGCCGTAATGATTCCGACAGGCCAACGACCGCGAACTTGCTGGCACTGTAGGTGCTCATGCCGGGTGCGCCGAAAAAGCCGGACACCGACGCCATGTTGACGACATGGCCGCCTTGGCCGCGCTCGATCATCTTCGGTACAAAGGCGCGAATGCCATAGACCACGCCCATCACATTGATGTCATGCAGACGCTTCCAGTCCGAGGGTTCGACTTCCCAGGTAAAGCCGCCCATAACCACACCGGCGTTATTCACCAAGATGTCGATGGCGGGAAACTGCTCATGTACCGCATCCGCTAGTGCTTGCATCTGCGCCTCATCACTGACTTCGGCAACATAGACCCAGGCCTTGCCCCCGGCGCTGATGCATTTCAGTCGCACGGCGTCGAGCTTGTCCTGATCACGCGCGGTCAGAATGACGGTGGCACCGGCAGTGGCCAGCGCAATGGCAATGGCTTCACCAATCCCGCTGCTGGCACCCGTTACTAAGGCCACTTTGTTCTTAAAATTTTTCACGATATTGCCTCGCTGTTATTTCAGTTTTTGTTCGTACCAGATGGGCGATGCCCAGGCACGCTCTTCGATGGTGTTAAAGGTATTGCGGCCCTTAAAGCTGCCGGTAGTGCCGGTGGTTGCGCAGCAGCCTTCATAGCCGCTGAAGCCTGTGCTGGCCGGAAACATGCCATTGACCGGATTGAGCAGACTGCAATCAACCTTCTTGTCGACATTGCACATGTACGACGACCAACGGCAGGAAGGGACTTCGAGCGCACGGGCATAGTAATAAGCGTCTTGAGATGGGTTGAACTCAGGGTCTTTCCAGATCGCACAGAGCTGTTCGGGGTGATTGCCAATTTCAACGCTGCAGTCCGTCATCGAAGGACGCTTCACCGTCTCTTTGGTGCGCGCCACATTCTCAAATACTTTGACACGGGGTTTGCCACTGGCATCGACATAGCCTTTAACGATGTCGATGCGCTGCAGGGGGTAGTTCTCCGGATCCTGTTGTGCCCACACGGCGATCTGCGGTGCGCCTATCGCCGGTAACGGCAGGTCGCCGCCCATGAGCGCGCCCGGTGTTTCGCCGAGGTCAACTGGGTTTTGCCCAGCGGCTAAACGATCACAGGTATTGGCGGGGAGTTTCCAACCACCAATCGAACGGATTTTGATGCGTGGCCCAGAGGTGCCCCAGGACTCACCTCGATGAATGGCATCCCAAATCTCGTTGCGCTTGTTTTGGGTTGCCCAGACGCCGGTGAGTCCGCCCGGATTTAGGGTGCGGGCAAAGTCTTGAAACTTGCGCCCTACACATTTCGTGGGGTCGGCAGGGTCACCGCCGCCGGTGCAATTCCAAAAGCCCAGCAATTCTTTAGGCTCATCGTCGAGCACACCGCCATGACCGACAAAGCCGCGCTCACCGACATTACCGGAAATGCCGTTATGCGTGTCGGAGGCCGCCACAATATTGGCTTTGTAGGGGTTAATACCCAAGGTTTTGCGAATCGCCAAGCCTTCGGCCATGGCGTAGCGGTAATAGTCCAAAGCGCTAGTGCAATTGCCAGTGCCTGTAGCCGTCGGGTTGCGGGACGGACGCGAGCGGCCATCGGGGCCCGGATTCAGGCAGGTATCAACAATGTTGTCGCCCAAGCTGCGGTGGTTGCAAAAATTGGGGTCGGTGAGCGGGTCGCCTTTGCAGAACTTAGCGCAGGTCGCTGGATCATCCGCACGACCATGACAGACGGTTTTAAAGGTTTCGAAGGTGCAGGCAGTCTCCTCTCCCTGAAGGTACGGTCCTTCTAGGCCAACTGCGCATTCGGACTGACCTTTATGTTGTGTCAATTCAACTGCCACATCCATGCTGCGGCGCAAGCTGGCATCGGCGGCAGTCATCGGCAGATAAATATCGGTGGAATCAATTTTGCGACCCAGCGGAACGCCATTGGCCTCCATGGGAAGCCACATTCGGCCGTCCGACAAGTTCCCGTTGTGCGGGATGGTCAGCACGTCGCAGCCAGGAATGGATTTGCAGACGATCTTCAAATGATCGAAAAGATCCCAGTCATCATTGCCATTTTGCGGGTTGAGCGCCGTGTCTGGCCGTACCGCCGGAAAGACGATGAGCGGAATGCGCGTGGTGTCGCCCTTAAAAATAACGTTGCGGTGGAACATCTGCGAGTCTTCATTTGAGGTGAACTCGTAGGCATGTAGCGTGGTGAATTTACAGGGGACGTACTCGTCATCGTTGATTTGTTTGGTGTTTTGCCAGGCGGAAATACTCGTAGGCGCAAATGCGACTAATGACTGCAGTAATTGCTGCTGAAGCGAGGTATTGCCCGCCGCAATGTTGATCACATCATCGCGAATGCCTTTACCGATGCGCTCGTCGCATTGCTTTTGCAGCATGCTGTTTCGTCCGCAGGTGTTCGAAAAGCCCCCCAAGAACTCGGCATGATCGGTGACGGCGTTGAAGTCCAGTGGGCGACCGATATTGACGGCGCGCGCCGGGGTATAAGGGTCGTCGCTGCCAAGGGTCGGTAAGTGGCCATCCTTCCCTTGAGCAAATTCATGGGCTGCGCGGGGGTCATTGGTGGCATTAAAGAAATACGCGTCGAGTGAAAATGCGGTGTGCGTATGCAAATCGCCAAAGTAGGCTTGCTTGCGGTTGCCACTGGCGCCAATACAGGGTTTGTCGTCGTTGGCCACGGGGGTATTCGGTGGATTGCTCACGCGCGGTTTTGAGGGCTGATCCTGGCCGCAGGCACTCACCATCAACGTTAGCAGCACGAAAAGTAGGACTTGAGGTTTCATTGCAGGCCTCCCAGCGACAGGTATTGGTAGCGGGTGATTAGCCAGTCTGACGTGCGATCAAGAAGCCAATAACACGCGATGCCACCCAAGGCGATGGCGGCCCCAGGTGAGAATGGATGGGTGTTGCCCCAACGAAAGCGCTTCATGCATTGCCAAAGCACCAGCACAAATGCGAGTTGACCTATTTCGACGCCGAGATTGAAGTAGAGCAAGGCCCAGGCCTTGGACTCTGCTGGTAGGCCGACTTCGCTCAGGGCTCCGGCAAAGCCAAAGCCATGGAGCAGGCCAAAGCCAAAGGCAACCCGCCACGGTTGGCGAAAACTGATGGAAGGCTTTGCGGGATCGTGAGTGAGTAACTCATAGGCTAGTAACAGAATGCTGCCAGCGATGAGTATTTCTACCGGCTTGGGCGGCAAGCCCCAAACGCCAAATAAGGCCAGTGCCAGGGTTAGGCTATGGGCTAGGGTAAATGCCGTGATGGCGGCAATCAGCGTGGCTGCGCCTCGACGCTGAGCAGCAATAATCAGCATTAGGCCAAAGACAAATAACAGGTGGTCCGGGCCTAGCAAAATATGACTGATGCCAATCAGCACGTAGCGGCTGAGCGATTGATCGGCATGGTGCTCACCACTGCCTAAGCGCCGCACCGGATCATGACGATCCATGGCCAAGGTTTCTTGGGCGCCATTGGCAAAGTTGGCAATAACTAAGGCTTCCGGCATGCGCGGATCAAGGCCATGCAATTGTATGCGGGTGTTGGCTAGGCCAGACTGACAGTTCAATCGCCAGCGCCGCTCAATGGTTCCGCTGTCGCGCCGGGTATCAGCTAGACCCTGAATCTCGCAGCGATCATCAAATTGCGGCACTACCGAATGCGGAGTTTCTTCGCTCATTTGCGGTACGCGCAGCGTAGCGTCTGTCACGCCTTGAGCGAACTCATCGAAGCGCAGCGTGACCGTTTTCAACTCATGCGCTTGGCTAGCGAGACTGAGCAAAACTCCACTAAGTAGGCAAAGCGTTAGCGCTAACCGGCTCATGATTCGACCGCATCGAAATGAACCCGGTAACGCGCCTTGATCTCGTTCAAAGCTTTTTGCAGAGCAAGTCGTTCTTGCTCCTGCCGGTAGTCCGTCAGGACTTGCTCGCGAACGTCGTCTAATTGCGCCGGTTGAAAGGCGGAGCGGCCAATGACGCGAACAAAATGCAGGCCAAGATTAGAGGTGATGGGGCCTTGCCAGCCCGGCTCGGTGATAGCAAAAACCGTCTGGGCAAAGTCTCGGCCAAAGTCATTTCGTAAGCTGACTAAGCTGGCGTGATGAAAACTTAAGCCACTGACAAAAGGGTCGCTTAATCGTTGCCAATCGGTTGGGTGTGCCAACAGTTCAGCGTGGATTTTGCCCGCTACCGCTGGTAACGCCTGCCCCTGTTTGCCGCGACTCAAAAAGACTTGCTCGAAATCTATGGCTGCAGGCGTGCCATAGCGTTGCGGGTGCTTATCCAGCCACTGTTGCAGGTCTTCGTTAGAAACAGATGTGGTTGCTTTGCGCTGGGTTAACAACAGACGCATTTTTTGTGCGAGCTGGCGACGAACAATGGTGTCAGAACGATCCAGATTAAGTGCCATGGCTTCGCGATAGAGCATTTGCTCATCTAGCCAGAACGCCAGTTTAGCCTGTAGCTCTTCCGGGCTGGGTGGGCGGCCATGCTCGGCCTGGAACGCCTGGCTAAGCGCCAGTTGTTGGGCGCTGGAGACATGAATGGTGTACTGATCATCTGCGTAAGGCTCGGAGATGCCTTGGATTAATCGATCGATGCCGAATAGCACAAGGCCAAGCACGATGAATATCGTCAGCGGAGAGCGACGTGCGTGTAGAAGCAAAGCGTGCATGGATTCAAGCCCAGTGGAGCACGAGAACTCACCGTCATGGCGGGAGTGTTTTTATTAGAGTGTTTTGAGGCTAACAGTCCGAAATCGCAGAAACAACCGCTGTCAGATATTCATAAAAGTGCGGGCTTACACCACGATGAGCGCATCTACTGCGCGGTCCCAGCTTGCTTTAGGCAGGCTGGCGACGTGTTGGCAGGCATGGGCCAGGCCCATCGTGTGCGGACGGCGAGGTGATTGGCTGAGCTTGGCAAGTAGCCTGTCGTAATAGCCTCCGCCCATGCCTAAGCGATTGCCCTGAGCGTCAAACCCAACCAAAGGCATCAATACGATATCTAAAGCCTTGGCGGAGCGGGACTGACGTGAGATGGGCTCGGCAATACCATAGGCGTTCCGACGCCAGCCCCGTCGTGCATGCATCGCAGGGGCTTTAACAAAGCGCAAGCCGCCGCGATGCAATGAATGTGTGGGGGTGACGACCGGCAGCCAGAGGGTTTTCCCGTGGCGTTGGGCCCAACGCATAAAGCGAAGCGGATTTATCTCTCCATCGCTCGCAACATAGGCGGCAATGTGTTTTGCCTGCTGTATGCGGGGTTTTTTTTGTAACGAGTGGCATAGCGTGCGCGCGGCAAGAGCTTGTTTTTGTGGGCCCAGTGCACGGCGTTGTTGCCGGAGTTGGCGTCTAAGCTGTTGTCGCTGTTGCTGAGTCGCGACGGATAGGGTGTCGCCCATCATCAGGAAGAGTTCTCCGAAGGTGCCGCTGTCCATCGTCGCCCTTGAACCCAGCGGGTTCAAGGGGGATGCGGCGCAATCATTTAAGGCTTTCCGACGGGCGGACATGCACACCACGAAAGACGAACGCATCCCAAAGGATGTAGCATCGGCTCAGGGGCTCTGAAAGACTGGCGAACACCCCAGAGAGGCGCTCAGTATAAAACAGCTCGACGTAAATTGAACTGAACAATCTGTTATCAAGCGTCGTTCGCTTAGCGTATTTCTGTCTCAGAAGTCTCGGCAAGAGCCGTTTCCATACGTTGCAATAACAATGTGATGTCGGCAGGACTGACCGCTTCACCGGAAGTTTGCTGACGTAAGCTCAGCAGTTCATGTGTAATGTTAAGCGCGGCAATAACGGCAATTCGTTCTAACCCAAGAACTTTGCCTGAGCCGCGAATTTCGCGCATTTTTCGATCGAGGTATTGCGCGGCACGCCGTAAGTTGTCTTGCTCAGCCAAGGGGCTGGCAATTTTGTAGGCTTTGTCCAGGATGAAGACGTCGAGGGTGCTGACTTCGGGGTTCATGGCATCGCCTGTGAAAATAAATTAACGCGAAATTCGATTAGGATTGAGCTTCGAGCGCGCGCAGCCGCAGAATAATGGCTTCAACACGTGCCCGTGCAAGCTCATTCTTACGCTGCAGTTCATCGCGCTCAGCAAACAAGCTCGATTGCTGCTGTTTAAGGCGCTGATTCTCTGAGTGCAATGCGCGCAGCTGCGTGAGCAGGGCATCTACTTGGCGAGAAATCGCGTTGAAATCCTGTTCAAGCATGTCCGGTTCGCCGTGAAGTTGTCGAGCGGCTAATATAGGGTGCCGCTCTCGCGATGCCAACAGGAGATTCCCATGCAAGCTGCAATAGTACCTAACCACGACACCTTGAGTTTGGCGCTGGAGCAAGTGCAGGCTGACTGTACAGCGGCTGAGCTACATGGGGTCATGGTGGGCATGCTGGCGGGCGGTGCGCGTATGAATCGTGCGGCATTAATGAAGTCCTTAGAGGCGCATGCCGATGTCGCCACGGCTTTTGCAGACGACATGATTGCCTCTCTTTGGCAGCTTCAATTAAAAACCCTTGAAGACTTGGGTGCGGATGACCTGCTCTTTCAGCCGCTTCTGCCCGATGATGATGACGATCTGAATCTGCGTGTTATGGCTTTAGCTGACTTTGCGCGCGGCCTGCTCACCGGTTTTGGCTTGGCAGTGCCGGCAAATAATCCGGCATTGGCTGGTGAGGTCGTGCGTGAAACCCTGCAAGACATTGTGAATATTTCTCAACTCGACAGTGTTGATGAGGTCGATGAAGAGAGTGAATTGGCTTATGCCGAATTGCATGAGTTTGTACGGCTCGGTGTGATTCACTTGTTTGAAGAGTTGGCACCGCGCGAAGAGCATGCCCATGATGCGACAGACCTGCCGCCAACGGTGCACTAAGCGATGACCGCGACACTGAAATCCTTAATTTCCGCTACGGAGTTCGCGCACCGTCGTGCCCAACTGATGAGCAAGATGGGTAGTGATGCTGTGGCCGTGGTGCCTGCGGCACTGCACTACCGACGCAATCGTGATACCGAATACCGTTTTCGACAAGACTCTGACTTTTACTACCTCAGCGGGTTTGCTGAGCCGGAAGCGCTACTGGTGCTTTTGCCCGGCAGAGCAGAGGGCGAGTTCGTGCTCTTTTGTCGGCCTCGTGATCGCGAAATGGAAATTTGGAATGGCTACCGCGCCGGACCCGAAGGCGCAGAAAAGGATTTTGGCGCACAGCAAGCATTTCCTATCGCGGAGCTGGATGAGCGCCTACCAGCATTGTTGGCGGGGCGCGATCGCATCTATGCGCCCATGGGTGTTCAGCCCGATTTTGATCAGCGCCTGTCGGGCTGGCTGAGTGCTGTCCGCACCAAAACGCGCGCCGGTGTTCGAGCCCCCAGTGCCTTGCATCTCTTGGATGCCGTGCTGCATCCCCTGCGCTTGATTAAGTCCGATGCTGAAATCGCCATCATGCAGCGGGCGGCGGATATCAGTGCCGAGGGCCATCGTCGTGCCATGGCGTGGGCGCGGCCCGGACGCTACGAATATGAGCTCGAGGCCGAGCTGCTGCATGCGTTTACTCGGCAGGGTTGCGCTGCCCCAGCCTACGGCAGCATTGTGGGCTCCGGCGCTAACGCCTGCATTTTGCATTACGGTGAAAATGACCGACGCATGCAGGATGGCGACTTGGTACTGATCGATGCGGGCGGAGAGTTAGACCATTATGCTGCCGATATCACGCGCAGCTTCCCGGTGAATGGCCGCTTCAGTGCCCCGCAAAAAGCCCTTTATGAAGTCGTGTTGGCAGCGCAATTAGCCGCGATTGCCACCGTGCGGCCGGGAGCCAGTTGGCAGGCGCCTCACGATGCTGCCGTGCGCGTGCTTACACAGGGCTTGGTCGAGCACGGTTTATTGCATGGCAGTGTAGATGACCTGATTCAAAGCAACGCGTTCCGCCGTTTCTATATGCACCGAACCGGGCATTGGCTGGGCATGGACGTGCATGATGTGGGTGATTATCAAGTGGATGGACAGTGGCGTCCGTTGATGCCGGGCATGGTGCTCACGGTTGAGCCCGGTCTTTATGTCGCGCCCGACGATGAAACGGTGGCTGAACATTGGCGGGGCATCGGCATTCGTATTGAAGATGATGTGGTGGTCACGGCTCAGGGTCATCATGTGTTGAGTGCGAATGCGCCCAAGACCATTGCGGAAATTGAAGCACTGGTGGGTACGGCATGACGGCGCTCCCGACGCAGGCGGACATCGCCATCATTGGTGGCGGCATGGTCGGCGTTACTTTAGCCCTGATGCTGGCTCGTGAGCTGCCGCAGTTGCAGGTGGTGTTAATTGAGGGGCAACGTTTTCCGGCGCTTGATCTGAGCCAGCCCCTGCCCTACACCGCAGGCTTTGACGCGCGTAATACCGCGTTATCTCGCCGGACGGTTCAAGCATTTACCGACCTGGGTTTATGGCAGCAGCTACAGCCGCATGCCACACCCATCCATCAAATTCATATTTCCGATCGGGGCCATTTCGGTTTGTCGCGACTGCGTGCCGACGAAGAGCACGTCGAGAGCTTTGGTCAAGTCATGGAGAATGCCTGGCTGGGTGTTGTTCTCCTGGCTGCACTGAAGGCCTGCCCCTCGGTGACCTTGTGTGACGGTGTGGCAGTCACGGCGCTAGCAACATCGGCTGAGTCAGCGACGCTGACGCTGCAGCGCGGCGATGATGAGCCCACGACCTTGCGAGTGCCGCTGGTGGTGGCTGCGGATGGCACGCAGTCACGCAGTCGTGAGTGGCTGGGTCTGGGTGCTCGCTGGCACGATTACGGCCAAACGGCCTTGGTCACCACCATCGCCACCTCCTTGCCCCATGAACATATTGCCTTTGAGCGCTTTACGGCGGACGGGCCTATTGCGTTGCTGCCGCTGCCCGATGCCCGTGATCAGCCCGCTCAAACGAGACGCTCCTTGGTGTGGGCTTTAGAAACCGAAGCAGCACAACGCGTGCTGGCGCTATCTGATGCAGCGTTTTTAGCGGATTTTCAGCAAGCTTTTGGTCGTCGTGCAGGACGCTTTACCCGCGTGGGTCAGCGTCATGCTTATCCCTTGCAACTCATGGTCGCGCATCAACAAACCGTGCCGCGTGCGGTGATTTTGGGCAATGCCGCGCATAGCCTGCATCCCGTGGCGGGCCAAGGCTTTAACCTGTGCTTGCGCGATGTGCTGGTGCTTGTTGAAAGCCTGAGGGAGGCGACACTTGCAGGGACCGACTTAGGAAACGCCCAGCACTTGCAGGCGTATGAAGCTAAGCGAACGGCGGATCAGCAGCAAATCATCCGCTTCTCAGACAGCCTCGTTCGTGGCTTTTCCAATGCCAACCCGCTGTTGCAGCTGGCGCGCAATATCGGCTTATTAGGGTTTGATTTATTGCCCGGTGCCAAGCCGCTAGTCGCTCGATACGCCATGGGGTTAAGTCATGTCTGAACGTGTCGATGTGTTAGTTGTGGGTGGCGGCATGGTGGGCAGTGCCTTTGCGCTGCTGCTGAAACAGGGTAGTCCTGCGCTTAATGTGGTCGTCGTAGATGCAGAGCGCAGTGAAATGCCGGCGCCGGAAGCGAATTTTGGCTTGCGGGTATCCGCGCTGAATCAAAGCAGCGAAGCGGTGATCGCTCAGGCGGGTTGTGCGCAAGGCTATGCTCAGTTGCGTCAGTGCCGCTTCCAGCATATGCAGGTCTGGGATGCTGATGGCACCGGTCAGGTGCGCTTTAGTGCGGCGGATATTCAAACGACGCATCTGGGCACATTGGTCGAGAATGCCGCCGTTCAAGCGCTGCTCATGCAAGCGTTGGGCGATAGCTTGCGGGTCGCCCGAGTGCAGTCGATACAGCGTCTGCAGCAAGGTTGGCAGGTGACTTTAGATGATGGCAGCGTCATAGAGCCTGCGCTCTTGGTCGGTGCCGACGGAGCGCTGTCGCGTGTTCGCGAAGCGGCCGGCATCAGTACAAGCGTGCAAGACTATGGACAGCACGGCTTGGTTTGCACGATACGTACAGAAAAGCCCCACGACGCTACCGCTTGGCAGCGCTTTCTCCCTGAGGGGCCCTTGGCTTTCCTGCCCCTCGCCGACGCACATCAATGCTCTATTGTGTGGACGCTGCCAACTTCTCAGGCTCAAGCCATGCTGGCCGCGTCACCCAGTGACTTCGAGCAAGCCTTGGCAAAAGCCTTTGAAAACACCCTGGGCGCGGTCGAGTTGGTCGGCCCGCGTGCGGCTTTTCCTCTGGTAGCTAGGCACGCGGAGCGTTACTGCGAGCCAGGCTTGGTACTCATTGGTGATGCCGCCCATAGCATTCATCCCTTGGCGGGTCAGGGCGTAAATTTGGGCTTCCTCGATGCGGCATCGTTAGCACAAGAGTTGCTGGCTGCGCTTCAGGCGGGGTTGTCTATTGGCCATACACGGGCATTACGTAAATACAGTCGCCAGCGGCGTGGCCATAACGCGTTGCTGCTCAATAGCATGACCGGTTTTGAATGGTTGTTTGCTCAGCAATCACCGTCGTGGCGGGTCTTACGCAATTTGGGGATGCGTCATTTTGACAATAACCATTTGCTAAAACAGGCAGTTATGAGCGTGGCGATGAAGCCGGCAGGGGTGCATACTTCCCTCCAATAAAAATAACAATGGATGGGTCTGGTCATGGCTACGCGCCTAAATTTAGCAGATGCTTTTTTTCTAAATGCAGAGTCTCGCGATGCTTATATGCACGTGGCCATGCTGCATCGTTACGAAATTCCTAGCGATGGCGGCGAAAATTGGGTCAGCGAACAACTCGAACAAATGCGGCAATTCCCTGTCAATCAGCCGCCGTTTAATTTGCGTTTAAAGCCCGGTATGGTGGGTAAGGTCGTTCCCGCTTGGGAAGTCGATCACGATATCGATATTGATTACCACCTGCGCCATGCAGCACTGCCCAAGCCCGGTGGTGAGCGTGAGCTGGGAGTCTTGGTGTCTCGCCTGCATAGCCAGCCCTTAGATAAGAATCGTCCGCTCTGGGAGTGCACTCTCATTGAGGGCCTGAATGACGGCACGTTTGCGCTCTATTTTAAAATTCACCACGCACTCATGGATGGCATGTCGGGTTCGCGCACCATGAGTCGCTGCTTAAGCCCTAATCCGGATGAGCGTGGCATGCCGGCGTTTTGGGCCATGCCTCCTTTGCCGCGTAGCAACACCGGCATTCCGAAAGCAATCATCGAGTCAGCGCAGGCGTTAGCGCGACCCACTGTGCTCAATGTGCTGAGTCAGGCTTTTTCGGCTTGGATGAGGATGTTGCGGGCATCGCCGGCCAGTGGATTGATAGGCCCTTATCGCACACCGGCCTGCGCATTAAATGGCAGCATCAGCCCGCAACGCCGTTTTGCTACGCAGAGCTTATCGATTGAGCGCATGAAGCGAGTGGCTGAAAAAGCGAATGGCACGCTAAACGATATCGTTTTGGCGACATGCTCTGCCGCCTTGCGCCGCTACCTGCTGGAAATTAACGGCCTGCCGAAAAAGCCCTTGCTGGCGTCTATCCCGGTGTCACTGCGAACGCGTGAAGAGGCGGGAGAAGGCAACGGCATTAGCTTGGCACTGTCATCGCTGGCAAGTCATATTGAGGATCCGAAAGCTCGATTGGAGGCAATCAAGGCCTCCATGCAGGCCAATAAGAACTTATTAGCCACACTCTCCAAGCCTGCCATGACACTCTATACCAATCTGCTGATGGCCCCATTCTTGATTGGCCAGATGACCGGTATTGGTGCTCGAGCACGCCGCCCCATGTACAACACCATGGTATCGAATGTGCCGGGCCCGACAGAAGTTCTGTATTTAAATGGTGCACGTTTGGTTAGTGCCTACCCGGTTTCACTGATTTTCAACGGCCAAGCGCTCAATATCACGATCTTGTCCTACGATGGCCAAATGCATTTTGGCTTCACGGCTTGTAGAGTCGCTTTGCCGAGCGTACAAAAACTCGCCGTCTATTTAGGCGATGCGCTGGACGAACTTGAGCAGGTCTATGGCGTGGCAGGCGAGTTGAAAAGTTGACAAGAGACTCATAGGCCGCATTTGGAGTGTGGAAATTAGGCGCCTCAACGAGTATCCTGCGCCCCATTCAATGGGTGAGTCGGCTCTTTTGGGTCTGGCGCTCCGCCGCGATATATTAATAGGAGTTCGCCATGACAACTGGCGTTACTGAGGTTGCCAGCTATTGGGCCTTTGGTGTCTTCCTGGTCGGCATCGTGGGTATGTGCTGTTTCATGCTCTTTGTGCCTTGGTTGCTGGGTGGCCGTGATTGGGGCCGTGCTAAAAACGAGCCTTTCGAATCAGGCATTGTCTCTCGTGGCGGTGCGCGTCTGCGCGTGTCGGCTAAGTTTTATTTAGTGGCGATGTTCTTCGTGATCTTCGACGTTGAAGCCTTGTTTCTCTATGCCTACGCCATTTCTGTAAAAGAAGTAGGTTGGTTGGGTTTCTTCGAAGTCAGCTTCTTTGTTTTCGTCCTGCTGGCCGGCTTGTTCTATCTATGGCGCATTGGCGCTTTGGATTGGGCGCCGGAAGCTCGTCGACGTCGCGCTGCGCGCCGTGCGGCCGAACCTTCTGATCACTGAGGCTGTGGTTCATGAAATATACCCTGACACGCATTGACCCCAACGCCGCCAACGACAGCTACCCGATTCAGCAGACTCAAACGGGCGTGATGGATCCCGTAGAAGAGCAGGCTAATAAGAGTATTTTTCTCGGCCGTCTTGAAGACATGATTCATGGCGCGGTGAACTGGGGTCGCAAAAATTCGCTGTGGCCTTACAACTTTGGTCTTTCCTGCTGCTATGTGGAAATGGCGACGGCCTTTACTGCGCCGCATGACGTGGCGCGCTTTGGCGCCGAAGTGATCCGCGCCTCGCCACGTCAGGCCGATGTCATGGTGGTGGCCGGCACCTGCTTTATGAAAATGGCTCCCGTGGTTCAGCGTCTATACGAACAGATGCTGGAGCCGAAATGGGTTATTTCCATGGGTGCTTGTGCGAACTCCGGCGGCATGTACGACATTTACTCTGTGGTTCAGGGTGTGGATAAGTTCCTGCCGGTTGATATTTATATTCCCGGCTGCCCGCCGCGACCGGAAGCCTTCCTGCAGGCGCTCATGCTATTGCAGGAGCAAGTGGGCAAGGAGCGTCGCCCGCTGTCTTGGACAGTCGGTGATCAAGGTGTGTACAAACCAGAATTGGAGCCGATGCGCGAACGTAAACACGACGAACGCATTCAGGTCGTCAATCTGCGTACGCCAGACCAGGTCTGATAATTTTCTGTTGAGCGCCTAGCGCTCAATGCAAGCATTCACTTTTTGCTGACGACGAGACTGATGGCTGACGACGTCCTTGCACAACAAACGACCCCCAGCGCCGAGTTCACGGTAGTACGTGAACTTGGCGAGCGTTTTGGCGCGGAAAATCTGATTTTCCAGGCCACGCTCGACAAGGTGCCGACACTCTGGGTTAAGCGCGAACAGATTTTGGATGTGCTGCGTTTTCTGAAGCAGCTGCCCAAGCCTTATTCCATGCTGTACGACCTGTCGGCCGTGGACGAGCGTCTGCGTAAGCACCGTTACGGCCTGCCAGCGGCAGATTACTCGGTGTTTTATCACCTGATTTCGATTGATCGAAATTCGGATGTGCGCATCAAGGTCGCGCTTTCTGAGGGCGACCTGAATCTGCCTACCTCGATTCCTGTTTTTGCGAATGCGAACTGGTACGAGCGTGAAGTGCTGGATCTGTTCGGCATTAATTTTGCCGGCCATCCGCAGCCGTTCCGCCTACTCATGCCGCGTACGTGGGTGGGTCATCCGCTGCGTAAGGACTATCCGGCGCGCGCCACCGAATTCGATCCTTTCCATCTGACCGCCTTGCGCCAGGATGCCGAGCAAGAGGCCTTGCGCTTTAACCCGGAGGAGTGGGGCATGAAAAAGCAGTCGGATGACTCCGACTTCATGTTCCTCAACCTCGGCCCTAACCATCCGTCTGCACATGGTGCTTTCCGCATCGTTTTGCAGCTCGATGGTGAAGAAATTCTCGATTGCGTACCTGACATCGGCTACCACCATCGTGGCGCAGAGAAGATGGCTGAGCGTCAGACTTGGCACAGCTTCATTCCTTACACCGACCGTATTGATTACCTCGGTGGCGTGATGAATAACATGCCCTATGTGCTGGCGGTTGAGCAGCTGGCAGGCATTCAGGTGCCTGAGCGTGTGCAAACCATTCGCGTCATGCTCTCTGAGTTCTTCCGCATCACCTCGCACTTGTTGTTCTTGGGTACTTACATTCAGGACTTCGGCGGCATGACGCCGATCTTCTTCATGTTCTCTGACCGTAAGCGCGCCTACGATGTCATCGAGGCCATCACCGGCTTCCGTATGCATCCGGCTTGGTTCCGTATCGGCGGCGTGGCGCATGACCTGCCCAAGGGCTGGGAGCGTTTGGTTCGCGAATTCCTCGACTGGATGCCATCGCGTCTGAAGGAATACGAGAAGGCCGCCATGCGTAACAGTGTGCTGAAAGCGCGTGCCATCGGCGTGGCGCAGTACAACAGTGCTGAAGCCATTGAATGGGGTGTGACCGGTGCTGGCTTGCGTGCCACCGGTGTCGACTTCGACTTGCGCAAAGCGCGTCCGTATTCCGGCTACGAAAACTTTGAATTTGATGTGCCGTTGGCCGTAAATGGCGATGCCTACGATCGTGCTGTGGTGCGTATCGAGGAAATGCGTCAATCGCTGCGCATTATCGAGCAGTGCCTGAAGAACATGCCAAGCGGTGCCTATAAAGCCGATCACCCGTTAGCCGTGCCGCCGAATAAAGAGCGCACGCTGCAGGATATCGAAACGCTGATTCACCACTTCACTAGCGTGTCTTGGGGCCCGGTGATGCCAGCGGGTGAGGCCAGCTTTATGGTCGAAGCCACCAAGGGCATCAACAGCTATTACCTGACGTCCGACAAGAGCACGATGAGCTATCGCACGCGTATTCGTACGCCGTCGTTCGCGCATTTGCAGCAGATTCCCTCGGTGATTCGCGGATCCATGATCCCGGATTTGATTGCTTACCTGGCGTCCATTGATTTTGTGATGGCCGATGTCGACCGATAAGTGTTGACCGATAAATGTTGACTGATATGACTACAGCAAACTCGACAGCGAGCGCCCCACTCATCGCGACCAGCAAATTCCAGCTGTCGCCCCAAGAGCGTCATGACATCGAGCATGCCATGTCGCATTACCCGGACGCGCGCGCGGCCAGCATCGATGCGCTCAAAATCGTCCAGGCCAACTATCGCTATGTGCCTGATGGCGCTATCCCGGCCATTGCCGAGGTGCTCGGCATCCCGGCACCGGATGTGGAAGGTGTGGCGACGTTCTACAGCCAAATCTTCCGTGTGCCGGTTGGCCGTCATGTGGTTCGCCTTTGCGACAGCATGACCTGCTACATCAACGGTCATGAGCAAGTGCTCGAAAAACTCAGCGCCGAACTGGGCTGCGGCCTGGGTCAGACCAGTGCCGATGACCGCTTTACGCTGCTGCCCGTGTGCTGCTTGGGCAATTGCGATAAGGGTTCGACGATGATGATCGATGACGATACTTACGGCGGCCTCACGCCCGATCAAATCCCGGCCTTGCTGGAGAAATACAAATGATCCTGTCTTCATTCGGCCCGGCTAACACCATTGCCCGCAGCGCCGAGACACATCCGCTGACGTGGCGTTTGCGTGATGACGGTGCCACGGTAGATCTGGCTGAGTATCAGTCCAAGGCCGGTTATGCTGGTCTGCGCAAAGCGCTGAAGGATCTCAGCCCTGCCGAAATCGTTGAGCAAGTGAAAGACTCCGGTCTAAAAGGTCGTGGCGGCGCAGGCTTCCCCACCGGCGTGAAGTGGGGCCTGATGCCGCCTAGCGACGGCAAGTCACCGCGCTATCTGCTCTGCAACGCCGATGAGATGGAGCCGAACACCTGGAAGGACCGCCTGCTCATGGAGCAGCTGCCGCATTTGCTGATCGAAGGTATGGTCATCAGTGCGCGTGCCTTGGCAGCGACCACCGGCTACATCTTCCTGCGTGGCGAATACGTGGATGCGGCGCGCATTCTCAATGCCGCGCTGGATGAAGCTCGCGCTGCAGGCTTTATTGGCAAAAACATCCTCGGCTCCGGTTTTGATTTTGAGCTTTATGTTCACACCGGCGCCGGTCGCTATATTTGTGGCGAAGAAACCGCGCTGATTAACTCGCTCGAAGGCCGTCGCGCCAATCCGCGCGCCAAGCCACCATTCCCGGCTGCGGTCGGTGTGTGGGGTATGCCCACCTGCGTAAATAACGTGGAAACGCTGTCCAATGTCTCGGCCATCGTGGCCAATGGTGTGGACTGGTTCAAATCGCTGGCGCGTCCCGGCAGCGAAGATCACGGCACGAAAATGATGGGCTTCTCCGGCAAGGTGAAGAACCCCGGTGTCTGGGAGTTGCCGTTTGGCATCAGCGCCCGTGAATTATTTGAAGACTATGCTAGCGGTATGCGCGACGGTTACACGCTGAAGGCGTGGCAGCCTGGCGGTGCCGGCACCGGTTTCCTGCTACCAGAACACCTTGACGCGCAAATGTACGCTGCCGGTATCGGCAAGGTCGGTACGCGTATGGGTACCGGTTTGGCGCTGGCAATTGACGACAGCATCAGCATGGTATCGCTGCTGCGCAACATGGAAGAGTTCTTTGCGCGCGAGTCCTGTGGCTGGTGTACGCCCTGCCGTGACGGCCTGCCTTGGAGCGTGAAGATCCTGCGCGCACTAGAGCGTGGCGAAGGTCAGGCTGGCGATGTTGAGACGTTATTGCAGCTGGTTGGTCACTTGGGTCCGGGTAAGACGTTCTGTGCGCATGCGCCAGGTGCGGTCGAACCGTTGGGCAGTGCCATCAAGTATTTCCGCAGCGAGTTCGACGCCGGTGTCGTCTCGCAGCCCGCTCAAGCCTTGACGGCCTGAGCGCTCTCATTTCGCGAATTTGAAGACGGTCTGAAATGGCAACGATCCATGTAGATGGCAAGCAGTACGATGTAGACGGTAGCGACAACCTGTTGCGCGCCTGTCTTTCGCTCGGCCTCGATATTCCCTATTTCTGCTGGCATCCGGCGCTGGGTTCTGTCGGCGCCTGTCGCCAGTGCGCGGTCAAGCAGTACGCCAACGCCGATGACAAGCGCGGTCGTTTGGTGATGTCGTGCATGACGCCGTCCACCGACAACACCTTCATCTCCATTGATGATGCTGAAGCCAAGGAATTTCGCGCTTCGGTGGTCGAGTGGTTGATGACCAACCACCCGCACGACTGTCCGGTGTGTGAGGAAGGCGGCCACTGCCATTTGCAGGACATGACGGTGATGACGGGCCATAACACCCGTCGCTATCGCTTCCAGAAGCGTACGCACCAGAATCAAGATCTCGGTCCGTTTATCGGACACGAAATGAACCGCTGCATCGCCTGCTACCGCTGTGTGCGTTTTTACAACGACTACGCCGGTGGTCAGGATCTCGGCGTTTTCGGTGCGCACGACAACGTCTATTTTGGTCGTGTTGAAGACGGCACGCTGGAAAGCGAATTCTCCGGCAACCTCGCCGAGGTCTGCCCGACCGGTGTGTTCACCGATAAAACCCACAGCGAGCGTTATAACCGTAAGTGGGACATGCAGTTCGCGCCTAGCATCTGCCAAGGCTGCGCGGCCGGTTGCAACATCAGCCCGGGCGAGCGTTATGGCGAGCTGCGCCGTATCGAAAACCGCTTCAACGGCGCCGTGAACCAGTATTTCCTGTGTGACCGTGGTCGTTTCGGCTACGGCTTTGTTAACCGCGAAGATCGCCCACGCCAGCCCTTGCAGCGCACCGCTGCCGGTCTTGAAAAGCGTGGCATGGATGCGGCATTGGATGGCATTGCCGCCGCCGTCAAAGCCGCTAAACGCACCATTGGTATTGGCTCGCCGCGTGCCAGCCTCGAAGCCAATTTCGCGCTGCGCGAGCTGGTTGGCGCCGACAATTTCTTTGCCGGTGTTAATGCTGCGGATCAAGCCCTCGATCAACTCGCGGTGAGCATTTTGCAAAGCCACGCAGAGCGCGTACTGGGCATGCGTGATGTTGAAGCCTGCGATGCCGTTTTTGTGCTTGGTGAAGATGTGACGCAAACCTCTGCGCGTCTCGCGCTGGCACTGCGTCAGTCAGTCAAGAACAAGCCAGTGCAGATGAGTGCGGACAAGCGCATCCAAGATTGGAATGCCCTTGGGGTGCGTGACATTGGCCAACGTGCCCTGTCGCCGCTGTTTATTGCCAGCGTAAGCGCGACGCGTTTGGATGATGTTGCGCTTGCGACCCATCGTGCCGCGCCCGAAGACATTGCGCGTTTAGGTTTTGCTGTTGCACATGCCATTGATGCCACGGCGCCTGCGGTCATAGGCCTCGATGCGGCTACGCAGACTCTGGCACAGGCCATTGCGAATGAATTGTTAGCAGCTAAGAAGCCTTTGGTTGTGTCCGGTGTGGGCGCTGGCGATGCCGCCGTGCTACAGGCGGCGGCCAACATCACTCAGGCGCTTCTCAAGCGTGAGAAAGATGCCGGCATCGTGCTCGCCTTCAGCGAAGTCAATTCCGTGGGCAGCACCCTGATCGGCGGCGAATCGCTGGATCAAGCGCTGAGCCTGCTCGCCAGTGGCGCGGCAGACACGGTGGTGGTGCTCGAAAATGATCTCTACCGTCGCGCCGACACGGCTGTGGTGGATGCCGCGCTGAATGCTGCAAGCACCGTGATTGTGGTGGACCATCAGCAGACCGCCACCACCGATAAGGCACACTGGGTGTTATCGGCGGCGACCTTTGCCGAAGGCGATGGCACTGTAATCAGCCAAGAAGGGCGCGCACAGCGCTACTTCCAGGCATTTGATGCCAGCTATTACGACGCAGCCGTACTGGTTAAAGAGTCGTGGCGCTGGCTACATGCCCTGCACAGCACGCTGTTAGACAAAGACGTGCAATGGACCTTGCTCGATGATGCCGTAGCTGCAACAGCCGCCGGTATCCCTGCACTTTCCAGCATTGTCGCGGCAGCACCGAATGCAAACTTCCGTATTCACGGCCTGAAAATTGCCCGTGAGCCGCGTCGTTACTCGGGCCGCACCTCCATGCGTGCCAATATTTCCGTGCATGAGCCACGCGCCTCGCAAGATCCAGACTCGGCCTTGGCGTTCTCCATGGAAGGCTATGCCGGTCCGAATGAGTCATCGCCCATCGTGCCGTTTGCTTCGGCACCGGGTTGGAACTCGCCATCTGCATGGAATAAATTCCAAGATGAAGTTGGTGGCAGCCTGAAGGCAGGTGACCAAGGTGTTCGCGTCTTCACGGAAGGTCAGGCCATGAGCTACTTTGGTGATGTGCCCGCAGCCTTTGCTGTGCGTGCCAATGAGCTACGTGTGTTGCCGATCTACCACCTCTTTGGTAGCGACGAAATGGCCGCAAAAGCGCCTGTCACCGAGTCGCGTAATGCAACAGCGTATGTTGCGTTGAGCAGTGCCACTGCCGCGCAACTAACCGTGGGTGCAGATGCAATGGTCCTAGTCCGTGCGGGTGCGGGTGCTGCCAAACTGCCTATCCGCATTGATGACAGCCTGCCTGTGGGTACGCTCGGTCTGCCTGTGGGCTTGGCCGATCAGCCGCTGGTGGCGCGTCAGGGTTGGGCAACGATTGCCTTGCAGGGAGGCCTCTGAGCATGAACATGGCTTGGCTAACACCTGATCTCGTCGAGATCCTCACTGCGGTTATGAAGGCGATCGTCATCTTGCTTGCGGTGGTGCTTTCGGGCGCTTTCCTAAGCTTTGTAGAGCGTCGCCTGCTGGCACTCTGGCAGGATCGTCATGGTCCTAATCGGGTGGGCCCTTTCGGCTTGTTCCAACTCGCCGCCGACATGTTGAAGATGTTCTTTAAGGAAGACTGGACGCCCCCGTTTGCCGATAAGTTCATTTTCTGGTTAGCCCCCGCGATTGCGTTTTCATCCTTGCTGGCAGTGATGGCCGTCATCCCCATCACCCCAACCTGGGGTGTGTTTGACCTTAATGTCGGTATCTTGTTCTTCCTGGCCATGGCCGGACTAGCGGTCTATGCCGTGTTGTTTGCCGGCTGGTCGAGTAATAACAAGTACGCCTTGCTCGGTGCCATGCGCGCCTCCGCTCAAACACTGTCTTACGAAGTGTTCATGGGTATCGCGCTCATGGGCGTAGTCATTCAGGCCGACTCGTTCAGTCTGCGCGACATCGTGCTGGCACAGCAAGACATGTGGTTTATCGTGCCGCAGTTCTTCGCGTTCTGTACGTTCTTGGTGGCCGGCATCGCGGTCACGCACCGTCATCCGTTCGACCAACCCGAAGCAGAGCAAGAGCTGGCCGATGGTTATCACATCGAATATTCCGGCCTGAAGTGGGGCATGTTTTTCGTGGGTGAATACGTTGCGGTGGTGGTCATTTCGGCCCTGCTCGCGACGCTATTCCTCGGCGGATGGCTGCCGCTGCCAATTCCCTATTTGGAAAACATTCCACCGTTCTTCTGGTTCGCCGCCAAGACGGGCTTTTTCATCATGATCTTTGTGCTCGTGCGCGGTGCGCTCATGCGTCCACGCTACGACCGTGTGATGACCTTTGGCTGGATGGTGTGCCTGCCGCTGTGTTTGTTGAATATGTTGGTGACGGCTGCGGTTGTCTTGCTAAACGCCCCGGCCGCCTGAGGAACTGAAGATGACATTGACTGGAATTATCGTCGGCGCGTTCACCCAGATCCGCAGCATGGTGATGGTGTTCTCGCACTCGTTCCGCAAGCGCGACACGCTCATGTATCCGGAAGTGCCGATCTACGTGCCGCCGCGTTATCGAGGCCGTATCGTGCTGACTCGCGATCCAGATGGCGAAGAGCGTTGTGTGGCTTGCAACCTCTGTGCAGTGGCCTGCCCCGTAGGCTGCATCTCGCTGCAAAAAGCTGAAACGGACGATGGCCGCTGGTACCCCGAGTTTTTCCGTATCAATTTTTCGCGCTGCATTTTCTGCGGCATGTGCGAAGAAGCCTGCCCAACCACGGCAATTCAGCTCACGCCCGACTTTGAAATGGCGGAGTTTAAGCGTCAGGATCTGGTCTACGAAAAGGAAGATCTGCTGATTTCTGGCCCAGGCAAAAACCCGGATTACAACTTCTACCGTGTCGCCGGCATGTCTATTGCTGGTAAGCCGAAAGGTGCGGCGCAGCATGAAGCCGAGCCGGTCAGCGTTAAGGGTCTGATGCCGTAATCGGCGGATAACAACGGCGCCGGCTTCGGTTGGCGCATGAAGAGAGTGAATGCCGTGCTATATGCCTTCTACATTGCTGCTGCTGTTGCCATCCTGGCTACGCTGCGCGTGATCACGCACACCAATCCGGTGCATGCGTTGCTCAACCTCATCGTGTCTTTACTGGCGGTGGCGGTGATTTTCTTTGCCCTAGGCGCGCCATTTGCGGGCATGTTGGAAATCATCGTGTATGCCGGTGCCATCATGGTTCTGTTTGTGTTCGTCATAATGATGCTGAACATGGGCGATGCTGCGATAGCACAAGAGAAAGCTTGGATGACTCCACGCATTTGGCTGCTGCCGTCCCTGCTGGCCTTAGCATTGCTAGGCACCTTAGGTTATGTGTTGAGTGGCATGGGTCAGCACCCTGCTGGCTTGACCACTGTCTCTGCAAAAGAAGTGGGTGTGGCCTTATATGGACCCTACCTGCTCGCGGTGGAGCTGGCCTCTTTCTTATTGTTGGGCGCTATGGTGGCGGCATACCACCTAGGCCGTTCGGATGATCAGCCGTAATTGGCTGCTACAGGTTTTGACGGGATGGACAGTGTAATGACCGGAATACCCATGGAGCATGGCTTGGCACTCGCCGCCATTTTGTTTGTACTAGGCCTCACCGGCTTGCTGGTGCGCCGCAATATTTTGTTTGTGCTGATGTCGCTGGAAGTCATGATGAATGCCACTGCATTGGCCTTCGTCGTAGCGGGTGCACGCTGGGCGCAGGCAGATGGCCAAGTCATGTTTATCTTTATCATCACCTTGGCCGCTGCCGAAGCTTCGGTTGGTCTAGCCATTGTGCTGCAGTTGTACCGTCGTTTCAAAACCCTCGACATTGATGCTGCCAGTGAGATGCGCGGATGAACCTGCTCTTTCTGACCTTTGTATTTCCCCTATTGGGCTACATTCTGCTGTCGCTCTCGCGTGAGCGTATTTCAGAAAATGTGGCGGCACTTATTGGTGTGGGTTCGCTCGGTCTGTCGGCCGCCACCACGGCGTGGGTCGGCTACGATTTCCTGACCAACACACCAGAAAGCGGGGCATTCACCCAAGTGCTGTGGACGTGGCTGGCGGTGGATGGCCTGAATGCCGAGTTCGCCCTGCGCTTAGATGGCCTGTCTCTGACCATGATGGGCGTCATCACCGGGGTTGGCTTTCTGATTCATATCTTCGCGTCGTGGTATATGCGCGGAGAGGACGGCTACGAGCGTTTCTTCTCGTACATGAACCTGTTTGTTGCCTCCATGATTTTCCTGGTACTCGGCGATAACCTGTTATTCCTGTACTTTGGCTGGGAAGGTGTGGGCCTTTGCTCCTACTTGCTTATTGGCTTCTATTACAAAGATGCGGCCAACGGTCTGGCCGCACGCAAGGCCTTCATTGTGACCCGTGTTGGCGACACCTTCCTCGCCATCGGCATGATGATTTTGTTCCGTGAACTCGGCACATTGAACATTCAGGAACTGATGGTGCTGGCACCGCAACACTTTGCCAGCGGCTCGTTCTGGATCAACATGGCGACGCTGATGTTGCTCGGCGGTGCTGTCGGCAAATCCGCACAGCTACCGCTGCAAACGTGGTTGGCGGATGCGATGGCAGGTCCAACCCCTGTCTCCGCGCTCATTCACGCCGCTACCATGGT
>DDPD01000062.1:0-20680 GCA_002342025.1 Moraxellaceae bacterium UBA2477 | reverse complement strand
CTGGCACTGGTGGGCATCATTGGCGCGATTACGCTGGTGCTGTCGGGCTTTGCAGCGCTGGTTCAAACCGATATCAAGCGCATTTTGGCCTATTCGACCATGAGCCAAATTGGCTATATGTTTCTGGCCCTGGGTGTCAGCGCGTGGTCGGCCGCTATTTTCCACTTGATGACGCATGCCTTCTTTAAGGCGCTGCTCTTCCTCTCGGCGGGTGCGGTCATCATCGCTGTGCATCACGAGCAGAACATCTTCAAGATGGGTGGCCTGCGCAAGAAGATTCCCTTCGTTTACGCCTGCTTCCTGATCGGTGGCGGTGCGCTGGCGGCTCTACCATTCGTGACCTCAGGCTTCTTCTCGAAAGACGAAATTCTTTTCGAGGCTTATGCCGGCGGCCATTCGAACTTGCTGCTCGCAGGCTTGCTAGGTGCCTTCCTGACCTCGATCTATACCTTCCGCCTGATCTTTATCGTGTTTCATGGTGAAGAAAAGACTCATGCGCATGCCCTGAAAGGCGTGTCCTACTGGTTGCCCTTGGCCATTCTGCTGGTGCTATCTACGGGTGTTGGCGCACTGATTCAACAGCCACTGGCCGATGTACTGCCAGCCATGCCATCGGCCACAGCGGGTGAGCAGGGGCGCCTTGAGCTGGAGCTCATCTCAGGCGGTATCGCGATTCTCGGTATCGTCTTAGCGGCCTTCCTATTCTTGGGCGAGCGCCGTTTCGTCACCGCGTTGGGCGAGCTCGCACCGGCACGTGCCATTAGCAAACTTTGGTACAACGCCTGGGGCTTTGATTGGCTCTACGACCGAGTTTTCGTGAAGCCATTCATGTTCTTGGTGCATGTGCTACGCCACGATCCGGCAGATCAGGGCATCGGTCTATTGCCGCGCCTGACCCGACTAGGTAACCGCCTCTTGGTGCCGACTGAAAACGGTCAGATTCGTTGGTATGCCGCTTCATTTGCTGTGGCTGCCTTGATCATTCTTTCTTTGCTTGTGTTGGTGTAAGCCATGATCACGTTTGATTCAACCATATTGCTCTGGCTACTGCTGATTCCTTTTGCGGGCGGTTTGCTGGCTTGGCAGGCTGAGCGTCTCAGCCCCAACACGCCACGCTGGATTGCCTTAGTCACCATGGTGGCGTTCTTTGCGCTGACCGTGATGGTGTGGTTACAGGGTGACTATCACGGTGAGGCGTTATCCACTGCCATCAGCGGAAGCCCGCAGTGGCAGCTGGAGTTCCAACGTGACTGGATTCCCCGCTTTGGTATTAGCTTCCACCTCGCCTTAGATGGCCTGTCGATGTTGATGCTGTTGCTCACCGGTTTCCTCGGTGCGCTGGCCGTTGCCTGCTCGTGGCGCGAAATTGAAAACCATGTTGGCTTCTTCTACCTGAACCTGCTGTGGAACTTGGGCGGTGTAGTGGGTGTTTTCCTCGCCGTCGACCTGTTCCTGTATTTCTTCTTCTGGGAAATGATGCTGGTCCCGATGTTCTTCTTGATCGCCCTCTGGGGTCACAAGGGGGCTAACGGCCGCAGCCGCATCAGTGCCGCTACGAAGTTCTTTATTTACACCCAGGCCAGTGGTTTGCTGCTCTTGCTTGCCATCATTGGCCTCGTGTTGGTTCACGCACAAAACACCGGCGTACTTACGTTTAGCTACGATGATCTGCTGGGAACCAGCATGGCGCCGGCCGTTGAAATGGTACTGATGCTGGGCTTCTTCATCGCCTTTGCCGTGAAGCTTCCCGTTGTGCCATTTCACTCGTGGTTGCCTGATGCTCATGCGCAAGCGCCCACTGCGGGTTCGGTCGATCTCGCCGGTGTGCTGCTGAAAACCGCAGGCTACGGTCTGCTACGTTTTGGCGTACCGCTGTTCCCCAATGCCTCTATTGAATTTGCCCCCATCGCTATGTGGCTTGGCGTGATTGGCATTTTCTATGGCGCTATTTTGGCCTGTGCCCAGACCGACATTAAGCGCCTCATTGCCTATACCTCGGTATCGCACATGGGCTTCGTCCTGGTCGGTATCTACTCCGGCAATATGGTGGCCTTGCAGGGCGTTGTTGTGCAGATGTTGGCGCATGGTATTTCGGCCGGCGCACTGTTCATTCTTTGCGGTGAGCTATACGAGCGTCTGCATACCCGCGATTTACGCGAGATGGGTGGTCTCTGGTCGCGCATGCGCTTCTTGCCACCCATCATGTTGTTCTTTGCGGCCGCTTCGCTGGGCTTGCCGGGCATGGGCAACTTCGTGGGCGAAATCATGATTCTGCTCGGAAGCTTTAAGGTGAATGCCGTGGTCGCTACCGTGACGGCGGGCGGTCTGATTCTGGCGGCTATTTACGGCCTGCTGATGATGCAAAAGGCCTTCTACGGTCCGGCCAAATCAGATCACGCGTTGGCTGACCTCAATGGTCGCGAAAAGCTCATCATGCTTAGCTTAATTGTTTCTCTGCTCTGGCTCGGTCTTTACCCACAGCCTGTGTTTGACACGTCGGTGGTGAGCATGCAGAACCTTCATTTCTTGTTCACACAGGCAGCACTGCCTGTGCAACCGGCCTTGTAATCCGCCATGACGATCACGACTCCAATGATTCTCGCAATGCTGCCCCTGCTCATCACAGGAGCCACGGCAATTTTGGTGATGTTGTCTATCGCCATTCGTCGTCAGCATGACCTTAATGCCACCCTGACAGTGATTGGTCTGAACTTGGCGCTGTTCTCAGTGCCTTTCGCTCACGCCGTGGGTCCTCAGCTCATTACGCCCTTATTGCAAATGGATGGCCATGCCAGTTTCTTTATTGGCTTGGTGCTATTTGCCACGCTAGCCTGTAGCACGCTAATGCATGCCTATTTGAAGGGCTATGACGGCAACCGAGAAGAAATGTATTTGCTGCTGGTGTTGTCGGCACTGGGAGCAATTGTGCTCATTATGTCGCGTCACTTGGCATCGCTTTTCATTGGCTTGGAATTGATGTCAATTCCCGTATACGGCTTGGTGGCTTATACCTTCCGTAATCGACGCTCCCTTGAAGGCGGCATCAAATACCTCGTACTGTCAGCAGCGGCTTCCGCATTCATGCTGTTTGGCATGGCGCTGCTCTATGCCGAGTCTGGCGCACTGAATTTCGGCGGCTTGGGCGCACAGCTGGCTTCCGTAGGCATTATTAGTCCGTTCGCGCTGGCTGGCTTTGCAATGATTTTGATGGCCTTGGCTTTCAAACTGTCCTTAGCGCCCTTCCATTTGTGGACGCCCGACGTGTACGAGGGTGCACCCGCACCTGTGGGTGCTTACCTGGCCACGGTCAGCAAAGTGGCCGTTTTTGCGGTGCTGTTGAGGTTGTTCGTGGAAGTCCCCGTGGCGCACACGGGTATTTGGGTCAACTTCTTAACTGGCTTAGCGATTCTGTCCATCGCTTTAGGTAACTTGCTAGCGTTGAATCAAAGCAATCTCAAACGATTGCTGGGTTACTCCTCCATTGCGCATTTTGGTTACGTTCTGGTGGCGATTATTGCCGGTGGTGCGCTGTCGCTTGAAGCCATCAATATGTACCTGCTGACCTATGTAGTCACTACGATTGGTGCGTTCGGTGTGGTGGCGCTGACCTCCAGCCCCTACACCGGCAAAGATGCCGATGCGATCTTCGATTACCGAGGTTTGTTCTGGCGTCGCCCCTATTTAACCGCAGTGTTGACGGTCATGATGCTGTCCTTGGCTGGCATTCCATTCACCGCAGGCTTTATCGGTAAGTTTTATATTGCTGCGATCGGCGTGGATGCCAAGCTTTGGTGGTTGTTGGGCGCACTGGTCATTGGTAGTGCCATTGGCCTGTTCTATTACCTACGCGTGGTGGTGGCATTATTTATGCCAACGCCGGGGATGCGTCGCATGGAGGCGGATACCTTCTGGGGCGTTCGCTTAGGTGGCATGATGGTGATTGCCATGGCCATACTGATGTTTGCTCTCGGCGTATATCCAGAGCCTGCGATTGAGTTAGTACAGATCGCCAGTGTGGCCGTGTTCCGCTAAGGGCGATTTGGCGTGAAAAGACCTCCTTCGGGAGGTTTTTTTATGGGC
Source organism: Moraxellaceae bacterium UBA2477 (assembly GCA_002342025.1). Classification (GTDB taxonomy): domain Bacteria; phylum Pseudomonadota; class Gammaproteobacteria; order Pseudomonadales; family Moraxellaceae; genus Perlucidibaca. The sequence continues at coordinate 16,600 of DDPD01000062.1, read as the reverse complement.
AATTTACAAAAAAGGTACAAGCACTAGCTGGCACAATGACTCAACGGTCGAGTAACTTCGCGGCAACATAAAATATACGTCGATCACGAATCGATAGCATAAAGATATGAGGGTGGTGTCATGAAGCAACTCAGTGTACGTATAGGTATAAGCTCTCTGTTGTTACTGAGTGCCTCAGTCGCCCAAGCCAGCCTAGGCCATATTGGTTCTAATTTTGGTCTGTTGCCCAATGATGTAGCTTCAGCACAGTCTTTGTCGTTGTTCTCAAACCAGCCCTCTGCGGTTTATTACAACCCGGCGTATCTGGCTCGCGACCGAAAAGGGGCGATGAGCGCAGGCATGTTATTCACCGATCAAACGCTAACGGCTAAAGGTTGGAATACCCCGGATGACGTTGTTAAAGACGACGTGATTGAGGACGACTCCAATTACAACATCTTGCTCGGCTTCAAAACCGATCTGAGCAAAATGCTCAAAGACGATCGTGCCATTGTGCTGGGCTTTATGTTGGGCGCCGAGCGGACGGGGACGAATTTATTGGCGTTCAGCTCTACATCAGATCAAACCGCTCAGTCCCTGAAATACGGTCAGCAGTCCTTATTCCTGAGCTTAGGCGCGGGCTTAAACCTGTTTAAAGGCGTGGATGTAGGTGCATCGACGCGCATCACCCTGAATGCCAGTGCGGAGCTTGGTGCTCAAGCTCAAGTCAGCGGACAAACCGGCTTTGAAAGTTTGCAAGTGACAGCTGCCCCCTCTATCCAACCCATTCTCTCGGCAAATCTGAATTGGGGCGACATTCTTTGTCCGGACCAAAAATACTGCTGGGCTAAAGGCTTAGAAATGGCAGCGAGCTGGCGATATGAGTCGAAATACAACACCAAAGTGAACGCTAATGCGGTTGTGCCTAACCTCATTACGCAGCTGCCCTTAATCGTGAATACCTTAGATAACTATCAGCCAGAAACCTTCACGGCCGGCATTCAATACAATATGCATAAGTTACGCGTGGGCGCTTCCATGGATTACGCCCTCTGGTCCGGCGCAAATCAGCAGTTTAAAAATGACACGATTAAAGACATCGGCCAGCTTAAATTTAAGGATGTCCTTATTCCACGTGCTGGTTTCGAATACCGTCTAAATCGTGAATTCAGTGTGCTGGGGGGCGTGAGCTACGAACAGTCACCATTAGAGAGCACCGAATCGCTCAATGTGAACTACGTTGATAATGACAAAGTGGTCATGGGGGTGGGCTTTTCTTACTTAATTGAGAAGGCCTTGTTCTTGTCACAACCCGTACGACTGGACTTCGCCTACCAATACCATTTGCTTGAAGACAAAGATTTCTTAATCAGTACCACTGCACCAGCGGGCAATCAGAGTGAACCCAAATGCCCACGACCACCGGTTAAGGATAACTCGGGTAACGATGTGAAAATTCGTTGTGAGGGTGCAACCACGGGTGGCGATGTCAGCGTGCTCAACGCTGCTATTCACCTCACCTTCTGATGGGCGCCGACATGAAAAAGTTACTTGCGTGTAGTTTGGTCGTTCTGCTCAGTGCGTGCAGCGGTGGCAGTGGCCGTCAACAAACGCCTGTTGTACCCACTATGCCGGGGCCATCGGCCAATATCACAGATCAAGAGCGTAGTTTGGTCTATGCCTACCCCATGTTGGGGCAGACGGATGTGGTGCCTTCAGCGCCCATCGTGCTGCGTTTTTCGCACCCGTTACACCCGTCGGTGTCCACAGAACAAGCACTAAAGTCCCTTTTTGCCATCAGGGCAGCAGGAAGCACGGTCAGCGAGGACTTTGATGTAGTCAAGGTTCCAGATGGTAAAGGGGTGGTGATCACGCCGAAAAAACCGCTGCAGCCGAAAACGCAATACACCATTGTCGGCCAAACCATTCCGCTCACCAGCGGCAATGTGGCGTTGCAGCCACCTTCCTATCCGCCGTTGACCTTTACGACTCGAGCTGCGTTTGAAGGCCCCACCGATCTGCAATCGCTCATGCCCGACTTTCAAGTGGCACAACTCACGCCGGCGCCCACGAATTTCCTGATTGGTAACAAGCCACTGGGCCTGATCGATTTTTCCACGATACGCTTGTTGATGACCCAGCCCATCGACAGCAAGACCGTGCAATACGGAACCACCATACGGTTGCTGCAAGGCACAACGCTCGTGCCGGCACGCGTGTTAGTGCAGGGCAATCGCCTGAGCATTGATCCTGAGGCTGACTTAAATCCCAACCTCAGCTACACGCTGTCGTTAACTAATGCGCTGAAAAGCACTCTGGATAAACCCTTAGTGCCGGGTCAGTTTGCTGCGTATAGCTTCATGCCGCTGAATTCAGGGATTAACACTGATCCTGATTTGAATAAGGCTTCACGGATTGAAGTGCAGGTGTTGACCTCGGAGCCAACGGGTAACACCTGCAATGTGAAGTCGCTATTGACCGATGCCTGTATTAACCAGGTACCAGTGGCCTCTCCCTTATTGGGGCAGAAAGAGCGGGCGCCGAAACCACAGGCTGAAGGTAAGCTGTTTGCTGATCTAGCCTTGCCAGCAAATTTTTCACAATTCACAGGCATCACGCCATTGCGTGTGCCTCGCGGCAATATTTTGAAAGCAGGCAACCTGTCCGTAAAGCTAGATGGTCTTGTGCCTGCGGGAATCGATACGGGTGATTTGACCATTACGCTAATTTCCGATGCCAATGGCCTGCTGCTGCCGAACCGTTACAGCACTTCGCTGGCGGCGCCAGCAATGGTGACGCTGGAAATGGACATCAACGTGACGGCACAAAACGGCACATCCAATGGCGCATTTACCCAAGATATTTCGCATGTTCAGGTGGTCGGTCTAGCAACACTGGATCAGCAAACACAAGTGCTCACCATCGAAGCTGTAGGCACGATTGAGCTCAAGATTCTCGGTGTGGATAACGCCGTTGGCGTGCTGGCATTGAAGCTAAAAACGGACCTGAAGCGCCCGGCTGGCAATGCCGTTACCGATATCGTGCCTCCCGAAGTGCAGTCTTGGGTTCCAGGCGAAACCGTGAATGGTTTGCCTGGCGGTGAGTTCATTCGACCCGGTGACCCACTGTTGGTGAACTTCAATAAAGCCATGGACATTAAGACCTTTCAGCCAGCGGGCGTTATTTCGCTGCTGAAGAACAATGTGTCCGAGCCATTTACGTGGCGGCTAGATGGCGTGTCGTTAATTGTCACGCCAAATACGCCGTGGGAGCATGGAAAAGACTACCGTTTAGCCTTAGCGCCCAGCGTGAAAGACTTTGCTGGCAACGCCTTGAAGGGGGGCCTGCTGCAAAATTTTAATTTCAAAATCCCTGGCTTAGACCCCACAAAGATTCGCCCTCCCATCGTGCTCTCCAACTACCCCGGCTTCCCCTGTCCGATTGCAGCAGGAACCCGCAATGTGGCGGCGGGTATCCAGGGGAAGTGTGCGGGCGGACGCTTAAGCGCCAATGGCGATGGCCCTGCAGATGATGACTTACCCCTGCCGTTAATTGAGCCTAATCGTGTTATTGAGGTGAATTTCTCGCAGTCGATTAACCCAAATAGTGTGACCCGTGCCTTGCTGTGTAATGGCATTGGTAGCGTGAGGGTAGAGCGTGTCGATGCTTCCGGTAATTGTCTGGGGGTAGTGCCAGGAACACTTAAGGTGCAGCCACGCGCTTTGCAATTTGTGCCTGCCCAGCCTTGGGTTGTGGGGCAACTTTACCGTTATGTCCTGCATTCGAATAATGACCTGACCAGCTCGGCGGCTAACTGCACCGGGTCGCAAGCGATTTGTGGCATAAATGGCCTGCCTTTACAGACGCAGCTCATTGCGCAAACGCTGGCAGACGCACGCAATCCGCAACGGGGCGGTCCACCGTTAGAAGTGTTTTTCCGGGGTGGCCCTGAAGAGGGCGGTAGTTCGATTGGCTTGCGTGTGTTGCCGGTTTTGGATGTGAATGCCAACTTCCGCCTTGACCCGACCGAACGGCGTTCCGCCAAATTTAGTGAGCCAGGCCTGTGTAACTCTGGACGGGATGATGGTGCGCCAACGCCAGGCCGCTGTCTGGCGTCAAATGGCGCGCTACTTCAGCCAGATCGCATTACAACAGGCACAAATCCCTCAGGCTTTTTGGGTAACGGTCAGTCATTCTCCGGCGCGGCCACAAAGTTCCGTCTGGGTTGCGAGAGTGGCATCGGCTCCGAAGACGAGAAGCTGGCTAACGGACAATCGGCCAACAAAGGAATTGAATGCCAAGGCAATCAATTCCTGTTGATCTCAGCAGCACTTAATGCGCGTTTGAATGGCAATGTAGAAGATCTGCGCGCGGGAAATATTCCGAAAAAGGCGATCCGCGTACAGGTTAGCCCGTCCATTGTGGTGACATCGGGCGCGTACATTTACGCTGACTTAGGGCTTACACCAGACGCCAGCCCACTCACGGCGGCACTATTTGGCGCGCTCGGTGCTATTCCTGGTCTGGGCGGACCCCTGTCGGCATTAATTAATACCGGCGCTGGACTGGTGGATGGATTGCTGCCTATTGGTGCTAAAGACGCGACGAATACGGAGTTGCAGGAAGGCCTGCTCTACACAGGGCCTTTGGTTTTCCGTATGCGCTATCCCGAAGACAAAGGCCCCATTGAGGGACGCATCTTTTCGATCACTGATGCGAATGGCGTAAGCAAGCTCATGCTAGAGGCTAAGCTGGATTTGTATACCGACATCCCAGAAATCAATGCGCAGGCCAGTATTCTTGGGGCAGGCTTGATTCCAATTGAGCATAAGGTCCGGAGTAATGATGATTTAACCTCAACGGCCAATCTCAGCAATGGTTCGGGCTCCATCGTGGCGCAAGGGGAAGTTAAGTTCCTGCCCGATGGCCGCCTAACGGTGCAGCTGTCCAATAAAGACCCCGTGCGACTAACGGCTAAGTTAGGTGCTCTGGGCGGATTGTTAGGCGGTGAGTTAAAGGTTCGCGTACCTGCAGGCCGATTCATCATTGACGCTTCCTTAGCGCCGCTTAAGCGCTAAGGGCGAGCGGCAATTTTAGGGCATAAAAAAACGGGCTAAGCCCGTTTTTTTATGCGTCAACGTTGAGCGAACTTACGAGGCCAAGCGTTCAGCCAGCGCAGCCTTAGCTGTAGTCAGCTCGGTGGGCAGGTTGTGCGCTAGTTTCTCGAACAGCTCATCGTGCAGCTTCAGCTCTTCGGCCCAGTCGGCGGCATTGATGTCGCTGACCAGATCGAACTGCTCGCGGCTGAAGTCCAGTCCATTCCAGCGAATGTCTTCGTAGCGCGGGCTGATACCGACAGCGTGCTCGACGCCTTGGGCTTCATTTTCGATACGGTCAATCATCCACTTCAGGATGCGCGTGTTCTCGCCAAAGCCGGGCCAAATGAACTTGCCGTTGGCATCTTTACGGAACCAGTTGGTTTTGTAGATGCGTGGCAGTTTTGCGCCAGCGGCTTGCAGCTTGGCGCCGAGGTTTAGCCAATGCTGGAAGTAGTCGCTCATGTTGTAGCCGGCGAACGGCAGCATGGCGAAGGGGTCACGACGAACCACACCCTGCGCGCCGAAGGCAGCAGCGGTGGTTTCGGAACCCATGGTCGCTGCCATGTAGACGCCTTCCACCCAGTTGCGAGCTTCAGTCACAAGTGGCACGGTGTTGGAGCGACGGCCGCCGAAGATAAAGGCATCGATGACCACGCCTTCTGGGTTGTCCCACTCGCTGTCTAATGCCGGGTTGTTAGTGGCGGAAACCGTGAAACGGGAGTTGGGATGAGCAGCTTTGCGGCCGGCCTTGCCGTCCTCCGGTGTCCAGTCTTTACCCTGCCAGTCGACCAGATGAGCTGGAGCTTCGCCTAAGCCTTCCCACCAGACATCGCCGTCGTCGGTAAGCGCGACGTTGGTGAAGATCACATCTTTGTTAAGAGACAACATGCAGTTGGGGTTGGTCTGCATGTTAGTGCCCGGCGCAACGCCGAAGTAACCAGCTTCTGGGTTGATTGCGCGCAAGTTGCCTTGGGCATCCGGCTTGATCCAGGCGATGTCGTCACCGATGGTGGTGACGCCCCAGCCCGGCATGCCTACCGGTGGAATGAGCATGGCGAAGTTGGTCTTGCCGCAGGCCGACGGGAAGGCGGCCGCGACGTGGTACTTCTTGCCCTGCGGGTTAGTCACGCCGAGGATAAGCATGTGTTCGGCCAGCCAGCCTTCGTCGCGACCCATTGTGGATGCAATACGAAGGGCGAAACATTTCTTGCCAAGCAAGGCGTTGCCGCCGTAACCGGAGCCGTAAGACCAGATTTCACGGGTTTCTGGGTAATGCACGATGTACTTAACGGTAGGGTTGCAAGGCCAAGCTACATCTTTCTGGCCAGCGGCTAAGGGCGCGCCAACCGTGTGCATGCAGGGAACAAATTCGCCATCGGTGCCGAGTACGTCGTATACGGCTTGGCCCATGCGGGTCATGTGCTTCATGTTGACGGCGACATAAGCGCTATCGGAAAGCTCCACGCCAATGTGGGCAATAGGCGAACCCAGTGGGCCCATAGAGAACGGCACAACATACATCGTGCGGCCAGCCATGCAGCCATCGAACAATGGGTTCAACGTGGTGCGCATTTCCGCCGGGTCCATCCAGTTATTGGTGGGGCCAGCGTCTTCTTTCTTCTCAGAGCAAATGTAGGTGCGATCTTCTACGCGCGCGACGTCGGAAGGGTCGGTCCATGCTAAGTAAGAGTTAGGGCGTTTTGCAGGATTCAGCTTTTTGAATGATCCGGCGTCCACTAAAAGTTGGCAAAGACGGTCGTATTCAGCCTCTGAGCCATCACACCAATGAATGGCTGCGGGCTTACACAGGGCGGCCATTTCGGCTACCCAAGCAATCAGGCGTGGGTGTTTGACAAAGGCGGGAGCTTGCACTGCAGCGTGGGTCATGACAACTCTCTATAGGTTAAATAGGGTATTGCTAAGCCCTGCGTAAACAAAAGCCACTATTAAAATCAGGCACTTACGGCGGGCATGGCGAGCAATTTGCGGGCATTATATGTCAAATTATGTCGAAAATCGACCGCTAGCTGTCGCTCGCCATGAGAGGCCATGGCCATGTAAAATGCGCGTCAATTTTGCTCAGCCAACCCCCTTTGGAGCCGACATGGGTCTGCGTACGTCGCTTTACAATGAGCATGTCGCGTTGAATGCGCGGTTGGTCGATTTTGGCGGCTGGGATATGCCTGTTCAGTACGCCTCGGTCTTGGAGGAGCATCACGCTGTGCGGCGCGGTGTGGGCATGTTTGATGTATCCCACATGACTCTGCTCGAATTAACTGGCCCCGATGCGGTGATGTATTTGCAGCACCTGTTAGCCAATGATGTGGCCAAACTAACGCTGCCCGGCAAGGCGCTTTATTCCGTGATGTTGAACGAGCGCGGTGGGGTCATAGATGACCTGATCGTTTACGCGCCAACGCCTGAGCAGCCCGAACTGTGGCGTGTCATTGTTAATTGCGGCACGCATGACAAAGATTTGGCTTGGATGCAGGCGCACGCTGCAAGCTTCCGAGTGGCGCTCATCGAACGAACCGATTTGGCTATGGTGGCAGTGCAAGGGCCGCAAGCGCGGGCTGTTGTGCATGCCGTTTTGCCTGGGCATGCCGAGACGCTGCAAGCGCTAGCGGTATTTCAGGGAGCTGAAGTAGCACAGGACTGGTTTGTTGCGCGCACTGGTTACACCGGCGAAGCGGGCTATGAAGTGATTTTACCTGCCGAGCACGCGGCCACGTTTTGGCAGAATTTATTGGCCGCTGGCGTGACACCTTGTGGTTTGGGTGCGCGCGATACCTTGCGCTTAGAGGCTGGCATGCCGCTCTACGGCAATGATATGAACGATGACACGTCGCCGTTGACCTCTAACCTCGGGTGGAGCATCGCCTGGGAGCACGACTTTATCGGCAAGGCCGCTCTGCTGGCCGAGCGTGAGGCCGGAGTCAGTCATCAGCTGGTCGGCTTGGTACTGGAGGGACGAGGTGTCCTGCGTTCGCACATGCGCGTGGTGATTGATGGTGTGGCTGATGGCGAAACGACATCGGGTACTTTCTCACCCACGCTAGAAAAGGCGATTGCCTTTGCGCGAGTGCCGGTCACGAATGCAACCCACGCGATGGTGGATATTCGCGGCAAGCTCCAGCCGGCTCAAATTGTAAAACCTGTCTTTGCTCGAAATGGCAAAGCACTCATTTAACGTTAAACCTGTGAGCGGTTTTGGCCGCCTGAGTAATCACCATGAGCAACACACCAGAAGAATTGAAGTACGCCAGCAGCCACGAATGGGCGCGTCTTGACGGCGATATCGTGACCGTGGGTATTTCAGACCATGCCCAGGAAGCCTTGGGCGACCTCGTCTATGTTGAGCTGCCCAGCGTTGGCGACAGCGTGCAAGCGGGCGATGAAGCCGGTGTGGTGGAGTCCGTGAAAGCGGCTTCCGACATTTATGCACCCGTGTCCGGTGAGATTATTGAAATTAACGAAGCGCTCGCAGACACACCTGAAGTCGTGAACAGCGCGCCGTACACCGAAGGTTGGCTGTACCGTATCCGCATCAGCGATGTCAGCGAGCTCGACAAGCTGCTGTCGGCGGATGAATACGCCGCACAAGCCCATTGATTTGCACGTGAACGGCCTGCCAGTGCCGGTCACGCTAATGCCCTTTTGAGCTGAGCCTGATATGCCTTTTATCCCTCATACGCGCGGTGATGTTCGCCGCATGCTCGACACCCTCAACGATGGTGCCGGCGCTGATTCGCTCGATACGCTCTTCGACGAAATTCCGGCGGCGATCCGTTGCCAGCCACTGACCGGTGTGCCGGATGGTCTGTCCGAAATGGATGTGACGCGTCTGATGCGCGAGCGTAGTGAGCAGGATGCAGGCGCACTCTGCTTTATTGGTGCCGGTGCCTACGAGCACCATATTCCGGCCGCGGTATGGGATCTGGCATCGCGTGGCGAGTTCCTCACCGCCTACACGCCGTATCAGGCTGAGGCCTCGCAAGGGACCTTGCAGGTCATCTACGAGTTTCAGTCCATGATGGCGCACCTGACCGCCATGGATGCTAGCAATGCGTCGGTTTACGACGGTGCTTCGGGCTTGTCGGAAGCCGTGCTCATGGCGATTCGCGCCAACAAGAAGTCGAAGTCGCGCCGCATTCTCATGCCCCGCACCGTGTCGCCTTTATACCGCGCCGCGGTGAAGGCCATCGTGGAAGGTCAGGATATTGAATTGGTCGAGCTGGACTATCACCGTCAGGGCGGTCATATCGACCCGGCCAGCCTGAAAGCCTATGAGGGCGAAGATTTTGCCGCCTTGGTGATTCCACAGCCGAACTTCTTCGGCGTGCTGGAAGAAGTGGATCTGCTGACTGATTGGGCGCACGCACAGGGTATTTTGGTGATTGGCTGCGTGAACCCGTTGGCACTGACGCTGTTTGCGCCGCCCGGTGATTGGGGCACAACCGGTGCCGACATCGTGGTCGGTGAGGCCCAGCCTTTCGGTATTCCGCTGTCCTCGGGCGGGCCTTATTGCGGCTTTATGTGCTGCAAAATGGAGTTCATTCGCCAAATGCCAGGTCGCATCATTGGCCGTACCGTTGATCTTGAAGGCAAGCCCGGTTTTGCACTGACCTTGCAGGCGCGTGAGCAGCATATTCGCCGTGCTAAGGCGACATCGAACATCTGCACCAACCAGGGCTTGGCAATGACGGCATCGACCATCTACCTGAGTTTGCTCGGGGCGGAAGGTTTGGAGCGCGTCGCGTTGGCCAGCCACAAAAACATCCGCGAATTAGCGCAGGCAACGAGCAAAAGCGGCAGTGTGTCGCGTCTGTTTAACCGCCCGGTATTTCATGAAAAGGTGTTGGGCTTGCCCGTGCCCGTTGCGCCCGTGTTAGCAAGCATGGCGACTCAAGGCGTGTTGGGTGGCTTTGATCTGAGTGCGGATTACCCCGAGCTGGGCAATGCTCTTTTGGTGTGCACAACAGAAACCAAAAACGCTCACGATATTCAGCGCTATGCCGATGCGCTCGCCCACGCTTTGCGTTCGGAGTAAGACATGACCCTCATTTTTGATCGTTCGGAAAGTGGTCGTCGCGCGACCTCGCAGGCCCCGGCCGTACGCCAGGACTTAAGCGATATTCCAGAGACTTTTTTGCGTAAGAAACGCGCATTGCTGCCGGAAGTATCTGAGCTTCAGGTGGTACGTCACTACACCAACCTGTCGCGCAAGAATTTCGCCATTGATACGCAGTTCTACCCGCTTGGCTCTTGCACCATGAAATACAACCCGCGTGGCGCGCATCGTGCCGCCATGCTGCCGGGCTTTTTGAATCGCCATCCGTTGGCGCCGGAATCGCATTCGCAGGGCTATCTCGCCTGCATTTACGATCTTCAGCAAACGCTGATGGAAGTTACCGGCATGAAAGGTGTGTCGCTGACGCCAATGGCCGGCGCGCAGGGCGAGTTTGCTGGCGTTGCCATGATTCGTGCTTATCACGAAGGTCGTCAGGATTTCGAGCGTACCGAGATGCTGATTCCGTCAGCTGCTCATGGAACCAACCCAGCCACCGCCGTGATGTGTGGTTACAAGGTGCGTGAAGTGCCAACGCTGGCCAATGGCGATGTCGATTTGGAGGCATTGAAGGCCGCGGTAGGCCCGCAAACAGCCGGTCTGATGATGACCAACCCCTCGACCTGCGGCGTGTTTGAACAGCAGATCAAAGAGATTGCCGAGACCGTGCATCAGGCGGGCGGCTTGCTCTATTACGACGGTGCCAATCTCAATGCCATCCTCGGCAAAGTACGTCCCGGCGACATGGGTTTCGACGTGCTGCACATGAATTTGCACAAGACCTTCGCCACGCCGCACGGTGGTGGTGGCCCTGGTGCCGGCCCCGTGGGTGTGGGTGAGCGTCTGCTGCCCTATCTGCCCACGCCGATTGCCGGCCGAGAGGCCGATGGCAGCTATCGCTGGCTGACCGAGAAAGACATTCCGAAAACCATCGGGCGCTTGTCTGCCTACATGGGTAATGCCGGCGTGCTCTTGCGCGCGGCGTACTACGCCTATGCCCTGGGTCGCGAAGGTTTGCACCGTGTTGGCGAGTATTCGACGCTGAACGCGAACTACCTGATGCAGCGTCTGGTTAAGGAGGGCTTCCAGCTCGCCTACCCGGAGCGTCGTGCCTCCCACGAATTCATCATCACCTTCGCCAAGGAAGCCAAGGAGCTGGGCGTGAGCGCGATGGATATCGCCAAGCGTCTGCTCGACTACGGCTACCACGCGCCAACGACCTACTTCCCGCTGCTGGTACCGGAATGCTTCCTGATCGAGCCGACTGAAACCGAATCGCCGGACGAACTCGATGGCTTTGCCGATGCGCTGGTGAAGATCCTCGAAGAAGCCCGCACGCAGCCCGAGCTGGTCAAGGGCGCACCGCACACCATGCCGGTGCGTCGCTTGGATGATGTTCGCGCTGCGCGTGAGCTGGACCTGGTCTGGAAGCCGACTCAGACCGCGTAACTTTATGGCTGGTGGGATTCAAATCTGATGCCGGGCTAGGATGCCCGTCATCAGATTTGAATCCCCCCCCAGCAACACATTGCCCGCATGGGCCCGCCACACAACGAGATATTGCCATGACCGACCTGCCCCGCCTGCGCCTAAAGGCCAATGAAGAACGCCGTCTGCGCGAGGGCCATGTTTGGGTCTTCTCCAATGAAGTGGATATTGCCGCGACGCCGCTGAAGGGCTTCGAGCCAGGTCAGCAGGTCGTGGTCGAAGACAGCAAGGGCAAGGGTCTGGGGCTGGCCATCGTCAACCCGAATACACTGATCTGCGCGCGCCTGTTCAATCGTGACATTGCTCATCCGCTCAGCACTTCGCTGTTCGTGCACCGCCTGCAGATTGCCCTCAGCGTGCGCGAGACCTGGTATCCCGAGCCGTTCTACCGCCTCGTCTACGGCGATAGCGACGGCTTGCCCGGTCTGGTGGTGGATCGTTTCGGCGACCACCTCGTGGTGCAGATTTCCACCGCCGGTATTGAGCGTGAAAAGGCCGCGCTGATCGATGCCCTGGTCAAGGTGCTGAAGCCGCAAGGCATTCTGCTCAAGAACGACGGCAAGATGCGTCAGATCGAAGGTCTGGATTCCTATGTTGAAGTCGCTTACGGCGAAGTACCCGAGCGTCTGGCGCTGACCGAGAATGGCGTGCGCTTTGAAACGCTGGTGCGCGATGGCCAAAAGACGGGCTGGTTCTACGACCATCGCGAGGCTCGCGCCAAGCTCAAGGGTCTGGTCACCGGCAAGCGCGTGCTCGACGTGTTCTCCTACATCGGCGGCTGGGGTGTGCAGGCCGCGGCCTTTGGTGCCGCCGAAGTGCATTGTGTGGATGGCTCGGAGAAGGCGCTTGATCAGGTCATGCGTAATGCCAAGCTGAACGGTGTGGAAAGTAAAGTGCAGACTTTGCAGGGCGATGCCTTCGATGCGCTCACCGCACTCAAGCAGGACGGCGAGCGTTTTGATGTCATCGTGCTCGATCCGCCCGCCTTCATCACCCGCCGCAAAGATCACAAGGCCGGCCTGCAGGCCTACCGCCGGGCCAACGAGCTGGCCATGCGCCTGCTCACCCGTGATGGTCTGCTGGTGTCAGCCTCTTGCTCGATGCATCTCGCTCGCGAAGAGCTAGTGGATGTGATTCGTGCCAGCTCGCGTCACATTGACCGTCAGGCGCAGATTCTGCACCACGGCCATCAGGGCGCGGACCATCCGATTCATCCAGCCATTCCGGAAACGGAATACCTGAAAGCGGTGTTTGCGCGGGTCTTGCCGATCTAATTCCGCTCAAGAAATCGGTAGCCGGGGCGATATAAGGGAGAGATTCCTTCGTTCCCGGGTACCGTGATGGCCGACCTGTCCGCTGCGCCTGTCCTTTCCGAGGATGAGCACGCTCAGGCGCTCCTGCAACAGCAGGTGGCGCTTTTTGAGCATGCGCTGGCTGCCCAGCCGGAGCAGGATGCGCAGCAGACGCAGGCGCTGAATCAAGCCTATGCCCGCATCAGCGGTTTGCGCAGTCCAGTGCCTGGTCTTTGGCTAGTGGTTGATGCGCGTCAGCAGGTGCGTCATGCCAACGAGCAAGCCGGGCGTCTGCTAGGTATCCAGTGTCGTGCCCTGCCGGGCAGGCCGCTGGCCGAGCTGCTGCCGGATGCGGCTGAGCTGCTGCGTCAGGTTGCGACGCATCCTGACGGGGCCATCAATGTGGAGACCCGCTTCCGGCATTACGATGGAGAATGGGTGCCAGTGCTGCTGTCGATGGCGCTGGAGCAGAACAGCGACGGCAAGGCCGAGTACGTGCTGGTCGGCATCGACCTGCGCGAGCGCCGGCAGATGGAGCTGCAATTGCGTCAGGCACAGAAGCTGGAAGCAATGGGCAGTCTGGCGGCCGGCATGGCACACGAGATCAACACCCCGCTGCAATTCCTTTCCGACAACCTCGGCTTCATTGATGACAGCTGTGGCGAACTGCTGACGGTGCTGGCGGTGGCCAGCCGCGAGGCGGTGCCGAATGGTGCCTTGGCGCAAGCGCTAGCACGGCTTGATGGCGACTTCATGCAAGCGCAGCTGCCACAGGCGTTACGACGCAGCCACGATGGCGTGCGCCGGGTGCGCGACATCGTTAACAGCCTGCGCAGCTTTGCCCATCCCGGCGAAGTCGCGGTGCCCGAGGATCTTGCACAGCTGATGGATCAGGCGGTGACCATGACTGCGCATGACCTGCGCCAAGTGGCCCAGGTGGTGCAGGTGTTGGAGTCAGTGCCGCTGGTGAGATGTCGCCGCGACCTCATCCTGCAGGTGCTGATCAACCTGCTGACCAATGCCGCGCATGCGATAGCCGAGCGCCAGAGACTGCGGCCTGGCCAGGGGCGTGTTACGTTGTCGCTGCGGTTGCACGAGGACGGAGAACAGGTGCGTCTGAGCGTCAGCGATGATGGCTGCGGTATCGACGAAGCCATCCGTCACCGGGTATTTGATCCGTTTTTTACCACCAAGGCGGTGGGCCAGGGCACGGGGCAGGGGCTGGCCATCAGCCGGTCACTGATCGTCGAGCAGCATGGTGGCGCGCTCTGGTGGGAGCCTGTTGCGGATGGCGGCACGACCTTTGTCATTGAGCTGCCGGTATCGGGAGAGACTTCATGAGCATGCCTTCTGCAGTGTCTGCCGTGCAGATTCTTTGCATCGACGATGATGCGGATGTGCTGGCGGGATTGCAGCTGTCCTTGCGCCAGCTCGGCGAGGTTCATGTTGCCACGGGTGGCGAGGCGGCGCTGGCGCTGTTGCCTTCCTTGCCGAAGCTGGCGGTAGTCCTGTGTGACATGCGCATGCCCGGCATGTCCGGTGATGTCGTGCTGGCACAGTGCCGACAGCACTGCCCGGGCGCAGCGCGCATCCTGCTCACTGGTTACAGCGACATTGAGGCAGCCATGCGCGCGGTGAATCAGGGTCGCATCTTCCGCTTCCTGGCCAAGCCCTGCCCGCGTGATGAGCTGCAACAGGCGGTGCGAGACGGTATCGAGCAGCATCGTCTGATTCATGCTGAGCGAGAACTGTTAGAGCAGACCATCAAGGGCTGCATGCAGGCCTTGGTCGATGCACTGGCCATGGCCAGCCCGGCCAGTTTCGGTCAGGCGCAACGCATGGTCGATCTGGTACAGCGTGTCAGCAGTCAATGTCGCCATGACGCAGGGTGGGCGGCGACCATGGCGACCATGCTCGCCAATCTCGGGCTGGTCAGTCTGGCACCGGAGGTTCAGGAGAAAGTCCTGTTTGGCCTGATGCTGAGCCAGCAGGAACAGCATGATGTGGCTCGTGCTCAGGAGCGCACCTGGCAGCTGCTGGCCTCAGTGCCGCGCATCGAGCCGGTACGACAGCTGCTCAGTCGTATCGAGCCGGCGCTGGCCGGGTATCAGATCGAGTCATCAGCGCCTGAGCTTGCAGAGCAGGCGCGGCTGATTCGCATGGTGCGTCGCTATGTGCGTCTGGAGGCGGCTGGCATGCCGGTGCTGGCGGCGCTTGAACAACTGGAGGTTCTGCCCGAAACAACGTCCGAGCTGATTTCTGCTCTTCGCGATGTGCTCGGGCCGCAGGCGGACCTGTCACGGCAGGTGCAGCTGGTGATGGCGTTGCTGCGGCCTGGCATGGTGCTCATGCAGCCGGTACATACCCGGGGCGGCCAGCTGCTGGCACCGGCCGGCTACCAGATCAATGACAGTTTCGTGGAGCGCTTGCTGGCAGCCTGCCCCGAGTTGCGCCATGAGCGGCTGTCGGTGCTGATCCCTTCCGGGCTGTCCGGATTGCCTCATCCGCAGCTGCTGACCTGATCAAGCAGTTATGCGCTAGTGCCAGCGCGCCATCACCTTCTTCTGCAAATTAAGCACCGCCGGAGCTTGCCCGGCTAAGGGCCGCCCTTTCTCGACGACCCAGCCGCTGGCCTTGCGCCATAGGCTGCCAAGGGCATCGTGCGGCAGGCCTAATGTATCGGCAGTGAGGGGATCGAGCAGGCTGCGCGCCAGCGCCAAGGTGCGGCGTTCAGCAGCAGGCAGGGTGTCGGCCGATGCCACCATGCGTAACCACGGCAGTACCAGTGGTGCGCCTAGCGAGGATGGCGGCTGCAACAACACATGCCTTAGCGCATGCGCCTCCTCTTCGTTGCTAGCCAACCACAGCGCCTCCACCCCTAGTCCCTGACCGAAGCCAATGGCCCAGTGCCGCAAGCCAGCGCGCTGTGCGCCATTAAGGCCAACGCCCAGCGCATCGAGGCTGCGCATCATTTCTTCTGACAAACAAATGACTAGCGTCGCTAAATCGCTTTGCGCGAGCACAACACCGAGATGATTTTTGCCAATGTCAGCTTCGGCATCGCGACGCAAAATCGCCAGCTCTAAACGCATTAATCGCAGGGTGTCTGGCGTGGGCAGATGTTCGCAGAGCAAAGCGTCATCTAAGTGCTGCATGAAGCGCTGCAGCGGGCTCAGTGGCCCAGGCCAGGCACCGGCCCAGCGCGCTTGGCTGAGCAGACGCAGGCCCCCACCAGCTTGCCAAGCCAGTCGTACTGCTAATGGGAATTGCTGCACATAGGCTTGCCAGGCGGCGAGCTCGGCTTGAAAGCGGGGCTCCTGCCAACGAGAAACGGCGTTCTCTTGAGACAGAAACTGCAGGCATAGCGGCTGATCCTGCTCGGCTTCGTACTCGATGAGCCTGAGCAAGGTTTCGGCATCGCCAATGGGGTAAATCGTGGAGAGCAAGTCGGCCAGCGGGTCGCCTACATGCTGCCAGTAGTCCAACGGTTGCGCTTGAATGCGCTTGAGCACAGCGGCATTGGGCTTGGGCAGGCGCGGCAACATGGATTTATCTCAGCGCAAAAAGAGTTGATAGGCTGGGTTGCTGCTCTCGTCGGAGTAGGGATAGCCCACTGCATCGAGTGACGACTTCAATTCCTTGAGGCTACGCGAACCCAACTGCAAGCCCACCAG
>DDPD01000058.1:12148-30678 GCA_002342025.1 Moraxellaceae bacterium UBA2477 | reverse complement strand
CCGGCGGTGATGATGCCGTGCTGGCGGTCAAACACCGGTGGCAGCAAAGCCAGCTTGGCTTCGTTGGCATCGGCACGAGGTGTGTTGTCGCTGCTGGCGATCTGCCGAGCATCAATCGTGACCGGCACGATTTGGGCGTCGTAATGGCCGCTTTTCGTGGCGGCAATCGCACCGGCATGGCTGCGCGCGGTGTAGCGGTCGCACTCGGCGCGATCGAGACCGAATTTTCGCACCATGGCCTCGCAGGCGACACCCATGGTCATGCCGGTGGTGTAGTCGCTGCCAGTCGGGATATCGAGTCTGAGATCGCCCGGCCGCAAGCCGCCCAGCACTTTCAGGCGGGCACCGGTGTCTTTGCGCTGACGCAGCTTCATCAGACTGCGGCGAATGTTCTGCGACAGCCGCACGGGCACATCTGAGAAGTTTTCAGTGCCGGCAGCGATGCCCAGATCAAGCCGGCCCAGCGCAATCTGGTCGCACAGATTCATCACGCCAACATTTGGCGAGATGCCGGCCATGGCCACGGTATAGGCCGGGATGCGGCTGGGCATGCCGGCGGCGAGCATGGCTTCACGGGCGACATTGGTGGTTTCCACTTCATGCAGCACGGTGCCCATGATGACCAGTTCGATGGTCGCGGGATCGACGCCGGCGCGATCGAGCAGGCCGCGCAGGGCATGTGCGCCGAGTTCGTAGCTCATCAGCTCGGCATAGAGGCCGGCGCTGTCGAGGAAGGGCGTGCGCGCACCGGCGAGGATGACCGGAAGGCGATGTTCGGGCACAGCAGTCAGTGTCGTTTTCATGAGGCTCACCGTGCCTCCGGCAGAAAGCTGCCGACCTGATACAGATTGCCGGTGACATCGGTCAGGCGCAGGGCATGACGACCCTCGGCATCCGCCGTGGCAGCGACTTGGATCAGCAGTGGCGGACTCGGCAGCGGCAGTGGTTTGATGAAGCGAACCTCGATGTCGGCAATGGTTTGGCCGCTGTTTTGAATGGCCTCGAAGACCTGAGCGAAAGCCCCATAGCCATGCATGATGCAGCCGCCGAAACGCGAGCGACGTGCCATCACGGGCAGCGTATGGATGGGGTTGAAGTCGCCGGTGAGCAAAAAGAACTTAACGCCTTCGTCAGCGCCGGCCTGCCAATGCCCGACGGTTTCAAAGTCAGGCTCGGTGCGTTCTGCGTCAACACTGGCGGGGCGCTTGCGCAGTACCACGGCCGCATAGGCGTCAATTTCCAGGGCGTTTGGCTGGCTGGCGGTACCGATTTCGACATGGCTGTGTACGCGCGCCCGAAAGCCATCATCACTGGCATCGACAAGACGGCCGCGCAGCGTCAGCGCCTCACCTTGCGGCAAGGCCTGGTTGATGCGCAGGCGCACGCCCTGGTTAAGCACGCTGAGCATGGGGTAGGGCGATTGCGCCGTGAGTCGCGCAATCAGGCCAAGGCCAAGCTGGCTGCTGGCGAGGTGTGGCGGAATGCTGGTCGGATAGCGCGCGGCATCGGCGCGTGACCATTGGCTGTAAGCCTGCAGCAAGGCCGGTGTAGGCGCGGGTCGCTGCTGAGTCAGCCATTCGCCGCGCTGGCGATTGCCCAGTGGCAAATACGACATCACGGCGCCCTTGAGCATGGCGGTGATGTTTGGCAGTTGCTGGCGCAGCAATGTCGTGGGAATGCGCGTGGTGGTACTCGTGGTCATGACCGGGCTCCAGACAGATTAATGGCGTGATGGCATCTTGCCGCCTCTGCGTCGTGGCCGGAAAGCGTGAATGACGACATCTGGCATGTAGAAAGTGACAGAGCCCTGCGCTATGGTGCGATGCTGTTTTGCCCTGCGGAATCGTTGCTTTTGGAGCCATGCCTGTGAAGTACCCCGCCACCTATGTTCGCCTGCTGGCGCGCGCTCTGCGCCTGGATCTTGCTGGGCAGGAGCGATTGCTCGCCGGCACGGCGCTGACACCCGCGGACTTGGGTGTGCTTGATTATATGATTAGCCAATCTGAGCAGGTGCGCATTCTACGGAATGCCATTGCGCTGTCTGGCCGCGCCGATTTTGCGCTGGACATGGCATCGCGCATGCCGGTTGCGGCGCATGGCCCTCTGGGTGCCTTGTTGTCGGCCTCGGAAACCTTGCTGGATGCCTGGGCCGCACTGGAGCGCTATCACGCCTTGCGCATTCCCGGAGTTCAGATCAGCCGCGCCTTTAGCGGCGAAGATATGGCCATTCGTCTGGAGCTGCAGCTACCCATGGACGAGGTTGGGCTGTTCTGTCTGGAAGCCATGGCGGTGACGGTGCAGCGGGGCATCGAGCTGGTGATCGGTCGTCGTTTGCGTGAGGCGGTGATCCGCTTCAGCTACCCGGCACCGGCGCATGCCGAGGCATATGCCGGCTATTTCAATAGCCCCTACAGCTTCGCAGCCGAAGACACCGTGATTTTGGTACCGATGCAGCTACTGGCGCAGCCCAACCCCTTTCACGACCGCGCTATCTATGAACAAGCTTTGCGTCAGTGTGAGCAGCTTGAACAGAGCCAACGCGAGGAGGGCAGCTGGAGCCTGCGCATCACGCGGCTTTTGCAACAACATCCGGGCCAGCTCTGGAGTCTGGCCAGCATGGCCGAGCATCACGGCCTGTCGGCGCGTACGCTGATGCGCTATCTGAAGGCTGAGGGCAGCCATTATCAGGCCTTGTTGGATGCCGAGCTGTCACGCCAAGCGGCTGCGCATTTGATGTCGCCACGGCATACCGTGGAATCGGTTGCACTGGCGCTGGGCTATCAGGATGTGACGGCATTCCGGCGCGCGTTTCACCGCTGGTTCGGCATGCCGCCGTCTGCCTGGTTGCAACAACACGGGCGTTGAGCGGGTTCAACCACGCTTTGCGCCGCTGAGACTCAGCCCGGTGGTGTCGGGTTGATCACGCTCTCGCCGTAAGGGGTGGTCGGGAATTTACCATCGAGCATGAGTTGGAGCTGATCAAAGCCGGCGCGGATGACCGGGTGGCCGTAGTCTCCCTCAAAGCCGTGGCCGGTGAGGTTGAGCCCCAATTCATCATTCACATCCGGCGCATCACCGCCGGTCAGCAGAGCCAGCCCACCGGTGAGCGTGGTGCCACTGGTTTGGTCTGGGCCATCAAAAATGACATTGAAGAACTGCGTGGGAATACCGGCCGCGAGCAAGGCCGTGGACATTTCACGGCCCTGGTTATAGGGCACCAGGCCATCGTTAAAACCGTGAATCACAGCAACGGCTTTCAGCCCGCCTGACTTCATGGTGAGGGCATTCAGGGCGGGTGAGCGGCGAATATATTCTTGGGGTTTTTCTACCGGCGTTCCGCCCGCATCGCGCTCCATGCCGGCAGCCGCTTCTGGGAGAGCCGCAGTGGCTTCTGTCCAGCTTTCAATGAGGTTACTTAGGCCTTCAACATCCACCCAATAGTCATACAGACTTTTACCCTCGGGTGATTGTTTGGCGGATTCGGTGATGGCATTGCCGCAGACATTGCCGCCGAGACTAACGCCCAGGGCGTACACGGTTTTGACCGATGGAAAACGTTTCAGGGCATTGCGGGTGGCGATGATGGTGTCTTCGGCGCCACGTAGCGAGGGGAAGCCAAAGTTGTCGCGATAGTTGGTGGATACCACCGCGATGTCCGGGCTGACTGTGCGACGCATGTGCTCGAGCCAAGCATCTTCCACGCTATGGCCATAACCATGGCAGAACACAACCAGTTTGGTTGGATTTGAGTCTGGCACAAAGGCCATGGTGGCCATGACCGTTTCACCGTCCGTGCTGCGAGCTGTGGGCTGCAATTGAACGCCATTGGGGTTGTTGTCGCTACCGCCGGGGCAGGCGCTTAAACAACAGGCTAGGGCGGTAACGGCAAAGGCTCGAAGCAACATGGCAGATTCCAATTTGTTATTTTTATGTAACTGGAATCTACCACAGGTCTAACGAAGTGACTAAAGCCCTCAGCGTTGAATACGATCACCGAGGAAGTTCAGTAAGTCACTGATAGCGACATCCGTGGACTCTGCATCGCGGCGTCCCTTGTATTCCAAGGTGCCGGCATCTAGGCCTTTCTCACCAACCACCAGGCGATGCGGAATGCCAATCAGCTCGGCGTCAGAGAACTTCACACCCGGGCGCTCGTTGCGGTCGTCAAAGAAAACCTCAAAACCGGCGGCAGTGAGTTGCTCGTAGAGCTTGTTGCTTTCGTCTTGAATGCGGATGGACTTGGCGTAGTTCATCGCCACTAGCGCGATCTGGAAGGGCGCAATGGCGTCCGGCCAGATAATGCCGCGCTCGTCGTGATTCTGCTCGATAGCCGATGCCACCACGCGAGTCACGCCAATGCCATAGCAGCCCATGGTCACCACCAGCGGCTTGCCGTCTTCGCCCAGCACTTTGCAATTCAATGCCTGCGAGTATTTCTGGCCGAGCTGGAAGATATGGCCCACTTCGATGCCGCGTTTAATGACCAGCGTGCCCTGACCGCAGGGCGAAGCATCGCCTTCCACGACATTACGGATGTCCGCAACCAGAGCGGGCTCTGGCAGGTCGCGACCAAAGTTGACGCCGCTGAGGTGGAAGCCTGCTTGGTTCGCACCGCAGACGAAATCGCTCATGACGGCGACGGTGCGGTCGGCAATCACAGTGATATCGTCAGACACATTAACCGGACCAATAAAGCCGGGCACGCAGCCCAGGGCGGCCACGATTTCAGCTTCGCTGGCGAGACGGAAATCCTTGAGGCCGGGGAGCTTGCCTGCCTTGATCTCGTTCATGTCGTGATCGCCGCGCAGCAGCAGTAGGAAGAAGCGCTGACCCGGCTCTGTCTTGGGGTTGGCTTTCAGCGTAGCGGCATCCACAGGAACGGGCGCAACCACGGCGATGGCTTTTACCGTTTGCGTGAGGGCAACGCCGAGCAGCTCAGCCACATCGGCGCAGGCGGTCTGTGTCGGTGTGGCGACTTGCGACATGGCCTGTGATGCCGCAGCACGTGGCGTGCTAGGGGCTAGGGCTTCGGCCATTTCGATGTTGGCGGCAAAGTCCGAAGCGTTGGAAAAGGCGATGTCATCTTCACCGCTGGAGGCCAATACATGGAATTCATGTGAGCCATCGCCACCAATAGAGCCGGTGTCGGCTTGGACGGGGCGGAAGTCGAGGCCAAGTCGGGTGAAGATGCGGCAGTAAGTGTCATACATGACATCGTAGGTCTGCTGCAGCGAGGCTTGGTCGGTGTGGAAGGAGTAGGCATCCTTCATGATGAATTCGCGTGAGCGCATGACGCCGAAACGGGGGCGAATTTCATCGCGGAACTTAGTTTGTACTTGGTAGAAATTCACCGGCAATTGCTTGTAGCTCTGCAATTCCTGACGTGCCAAATCGGTAATCACTTCTTCGTGGGTGGGGCCCAGCACAAAGGCGCGGTCATGACGATCCTTGAAGCGCAGCAGCTCCGGGCCGTATTGCACATAGCGGCCGGACTCTTCCCACAGCTCGGCCGGTTGCGTCACTGGCATCAGCACTTCCAGCGCCCCTGCGCGATCCATTTCTTCGCGAATAATGCGCTCGACCTTTTTCAGTACGCGATTGCCCAGCGGCAGCCAGTTGTAGAGGCCGGTGGCGACCTTTCGAATCATGCCGGCGCGCAGCATGAGCTGATGCGAAATAACTTCTGCATCGGCAGGGGTTTCACGAAGAGTGGCAAGCAAAAAGCGACTGGCGCGCATGGTGGGTTCCAAATGAGCTGATATTGGCAAGGCACGCATTGTAAGGAGCGATCGTCATGCTGGCTATAAGTGACTGTGCGTAGTCAGTACACTATGGCTGCACGATGGCATCTAACGGCGAGGGAATAAGGTTTTAACGATGAAAATGACGGCTACTGAAGTGAATGACTACATCGATAGCACCATCCCGATGTTTAAGGTCTCGGGTTGTCGAGTGGAGACAGTCAGCGAGGGGGAGACTAGTGTTCGCTTGCCCTATAACGAGCAAACTCTCAGAGCCGGCGGCAGTATCTCTGGCCCAACGATGATGAATTTGGCTGATACCGCCATGTATGCATTGATTTTGGCGAGTCTGGGCCCCATAGGTCTGGCTGTAACGCAAAACCTTAACATCAATTTTCTGCGTAAGCCGCGCAATGCTGATCTATTAGCGACGGCGCGATTTTTGCGCTTAGGCAAGCGCTCGGCAGTTATTGATGTGCTGATTTACGCGGGCGATGACACAGAGCCGGTTGCACAGGCGACGGGCACTTACGCGATCCCCGCAGCTTAGCTACACTCTCTGCATTCGCGTCCCGAAGTTTAGGGACGCATTTGCCGGAGACTTATCCTTTGTTAAAGCCTCTCGCTCATCACCAGCTCTACCGTGCCACGTCGTTAAAAAATCTACCGTTTCGGCATACCCGCCGCCTCAAGCCCATGACCGACTTTTTGGGTCAGGAACGCGCGCGCGAGTCAGTTGAGATGGCCGTAGCCATGCCGCACGACGGCTATAATTTGTTTGCCATTGGCAATAACGGCTTGGGCAAGCGCACCATGATTCGCCGTTATTTAGAATCCGTCGCAAAAGCGCGACCCGCGCCGTCCGATTGGATCTACGTCAATAACTTCATGGACCCACGCTACCCGCAGGCCATTGAGTTGCCTGCTGGTGTTGGCGCGGTGTTCAAGCAAGACGTTCACAAGCTTTGGCGCAAACTCTCCGACCGAATTCTTAGCGCCTTTGAAAGCGATCGGTATCAGGACCGACGCGAAAGTCTCAAGGGCGAGCTCAGCCGCGTCCAGCAAGATGCCCTCACGCAATTGGCGGCGATTGGCGAGAAGCAGGGCGTCAAGCTGGTGCTGCGCACACCTGGCGGCTACGGTTTCTCACCCATGTCTGAGGGCGGTGAGGTGCTTAGCGTCGAGGCTTTCAACAAGTTGCCGGCGCAGCAGCAGGAGAAAGCCAAGTCGGCCATGGTCGACATGGAAAACCGTCTGCGCAAGGTCGCTCGAAAGCTCGATCAAATTGAGGATCGTAATCGCGACCAGGTCGACAAACTCAATGAGGAAGTCGCGCTGGCGGTGATTGATCCGCTAATGGCGAAATTGCTGGAAAAATACGCCCCGCACGCCAGTTTGGTGCGCTACTTAAAAGCCTATCGTAGTGATTTGCTCGATCACCTTGAGCTGGTACTGAATGCCGGCGACAACCAAGACGCTACCGTCTCTGTGGGTCAGGTTGGCGAGCAGTTACCGCCGGTTCGCTACCAGGTTAATGCCCTGATTTGTCGCGATCCGAAGCAGGGCGCACCGGTCATTTTTGAAGACTTGCCTACGCACTATAACTTGCTCGGGCATGTTGAGCAGGTGACCTATATGGGCACCGTGGCGACCGATTTCACGCTGATTCGTCCGGGCGCACTGCATCGTGCCAACGGCGGCTTTTTGTTAATTGAGGCCGAGCAGGTGCTAGAGCATCCCTATGCGTGGCAGAGCTTGAAGCGCGCCTTGCGGGCAAAATCGTTGAAACTGTCTTCGCTAGAGCAAATGCTGACCTTGACGGGCACGGTGTCACTAGAACCCGACGCCATTCCGCTGCATTTGAAGCTGATTTTGCTGGGCGATCGTGAAACGTTTTATCTGTTGCAAGAGTTCGATCCTGAGCTGGAAACCGTGTTCAAGATGCGCGCCGATTTCGAGTCGGACATGCCCCGTAACCCAGAAAATGAGTTGATCTACGCACATTTTCTCGGTGATGTGGCCAATCGTGAAGGTTTGCGTGCGCTGGATCGCAGTGGCGTCGCTCGCCTTATCGAGGAAAGTGCACGTGCGGCCGATGATCAGGATTTGCTTTCTTTGCATGCACGTGGCGTCGCGGATTTATTGCGCGAATCGAATTACTGGGCAGAGCAAGAGCAGGCGGAGTTTATTGCCAGCGGCCATATTGCGCAGGCCTTGCAGGGGCGTGAGCGTCGTCACGATCGCATCCGTCGCCTGTACTTAGAGGATATCGGGAAGGGCAATCAGCTCTTTACCTGTTCGGGTGAAGTCATTGGTCAGGTTAACGGCCTGACGGTGGTGAGCTATGGCGATGCCAGCTTTGGCTTGCCCTCGCGCATCTCCGTCACCGCGCATTATGGCAATGGCGAGATCATTGATATTGAGCGCGACGTAGAGCTCGGTGGCGCAATTCACTCCAAGGGCGTGCTCATTCTCACCAGCTATTTGAAAGCGCGTTTTGGTGCGGAGCATCCCTTGCGCTTCGCCGCCAATATTGCCTTCGAGCAATCCTATTCCGGTGTGGATGGCGACAGCGCTTCGTTGGGCGAGCTCTGTGGCCTGCTCTCGGCCATCGGTAAATTGCCAGTGAAACAGCAGTTCGGCATTACCGGATCGGTTAACCAATTTGGCGAAGTTCAGCCCATTGGTGGCGTTAACGAGAAGATTGAAGGCTTTTTTGCGGCTTGCCAATTGAAAGGCCTAACGGGCGATCAAGCGGTCATTATTCCGGTACAGAACATTCGCCACCTGATGTTGCGTGAAGATGTGCTGGCGGCCATTAAAGCCGGTCAGTTCCGAATTTATGCCATCAGCCGGGTAGAAGAGGCTATTGAGCTTCTACTGGGCAAAACAGCGGGTGTGATGGATGGTGAAGGGAATTATCCGGAAGGTTCGGTCTTCGCCGCTGTGGCGGAACGCTTTGCGGTCTGGCATGACGCCGAAAAGGACGATGATGACGAGGACGAAAAGCCTGCGGTAGCGGCTGTTTCTGTAGCAGCTTCTGCACCTGCAAACGCGCCAGTTACCCCGATAGTTTGACTCGCTGGTCACAAAAAGGCGGCGCAAATGACGCGCCGCTTTCGCAAAACCCCTGCCAAAAAAGCCGGAGATGCGTACACTCGGCCAACCCGCTTTCGTGCTGTTTGGTCGATTGACCGCAGCGGCGTGTGCATTCATTCGAACTCTTTCGAAAAAAACGGAGATCACTGCATGATTTATTCGGGATCGGCCATCAGCGTGCAAGCGCTGGACAATGGCATCGCGGAACTCAAATTCGATCTCGCTGGCGAGTCCGTCAACAAGTTCAACGCCGTCACGGTGAACGAACTTGCTGCCGCCACGCAAGCGATTAAGGCTGACAGCAGCATCAAGGGCGTGGTCGTCACGTCTGGCAAAGGCGTATTTATCGTCGGCGCCGACATCACCGAATTCGGCTCGCTGTTCGCCAATGGCGAAGCCGGCGTCGTGGAGTGGACTGCAAAGGCCGCTTCCGTATTTAGCGCGTTTGAAGACCTGACCGTTCCGTCTGTGGTTGCCATCAATGGCATCGCGCTCGGTGGCGGTTTTGAAATGTGCCTGTCCTGCGACTACCGCGTGATGTCCACTGCCGCCAAGGTCGGTCTGCCGGAAGTCAAGCTGGGCCTGTTCCCAGGCTTCGGCGGCACGGTTCGTTTGAGCCGTGTCATCGGTATCGACAACGCCGTTGAGTGGATTGCCGGTGGCAGCGAGAAGCGCCCGGATGTCGCACTCAAGGAAGGCGCAGTCGATGCCGTGGTCGCTCCTGAGCTGCTGCGTGATGCCGCCATCAACCTTTTGCAACAAGCCATTGCGGGCAAGCTCGACTGGAAGGCCAAGAAGGCTGAAAAGCTGGCTCCGGTCAAGCTCAACATGATGGAACAGATGATGGCCTTCAATACATCGATGGCCGTAGTTGCTGGCAAAGCCGGTAGCAACTATCCCGCGCCGGTACTGGCCGTGAAGACCATGCAAAAGCATGCCACCATGACCCGCGACGATGCCATGCAGGCCGAAGCCGCCGGTTTCGCCAAGGCAGCCGTAACACCGCAGGCCAACGCGCTCATCGGTTTGTTCATGGCTGACCAAGCCGTGAAAAAAGCAGCCAAGAAACACTCGGCTAAGTCGGCTAAAGAAGTGAAGCAGGCCGCCGTACTCGGCGCCGGCATCATGGGTGGCGGCATTGCCTACCAGTCGGCGAGCAAAGGCACGCCGATCATCATGAAGGACATCCGCTCCGAAGCGCTGGATCTGGGGATGGGTGAAGCTTCCAAGCTGCTCTCCGGCCAGGTGGCAAAAGGCCGTCTGACCGCTGACAAAATGGGTCAGGTGCTGTCTAGCATCCGTCCGACGCTGAACTACGGCGACTTCAAGACGGTCGATATCGTTATCGAAGCCGTGGTTGAGAATGCCAAGGTCAAGGGCGCTGTGCTGTCGGAAGTGGAAGGTTTGGTGGCAGATGATTGCATCCTCGCGTCCAACACCTCGACCATTTCCATCACACATCTCGCCAAGTCGTTGAAGCGTCCACAGAATTTCGTTGGCATGCACTTCTTCAACCCCGTTCACATGATGCCGCTGGTGGAAGTTATCCGTGGCGAGCAATCTTCTGATGAAGCCGTGGCCGCCACCGTCAAGCTGGCGCAGCAAATGGGCAAAACCCCGATTGTGGTTAACGACTGCCCTGGCTTCCTGGTCAACCGTGTGCTGTTCCCGTACTTCGGTGGCTTCGACCTGCTTGTGCGTGATGGCGCTGACTTCCAAGCCGTCGACAAGGTCATGGAAAAGTTCGGCTGGCCCATGGGCCCAGCTTACCTGCTCGACGTGGTTGGTATCGACACCGGTGTTCACGCTGCGCACGTTATGGCTGAAGGCTTCCCAGACCGCATGAAGCCGGACTACAAGTCCGCCACTGAAGTCATGTTCGACAACACCCGCTACGGCCAGAAAAACGGCAAGGGTTTCTATGTCTACGAACAGGACAAGAAGGGCAAGCCGAAGAAAGTAGTTGATCCAACCACCTATGAGCTGATCGCTCCGGTGGTGGGTCCACGTAAAGAGTTCGAGGCTGACGAGATCATTGCTCGCTTGATGCTGCCACTGGTTAATGAAATTGCCCGTTGCTTGGAAGAGAAGATCGTTGCCTCGGCTGCTGAAGCCGACATGGCTCTGATTATGGGCATCGGTTTCCCACCGTTCCGTGGCGGCGCTTGCCGTTATGTGGATCAGATGGGTATTCAGAACTACCTGGCGCTGTGCGAGAAGTACGCGCACCTCGGCAAGGCCTACGAGGCACCGGCTCTGATCAAGACCATGGCCGCCAACAACCAGAAATTTTTCGGCTGATCTAGGAGCCTGACATGACTACTTTGAACCCGCGTGATGTGGTGATTGTCGATGGCGTACGTAGCGCCATGGGCCGTACCAAGAACGGCATGTTCCGTAATGTTCGTGCCGACACGATTTCGGCTGAACTGGTAAAGGCGCTGTTTGCCCGTAACCCGAACGCTAATCCGGAAGAAGTTGAAGATGTGATCTGGGGCTGTGTGAACCAGACTCTGGAGCAGGGCATGAACGTGGCGCGCAACATCGCCATGCTTGCCGAGCTGCCGCGTTCGGTGCCAGGCCAGACTGTGAATCGTCTCTGTGGCTCCTCGATGCAGGCACTGCACACCGCAGCAGCTCAGATCATGACCGGCCAAGGTGATGTTTTCGTCATTGGTGGTGTTGAGCACATGGGCCACGTCGGCATGATGCATGGCATCGACCTCAACCCGGCAGCCTCCAAGTACTACGCGAAAGCGTCGAACATGATGGGTCTGACCGCTGAAATGCTCGGCACCATGAACGGCATCAGCCGTGAAATGCAGGACCAGTTCGGCTTGATTTCGCACCAGAAGGCCTGGGCAGCGACGCAAGAAGGCCGTTTTGCCAATGAAATCATCGGCATTGAAGGTCACGACGCCAACGGCTTCAAGCAGCTCTGCACGATTGACGAAGTGATTCGTCAGGACGCCACGCTGGAGCAGTTCGCTGCGCTGCGCCCAGCCTTCAACCCGAAGGGCGGTACGGTCACGGCCGGTACGTCCTCGGCGCTGTCCGACGGTGCTTCCGCCATGTTGCTGATGAGCGCTGAACGCGCCAAAGCACTGGGTCTGAAACCACGTGCCAAGATCCGCTCGATGGCGGTTGCTGGCTGTGAAGCAGCGATCATGGGCTGGGGCCCAGTCCCTGCCACCGAGAAGGCGCTGAAGCGTGCTGGTCTGTCGATCAACGACATCCAGACCGTCGAGCTCAACGAAGCCTTCGCGGCTCAGGGCTTGTCCGTGCTCAAGGGTCTCAACCTGCTCGATCAAGCTGAAGCCAAGGTCAACCACAATGGCGGCGCGATTGCGCTTGGCCATCCGCTGGGTTGCTCCGGTGCGCGTATCACCACCACGCTGCTGAACGTGATGGAACAGAAAGATACGCAGCTGGGTCTGGCGACGATGTGTATTGGTCTAGGCCAAGGCATCGCGACGGTTATCGAGCGTCTCTAAGCTGCAGCGTGCAGTGGCTTTGTTGCACTGCACTGCCGAAGCGTTCCGCTAAAAATACCGCGTGTGAATTGCGCGGTATTTTTTTTGCCTGCATTTCTGATGAATGATTGAGAGAGTGAACCATGCGCATCCTTCACACCATGCTTCGTGTCGGCGATCTAGACCGATCCATTAATTTCTATCGCGATGTCCTTGGCATGCAGTTGCGTCGTCGCAACGATTACCCCGGCGGTCGCTTCACGCTGGCCTTCATGGGCTTTGATGGCGATGCTATGGAGCTGGAGTTGACTCATAACTGGGACACCACTCAATACGAGTTGGGTAGCGGCTACGGCCATGTCGCGCTGGCGGTGCCGGATGCTTACGCCGCCTGCGAGGCCGTGATTGCCAAGGGCGGCAAGGTGACTCGCCCGGCGGGACCCATGATGCATGGCACCACGGTCATTGCCTTTGTCGAAGACCCAGACGGCTACAAAATTGAGCTAATCCAGACACCTCACTGAGTTACCCCTTCAGTTTCGCGGCCTATGTTAGGTTGCGAAACTATCGCGAATCAGGCCAACAAACACACCCTCAATCACCACTTTGTCGGGTGAAATTAGCTGCGGTTCAAAGGTGGTATTGGCGGGGACTAGCTTCACCATTTTTTTCTCGTAATCGAGGTATTTAACGGTCACTTCGTTGTCGATGCGCGCGATGACAATTTGGCCAGCGCGAGCGATGCTGGTCTTGTAGACCGCAATGAGGTCGCCATCGAGGATGCCAGCATCCTTCATGGACTCGCCACGAACGCGCAGTAGATAGGTTGGTCGCTTGTTAAACAGACCACGCGGAACCGGTAGGCTGTGATCGTGGTTCTCAACAGCTTCCAAGGGAAGGCCCGCGGCCACGGAGCCGATGACGGGAATGAGGTCTTCATCGAGTAGCTCGTCAACCAGCAGCTGTATGCCTCGAGACAGTTCAGCATGCAATTTGATATAGCCTTTCTGCTCCAGCGCGCGCAGATGATCCGCGGCTGCCGTCTTAGAGCGGAAACCAAACTTAAGGGCGACTTCAGCGCGGGTGGGTGCCATGCCATTGCTTTCGACGCAATCGCGTATAAAGTCGAGAATTTCAGCTTGGCGCGTGGTGAGTGCTTGCATGTCGATTAACCTCTCTGTGAGTGGCAAAAATACGAGAATACTGACCAAAAAGCCAGTGCTGACTCTATTGTCAGTAAGTTTTCCGATAGTCGGTTGATACAAACTGATAGACTCGGACTCTTAATCGCGAAGGCGGGTGTCATGACGACGTTTCTTTGGGTGAGCTTTTTGGTACTGGCCAGCATCATTGGCAACATTATGTGGCTGCGTCCCAGTAGCAGTGATCGGGCGCTTATTAAGCAGCGTGACTTTGCCAAGTCCCAAGGCTTAAGCGTGAATCTGCGTGTAGCGCCGGAGTGGCTGGGCCAAAAGCCGGGGCAGGGGCTGATTGCCCAGTATCGCTATCCGCTCACGACTAAGCCGGTGGCTTTGGGTCGCTGGCGTTGGCATGAGGGACTGCTCAACTGGCAACCCCTCGATGACAAATCGGCCTGGCTTACTTCACCTCCTTGGCCAACGCCAGCTCCTGCGGGTTGGTTGGGTATTGATGTTCGTGCTGACGGTGTGGTGCTTTATTGGCGTGAGGATGGCCAAATTGAGACCGTAGAGCAGTTCATTCGCCTACTTAAGCCGGTGTTTGCTTGACCCCATCGCGTCGTCCTCGTATATATGCCGCTCTTTTGATGGGCGTTGTCTGCGTCCCGTCATTCACCGTTGTAAGGAATTCCCGACACCATGGGTAGATCACTGGTCATCGTCGAGTCGCCGGCGAAAGCCAAGACCATCAACAAGTATCTGGGCAAAGACTTTATTGTGAAGTCCAGTGTTGGCCATGTCCGCGATTTGCCGGTCAGTGGCGGTTCCACCAGTGATCCCGCTGAGCGAGCGAAAGCGGCTGCTGAGACCCGTAAGCTCTCGCCTGAGCAGAAACTCGAACAGAAGGCGGGTAAGCAGCGCGCGGCGCTCGTGGCACGCATGGGTGTCGATCCGGACAAAAGCTGGAAGGCTAAGTACGAAATCCTACCCGGCAAAGAGAAGGTCGTTAGTGAGCTCAAGGCGCTGGCAAAGGAGGCCGACACTATCTATCTCGCCACCGACTTGGATCGCGAAGGGGAGGCCATTGCCTGGCATCTTCGCGAAGTCATTGGCGGCGATGACAGCCGCTTTAAGCGCGTGGTGTTTAACGAAATTACCAAGACGGCCATTACCGAGGCATTTAAAGCGCCGGGTGAGCTCAATCTGGATCGTGTGAATGCCCAGCAGGCGCGTCGTTTCCTCGATCGTGTTGTTGGCTACATGGTGTCGCCACTGCTCTGGGAAAAGATTGCGCGTGGCTTGTCCGCCGGTCGAGTGCAGTCGGTGGCGGTGCGTTTAGTGGTTGAGCGTGAGCGTGAAATTCGCGCCTTCATCCCCGAAGAGTATTGGGAAATTTGGGCCGATACCCTAACGCCACAGCAGGGTGCTTTGCGCCTTGAGGTAAGCAAGCAGGGCGGTGATGCCTTCAAGCCGGTCAACGAAGCGCAAGCCAGTGCCGCCGTGACGGTGTTGCAGAAAGCAGCCTATCGCGTGACTAAGCGGGAAGACAAACCCACTCGCAGCAAGCCCACAGCACCGTTCATTACGTCCACACTGCAGCAGGCTGCGAGCACGCGCTTGGGCTTTAGTGTGAAAAAGACTATGACGCTGGCGCAGCGTCTGTATGAAGCCGGTCACATCACTTATATGCGTACCGACTCGACCAACCTGAGTCAGGATGCTGTGGCCGCCGTGCGCGACTACATCACGGACCAGTTTGGCGCGAAATACCTGCCCGCCAACCCCATTTCCTATAGCAGCAAGGAAGGCGCGCAAGAGGCGCATGAAGCAATCCGTCCTTCTAATGTGTCGGCCAAGCCAGGTACGGTTGAAGGGCTGGAGAAAGATGCTGAGCGTTTGTACGACCTGATCTGGCGTCAGTTCGTGGCTTGCCAGATGACCGAGGCCGAATACACCAGCACCAGTCTGACGGTGAGTGCGGCGGATTTCGAGCTGCGTACCCGTGGCCGTATTTTGCGTTTTGATGGCTTCACTCGCGTGCTCAGTGCGATTGCTAAAGATAAAGAAGACATCGTCCTGCCGGATGTGGCCGTGGGGGAAACCTTGGCCTTGCAGGCACTCGATCCCAAGCAGCATTTCACTAAGCCGGTAGCGCGCTATACCGAAGCCAGCTTAGTGCGTGAGTTAGAAAAACGTGGCATTGGCCGGCCATCGACCTATGCCGCCATCATCTCCACGATTCAGGATCGCGGCTATGCCCGCGTTGAGAACCGTCGCTTCTATGCGGAGAAAATGGGCGATATCGTGACCGATCGCCTCAGCGAGAACTTCAGCAACCTCATGGATTACGCCTTCACGGCGGATCTAGAGGCTCAGCTCGACAAAGTGGCTGAGGGCTCAGAGAACTGGAAGGCCGTGCTAGATCGCTTCTACAAGGACTTCCAGAAGAAACTCGAAAAAGCAGGGCAAGATGACGACGGTATGCGTCGCAACCTGCCGGTGCAAACCGAGCTGCCCTGCCAGCTCTGTAGCCGCCCGCTGCAAATTCGTACTGCCTCCACTGGCGTTTTCCTGGGCTGCTCGGGCTACGCATTGCCACCAAAGGAGCGTTGCAAGTTCACCCTCAATTTGATTCGCGGCGATGAAGCAGTCTCCGATGATGATGATGAAGGTGAAACCAAAGCGCTGCGTGCTAAGCATCGTTGCCCGCTTTGCAGCACAGCCATGGAAAGCTATCTGATCGATGCCGATCGTAAGTTGCACGTCTGTGGCAATAACCCCGACTGCGCGGGTTATGAAGTGGAAGAGGGCAGTTATCGCATCAAGGGCTATGACGGCCCGCTGATCGAGTGCGACAAGTGCGGCAGCGACATGCAGTTGAAGACCGGCCGTTTCGGCAAGTATTTCGGCTGTACTAGCACGACCTGCGGCAATACGCGCAAGTTGCTGCGCAGTGGTGAAGCCGCACCGCCGAAAGCGGACCCTATCCGTATGCCACACCTGCCCTGTGCCAAGTGTGACGATCATTTCCTGCTGCGCGACGGAGCCAGCGGCTTGTTCTTAGCGGCTAGCAAATTCCCTAAGAATCGCGAGACTCGCGCCCCCTCGGTAGACGAGCTGCATACGGTGGCTGAGCAGCTCGATCCTAAGCATCAGTATTTGCTCGATGCCCCGCGTCAAGATCCGGAGGGTCGCCCTTATATCCTTCGTTTCAGCCGCAAGACACGCGAGCAGTATGTGATGTCAGAGCAAGATGGCAAGGCCACGGGTTGGCAGGCCTATTTTGAAGGCGGACGTTGGGTGGTGACGGCGCCAAAAGCGGACAAGAAGGTCAAGTCCGATGAGTAAAGACCGTAATATTTTTCCGGCTCGGACGAACCAAAAGCTCTATTTTGCTCGCCTGCAATTGAATTTGTTGCAAGCGGCATTGGCCGACACGGATTCTTTTGACGCGGAGCCACGGGCAATGAGTTGTCGCGAAGCCGCCATCTGGCACCTGCATGCGGGCCTAGGCGCGTTCATGCAGGAACTGTCGCGCTTCTACAAGGTTATTCCGCCGGTATCGTCCCCGACTGCGCTTGCTGCGGCGATGGCGCAGCGTCAGCAGGTGTCGCCGGAGGCGGAAATTTTGCAGCAGCTGAGCGAGCTGCCTGATAGCTGGCTATCCCAGCTCACTCAGCTCTATCGGGCAACCCTGTTGCCGATTGAATTGCCTGATTTGGCCACGGAGGCGGAGTCACCGGCCCGTATTGGAATTGCTGTCGTCAATACCACCGTGGACTCACCGCTGAGTCAGACCGATCTTGCTACCTTAGACGCTATTCACCGTGCCTTGACGCAAGCCATCCGCGATTTCCGCGCCGAGCTTGTCGAGTTTTAACTGTCTTTTTTGAGAACACCATGTCTGATTTTGCATTTTTAGAACTGACCGAATCGGCCGATGGCGAAGTGATTTTGCGCCGTAGTGGCGATGCAGCGGACGCGGAGCCTTTGGTCAGCGTCCGCTTTTCAGCTGAGGCGCGTTTAATGTTGGGCTCGCGTACCACCGATATCGCTCGCGCCATGGTCGGTGCTGGCGTTCAATTGGCGACACATCATCTGGCCAATCCCGAAGGCTTTGAGGGCGATCAAAAAACCCTGCACTGAGGTCCTTATGTTGCCGAGCCACGGTTTACCCGCGCAAATCCCCGCTGCTCGTTGGCTGCTAGTGGGTGTGCTGAGTCAGCGCCTCTGGCTCTGCGAAGGTAAGCATGTGCTCGCAGACTACTCGATCTCTACTGCATTAAAGGGTGTTGGCGAGTGCGCGGGCAGTGAGCAAACGCCGCGTGGTTGGCATTGTGTGCGAGCGCGAATTGGCGCTGATGCGCCGCTGGCAACCGTGTTTCGGGGGCGGCGTCCTACCGGAGAAATTTGTACTCCGGACTTATGGGCTCAATTTCCCCAGCGTGACTGGATCTTGACCCGTATTCTATGGCTGTCGGGCCTAGAACCTAGTGTTAATCGCGGCAAGAACGCGCAAGGTTGTGTGGACTCGATGCGTCGCTACATTTATGTGCATGGCACTCCCGATAGCGAGCCCATGGGCGAACCGCGTTCGCACGGCTGTATTCGGATGCGCAACACCGACATCGTCTCCCTGTTCGATCAAGTGCCGATCTACACGCCCGTGTTTATCTCGGAGCAGGCATGATTGGTCAGGCATGGCCCGTGGCGGACACTGGCTACACCATTTTGGAGTTAGGCGAGATTAATCGTCAGACCCTACAGTTAGTGCTACAGGCTTACTTAGTGGCCGATTCTCGTGGCAATACGTTTGCAGACCGCTTTGCTAACTACGCACTTGCCGAAGCCGCAGCCAAGCATTTTGCTGCTCAAGGGCTGCTTGCAAAGTCATAATTTCCTTCAAAATCTTCGTTGCGCTCATAAAAGCGTCACTTGATGCGTTTGCCCTAAGAATCCTTTTGACAGCCTGAAAAGAATCCCTATAATGCGCCCCACACAGCGACGACAATGGGTGTTTAGCTCAGCTGGGAGAGCAGCGCCCTTACAAGGCGCGGGTCGGCGGTTCGATCCCGTCA
>DDPD01000058.1:0-12119 GCA_002342025.1 Moraxellaceae bacterium UBA2477 | reverse complement strand
CCGACGCGCAGCGGTAGTTCAGTCGGTTAGAATACCGGCCTGTCACGCCGGGGGTCGCGGGTTCGAGTCCCGTCCGCTGCGCCATATGACTAAAAAACGCCTTAATCGAAAGATTAGGGCGTTTTTTTTAGTCCAGATTCTGTCATCTCCTTCCGTCACATTTTTCCTAAACGTTTCGCTTTGACAAGCGCTTTCTTCCCCCGTTATATGCCTACTGGGTTTTAACTTTTCAGTAGGATGCTGCAATGAGTGCGAATCAAGTCTTAGTCGGTAAAGGGGACATCACTTGCTTGTTGGAAGGGCGTTACGCTAATCGTCATGGCCTGGTGGCTGGTGCAACCGGTACCGGTAAAACGATTACGCTTCAAATTCTGGCGGAGGGCTTCGCGGATCTCGGTGTCCCGGTATTTTTGGCAGATATCAAAGGTGATGTGGCGGGTCTGTCTCAAGCAGGCGACAGCGCGAATCCGAAATTGGCAGAGCGCGCGGCAAAGACTGGAATGAGTGAGTTCAGAACTCAGGCGTATCCTGTGGTGTTTTGGGATGTTTTTGGGGTGCAGGGTCACCCCGTTCGCGCTTCCATCTCTGATTTAGGTCCACTCCTGCTGACCCGCATGCTTGATCTCAATGAGACTCAAGAAGGCGTTTTAAACCTGCTTTTTAAGTATGCCGACGACAACGGCCTACTTTTACTCGACCTGAAAGACCTGCGCGCCTTGCTAAGCTTTGCCGCCGATAATACCGAGGCCTTTGGTCGTGACTACGGGGCCTTGAGCAAAGCCAGCTTGGGGGTGATACAGCGCTCGTTACTGACGTTGGAGCAGCAAGGCGCAGAGGCCTTTTTTGGTGAGCCCGCCCTGAAGCTCGAAGACTTCATGCAAACCACCTTGGAAGGTCGCGGCGTCATCAATATTTTAGCGGCGGACAAGCTCTATCAACAGCCACGCTTGTACGCGACATTTTTATTGTGGTTACTCTCAGAGCTCTTTGAGAACCTGCCTGAGCGGGGTGATGCGGATTTGCCTCGCTTGGTGTTTTTCTTTGATGAAGCGCATCTGTTGTTCAACGATGCCCCGAAGGCGCTCATTGATAAGGTTGAGCAAGTGGTACGCTTGATTCGCTCCAAGGGCGTGGGGGTGTATTTCATTACCCAAAATCCTTTAGATGTACCGGAGTCGATCTTGGGGCAGCTAGGGAACCGTGTGCAGCATGCGCTGCGCGCATTTACGCCGCGCGATCAGAAGGCCGTTAAGGCTGCAGCTGAGACATTCCGTGCCAAACCAGGTCTTGATGTGGCGACGGCTATTCTCGAACTGGGCGTGGGTGAGGCCTTGGTGTCGACCTTGGGTGAGGGCGGTGTGCCTTCGCCCGTTGAGCGCGCCAAAATTCGTCCGCCGCGCTCTCGTATGGGGACGGTCAGTGCCGAGGAGCGGCAAATCACTCTGGGTCGATCGCCGTTCAAAGGTCGCTATGATGCCTTGGTTGATCGTGACTCCGCTTATGAGATGTTGCAGCAACGAGCGCAAGCGCAAATGCAATCCGCCACGGCTGCTGCGTCTGCCCAAGCGGCGGAAAAAGCGGCTGCCTTAGCTGCGAAAGCGGAAGCAAAACGACCGGCCAGTGAGCCGGATAGCTTGTGGGAGAGTGCTGCCAAAAGTGCGGCTCGCGCAGCCAGCTCCGAAGTCGGCCGTAAAATTGGCAGAGAGCTGTTGCGGGGCCTTTTGGGCTCGTTTAGTCGTCGTTAATGGAAACTATGCATGGTGCTTAATGTTCAGCCCGTTGCTTTTGCCTTGGATGAAGTGGAGTTTCTGGCTATCCGAGCGCAGGGCGCGGGCGGGCAAAACGTCAATAAAGTGTCTAACGCGATTCACTTGCGCTTTGACGTAGCTGCGTCTTCATTAGCGGATGAGATTAAGCAGCGGATTCTGGCCTGGTCAGATCAGCGCATTAGCCGAGAAGGCGTGATCGTTATTAAAGCCCAGCGCTTTCGCAGCCTAGAAAAAAATCGCGAGGATGCGATCCAGCGCCTTCACGCGTTATTAGCCGAAGCTAATCATGTGCTGCCCCATCGAACCCCCACGCGGCCAACGCGAAGTGCGCGTCGGCAACGGGTTGATAGCAAGGTTCAGCGCGGTCAGGTGAAAGTTTTACGCAGTCGAGTGCTTGATCATTAAGTAACAGCGCTGCTTACTCACAACCAGAGTAAGCAAGTTCTACGCGACGGTTTTGCGCCCATGCGGCTTCATCTGAGCCAAGAGCAGCCGGCTTTTCTTCTCCGTAGCTCACCACTTGCAGCTGCGTAGGTGTCACGCCTGCGGCAGCGAGGAAGGTGGCAACCGCATTGGCGCGGCGCTCGCCAAGCGCGAGGTTGTAGTCGGCGGTACCTCGCTCATCCGTATGGCCGGTGATTTTCATTTGCACACGTTGATTCTGTTGCAGCAGCAGTGCATGCGCGGCCAGCACGCCAGAGATTTCACTATTCAGATCGTGCTTGTCGGTAGCGAACGTAAACACGCTTTGTGTAACGGCCGTTTGTTGCGATGCCTCGGGCAGGCGAGCGGCCAGCGCCGTTAGGGCTGCGGGTGCACAAGCGCGGTCTGCCGGGCGATTAATTTCTTCCGCATTATTAACAACGGAGGGTGCTAGAGGGCCAGTCGTCTCGGGTTCGATAGCCACAGATGGGTTGCCTTTGAGCAAGCGATCAAGGGTAGAGCAGCCACTCAGACTGATGAGTGCGGTGCTGAGAACCAACAGTGCTACGACATTTTTCATATGATTGATCCGATTAAAAAATACGATTTAGCGCAAAAAAGGTGACCACACAGGGCCTTTAATCTCACCTTGCTGGGTGGGGATTCGCCACTGGGTTTTACCGTCAATGGACTGCACGCGAAGGCCGCGACCGCCCCCTTGGCGACTGCCATAAACCAGCAAGCGACTGTCGGGGGCAAAGCTGGGCGAGTCGTCCAAGCTACTGTCGCTGAGGATGTCGGTGGTGCCGGTATTGAGGTCGCGCACGGCGAGTCGGTAGCGGCCATCGCCAGAGTCATGAACCATCGCCACAAAGCGTCCATCGGGGCTAGGCGCGGCCTTGGCATTAAAGCGTCCTTCAAATGTCAGGCGCTTGCTTTCACCGCTGGCGATATCCAGACGATAGAGCTGTGGTCGCCCCCCGCGATCTGACGTGAAGATAATTTGCTGGCCGTCCTGTAACCAGCGCGGCTCGGTGTCGATGGCGGGGTTGTTGGTGAGCCGAGTCAATGCCTGTGTGGCGATGTCCATGACATAAATTTCGGCATTGCCGTCCCGTGATAGCGACATCAGCAGGTTTTTACCATCGGGAGACCACGATGGTGCGCCGTTGACGCCTTCAAAATTGGTTAGGCGCTTACGCTCTCGCGTTTGCAAGTTTTGGATATAGATTTGCGATTGGCCGGTCTCAAAAGACACATAGGCCATGGACCTGCCGTCAGGCGACCACGTCGCGGACATGATGGGCTCATTGGAGTCCAGCAAACGTGTGCGGCGTGCGCCATCAATATCGCTGAGCTCGAGCCGATAGCGGCGCTTGCCGTCGCGTTCATAGACATTGATGTAGGCAATGCGGGTGGAAAAAATGCCTTTTTCCCCGGTGAGCGTTTCAAAGACTCGATCGCTAATGTAATGACCCGCATCTCGCCAGCGGGAGCTGCTGACGGTGAAACGCTCGGCCAGTAGCGGCGCGGCGCTATCGCGACGCAAGAGCTCGTAGCTAAAGCTGAGTTTGCCATCGGCTTCCCGACGCTGATTGCCGCGTAGAAGTAGGTCGCCAGGTAGAGCCTGCCAAGAGTCTGGGTGAATAGTGCCGGCTAGGGTGAGACCCATGGGCAGATCGTTTTCGGCAACGATTTTTAGTAGTCCGCCGCGCGTCAGGTCATTTCGAACAATGCTGGCAATATTTTCGCCACCGTCCTCATCGGCAAATGGCAGCACCGCCAATGGCTTTAGCCGCGCGAGGGCTTTGCTGATTTCAATGCTCAGCATGGCCTGCGCGCTGCCGGAAAGCGTGACCAGCAACATCAACACCGAAAGAGAATAAAAGCGCATGGGAACCCAAGTCATCATAAAAAACGGCTGCATTATAAGGGTGATACGGAGCGTAATGACCGGTTAAACGGTAGCAGAAATGCAGCCTGGCCAGTCTGCCCCAACCACAAAAATTCGAACGACTTCATCGGTGCCGTGGTAACCAATGAGTGCCTGAGCCTCATCGCCAAGGAAGCCAGTTAGCAACGTCTCTGGCATTAACGTCGGGTGTTGCGATGGCGTGGACAAGTGTGGCGCTAACCAATGCTTTTTTTCGAGCAGATACCACTGATAGGGATGGTTTTCGGCGTAGCACTGAAAGTCTTCGACGCTAAACCATTGCGCTTGGTGAGGGTGTGCGACTAATGCCTGCGGTTGAAACAAGCGTCCTTTTAGCCAAGCCCAAGGGCGAGGCGGTTTTTCATGACTCAGCCCTTTAGCGTCCAGCCAGGCTTTACCCGGCGCTGTGCTCAGCAGAGGCAGTTGCTTGTTGCGAAGGTGTGAGAGCTTCCGTGCCAAGCTGTCGCTTCGGTTTGGGCCGAACCAGCGTAACTCAGGGCTGCTGCTCGTGTACGTTCCTAAGTAGAATTTCAATGCCAGTTCTATGTGCCAAAGTTGGCCAGTGGCGCGCGCGCGCACTAAAAAATCTAACTCACCCAGGGTGATGCCATTTTCCCGAAGCGCAACATGCTCGGCGACCGGTTCAAACTCGTGATTGTCTGGGTCGGATAACCAGAAATGCAGTAAATCTTCGGCATAGCGTCCCAAACGCAAGTCACGGGCCTGGCTCAATACGGCTTCAAGACGCTGGGGGGCGGCATCCAGTTGCCGTAACCAGGGCTCATGGCGGGCATACAGCGCGAGGTAGTCCTCGGCGCTGGGCCAATAGGCGTGCGGATCTTGTGCGTGTTCAGGGCTAATGAGTGGCGCGCTGGCAATCAACCACACTAAGTCACGGACAGCAGGGTGCTGATAGCTGCGCCAAGGCATTAATGTCTATTTTTCCAGTATTCAGTGGCCAGACTCAGAGCGTGCTGCTGGCTGTCGGCTCGTTGTAATACGCGTAACGCCAACGCCAAGGTGCCAATCACCGCCATTTCCCCATACTCATGCTCCGCCTCGCCACGCCACACAGCGAGGAAGTGATTCAGATCAAAGGCCTCTTCGGGGCTATGGCGTAAGGGAAATAAGGCTGGCCATTCTTCTTCGGTAAGCACGCCGTCCACAATTTGTTTGGCTAAGCAAAGGCCATCGGGGTTGCGTTCAATTTCACCACCTTCACCCTTGATGACGCAGCTATTGCGATAGCCCAGCTGTTCTGCCGCATGCTGGTGAGACTCGCGGTAGGCCGGGTGAAAAATGGCCTGCATGACATACGGCGCATCCACGGGGTTAAGAAGGCGCGACAGCGTATGAACGGGCGAGCGCAGGCCCAGCACATTGCGTAATTGAATGATCTCTCCTAGCGGCGGGCAGACGGCATCCAAACTGAGGTAAGCAAATTGATGTGCATCCAATGCGGCGTTCACGTCAGACCACTGAGTGCACACGGGTAAATCCAGCGTGGGCAATACCGCTTCGGTATAGAGCCGGTTCATGGTGTGGCCGCTAGCACCGTGCATAAAGATTCGAACGCCGTTGGCGGCCAGCACTTTAACGGCCAACAGAAACCAAGGGTAATGCTTGCGTTTGCCGGCGTAGGAAGACCAGTCTAAATCGACCTGAATCGCAGGTTGCTTAGCATTAGCTAGTGCCTGATCCCGTTGTTCTTGCAGGCCTGCGCGTGCCGCCATGACAAAGCCGGCCAGTTCTTCTGGGCTTTCTTCTTTCACCCGTAAAAGCATGAGAAAAGCGCCGAGCTGCACAGGCTCTACATCACCCGCCACGATCATGGCCATGGCGTCGCGTGCTTCCTCCAACGTCAGTGAGCGACTGGAGGTTTTGCCTTTGCCCAAAATGCGGACGTATTGCGCAAACGGGTGTTCGGCGGTTTTGTAGAGATTTTTCATGACCATGAGCTAAATTCTTATCGATGGCTTTAAAAGCAGTTGGGCGGTTTTGGCAGTCCCGCACAGAGGGCGACTAGGCGCATGGGGTAGTTCGGAAAATGCAGCATCAATGTAGCGCTTTGGCCATAGGGCTCACCCAGGCTAAGTCCCAGGTGTTTCACGAATGCACGTGTTGTCGGCATGCGCTCATAGCGTTGGTAGAAGTCGCGCG
Source organism: Moraxellaceae bacterium UBA2477 (assembly GCA_002342025.1). Classification (GTDB taxonomy): domain Bacteria; phylum Pseudomonadota; class Gammaproteobacteria; order Pseudomonadales; family Moraxellaceae; genus Perlucidibaca. The sequence goes on along the minus strand of DDPD01000058.1, from coordinate 5,834 downwards.
CGGCCATCACGATGCGCTGTTGCTCATCACTTAAGCCCTGCGCTGAGCAGAGACTTAAACAAAGGCCGATAGCGTCCGCGAGGGCGGGTGACCATTGTGTGAGATCGCGCAGAAAACCTTCGTCATCGAACTGCGCTTGCGAAAACGTTAACGGTAATTGGCGGCTATCCCAAAAGGCTTGGGTCATGACCAACTTAAGCTCTTAGCGTGCTGACAAACCAAGGCGACCCATTCCGCGTCGGAAACCCGTGTAATGTTCGTTGGCCAGTGCTTGCTTAATCCGCGCGCTAGCACGGCGTCATCTAAAGCGAGGCAGCGAATACCGGTGCCTACCCGCTGCAAGAAATGTTGCATCGGACTTTGAGGGCTCACCGCTAGTGCCACACTTGCCCCCGCTAATAAAATTGCATCGCCAGGACTAAAAAGACGCTCAAGGGCTTTCGGCCAGGTGGCGCCATAAAGAATGTGTAGGGTCGTCATGCGCGAATTACCTGGTCATGAACGGCGACCAGAGCCGCCATTTCCTGACTGTCTAGCGCCATCACTGGCAGGGCTAAGTCCAAGGTTTTAAGGCCCAGTTGACCTAGGGCGTTAAGGTCAACATAGACGCGCTCGATATCAAATAAGGGCAGGGCATCGAGTTGCCGGCTGAGGCTGCGGCGGCCGAGCAGCTCAGACGACTGATCTGGCAGTAATTGCAAAATGCCGGCATCTTGAAACAACAGCGAGACCTCGGCACCAAAGGTGGCGGCGACTAGCATGGCATCCAGTAATTCTTGGGCATGCTGGTGGGCGTAGGGGTCGCTGGCGGCAATGATGAGCAGGCGCATGTCTTAAGCCGGAAAGTGAATGAGGCGATCGGCGCTGAGCTGGGCTTCTGCCAGCTGGCCCAAACCGCTAATGATGAAACCGGGCGCCACACTGAGCGCTGACTTCTCCCACCGCTGAGCGTTATCGGCATCGAGTATGCCGTGACGCAGTGCTGCGGTAACGCAGAGCACCAACTCGCCATTTTGTGCGGTAGCACCGGGTAAGGCGTGTACCTGCTTCTGCAACAGCTGCCAACGCTCGGTCAATGACACTTCATCGCGCCCTGAGACAGCCAGCGCTTGGCCATGCTGTACGCCAGCGCCGGCAAAGAAGATGCGTCCTAAGCTATGACCCGCCTGCACAGCGGCGTGGGCAAACTGCCAGGCGCGGAAGGCGGTTTCTTGTTCGGGCGCAGCAGTAATGTAGAGGCTTAGGCGCATAGCAGAGCTGACGAAATTGGAATCAATAAGCGTTGAGGATAACCGAAAGTGCGGCTGTACGAGCTGCCAACTTCGGGTCGCGTGTTATCTTGCGCGCAGTGTAATGAGGGTAAGAGCAAATGGAAGTGATGAGTGCGTTAATTCCGGTATTGGCGGCTGTGTTTGCCGCGTTAGTAACCTATGTCTTGCTGGCTGCGCGACTGCGTCGACAAGAGACCGATGTAGTGACCGCTGAAACGCGAATTCGAGCTGAAAGCCAAGCCGACGTAGCACGATTAGAAGAGCGCATTGCTGGGTTAAGCCACGGCCAGATGATTAAAGATGAGGAGCTGCAATCCCTGCGTGCTGCTTTAGGCGAGGCGCGTGAACGCTTGGCCGCGTTGACTCGTGAATTGCAGAGTGAGCGCGAGCAGTCCAGCGAAAAGCTCGCACTTCTGCAAGATGCGCGTGGCCAGCTCACACAACAGTTCCAGGTGCTCGCACAAGAAATACTCGAAGAAAAATCCAAGCGTTTTAGCGAGCAAAACCAGTCGGCTCTGGGGCAGTTACTAGAGCCATTGAAATCTCGCTTACAGGAGTTTCAGGGCAAGGTGGAAACGGCCTATGTCAGCGAGAGCAAGGATCGCTCTGCGTTAGCTGAGCAGGTGAAGCAGCTCATGGGCTTGAACCAACAACTCAATCAGCGTGCCAGTGATTTAACCCGTGCCTTGACCAGCCAGAATAAGTCGCAAGGTAATTGGGGCGAGCTGGTGCTTGAGCGTGTGCTTGAAGCTTCAGGCTTGCGTAAGGGTCAGGAATATGAGGTTCAGGAAAGTCATACCCGTGAGGATGGCACTCGGGCTCAGCCTGATGTGGTGATTCATTTGCCCGAAGGTAAGCACCTTATTATCGACGCAAAAATGTCCCTCAATGCGTACTTAGACTATGCCAATAGTGATGATGAAACGGTGCGCGAAGCATCGGTGAAGCGCCATTTGGATTCGGTGCGCACGCACATCAAAGGCTTATCAGATAAAAACTACCAAGAGCTCTACGGCCTAAAATCTTTAGACTTTGTACTGATGTTTATTCCGGTAGAGCCTGCCTTTATGTTGGCAACCAGCCACGATGCCGAACTTTGGCAAGATGCTTGGAAGCGCAATGTATTACTCGTTAGTCCAAGCACGCTGTTGTTTGTGGTGCGCACGGTGGCGCATTTGTGGCGACAGGAACAGCAGACGCGGAACGCAAAGGATATTGCCCAGCGCGGGGCCGAGCTCTACGACAAGTTTGTGGGCTTTGTTGAAGGTTTAGAGCTGGTCGGTACGCGCCTGAATCAAGCGCAAAAGGCTTTTGATGACACGCATAAAAAGCTCAGCAGTGGCCGCGGTAGCTTGGTTCGCCAAGCGGAAATGTTGCGTGAGCTTGGTGTGAAGCCCACGAAGCGATTAGGCGAAGGCCTGTTGGATAATGCGCTCGAGAGCTCGGATTAATGCCTGCTGCTCAACGCACGCCTTTATTGGTGTTTCTGCTCGGTAGCCTGACCGCGTTTGCCCCCATGTCTATCGACATGTATTTGCCGGCATTACCGGCAATGCAGATTGCGCTAGCAACAAATGCTAGTCAGATGCAGCTGACCTTGGCGGCATTTTTTGCGGCGTTTGCCATGGGTCAGTTGTTTTACGGGCCATTAGCGGATCGCTTCGGACGTAAGCCGCCCCTGTATGCCAGCCTAAGTCTTTTTATTTTGGCTTCACTGGGCTGCGCCTTAGCCACGTCGGTCGAAGCACTGATTGCCCTTCGGTTCTTACAAGCCTTTGGTGCCTGTGCGGGTGTGGTCATTGCGCGGGCTATTGTGCGAGATAGTTTCGATAGCGCGGAAGCGGCGCGGATGTATGCTGCCATGATGTTGGTCATGGGTGTTGCGCCCATGGTTGCCCCCATCTTGGGTGGCCAATTGCTGCAATATTGGGGCTGGCAGTCGATTTTTCTCGCGTTGGTGGTCTATGGCAGCTTGTGTCTCTGGGCACTGCACAACTATTTGCCAGAAACCTTAGACGATGCCTATCGCCGCCCTTTGGTGTTTTCCACCACCGTCCGCGCCTATGGCGATTTACTGATGCAGCATCGCTTTCGGGGCTTTGCTATTACCAGCAGTGTCAGCATGGCGGGGTTGTACGCGTTTATTGCGGTCTCGCCCTTTGTCTTTATTGAGCACTTCCAAGTCTCCCCCTCACAATTTGGATGGATATTTGGTGGCAATGCATTTTGGCTGATTCTGGCCTCGCAATTTAATGGTCGCCTCGTGCGTCGTTTTAAGCCTTTGCCGTTACTAAAGGCCAGCCTGCTTGTGCAGGTAGGTGCGGGCGTTATGTTGCTCGCGGTGGGTTGGACCGGTGTTGGCGGCCTCTGGTTGCTGCTGCCGCCGATGTTCCTCTACACGGGGTGTTTGGGCTTTATTTTGCCTAATGCCACCATTCTGGCCATGGAGCCCTATAAAGCACATGCCGGTACCGCATCCGCGTTATACGGCACTATCGGTTCAATCTCTGGTGCGATTGCTGCGAGCACGGTGAGTGTATTGCAAGGTCAGGATGCCAAAATCTTATGCACAGTGATGGCGATTTGTACGACGCTCGCCTGCCTGCGCAGTCGATTTCTGCGGGATTAAAGCGCCTGCAAATGATCCCCGATCGTGCCTTGCTTGAGCAGGTGTTGGAAGCTTCCACTGATGTCTTCACTGACGGTGAGTGCAGCCTGCCACGCAGCTAGACGCTGCCGGTCACGGCCATGATAAATCGTGAAATCCTTTCGGCAGGGAATCTTGCCGCCAGGCAATTTAGCCACTACCTCCGGTGAGGGAGATAACACCAGCATGCGCTCATGGTGCGAGGGCTGCCTTCGTTTCAGGTGCTTATCAAACCAGCCGCTTACAATGCGTTGTTCGTAATGCGGGATAAACAAGATGCCAGCCGTGGGCTGGATATTTTGCAGCGGAAGATCCATATGGTAATCCAGCATGCCGCCATCGATATGAGCACCTTCTGGCGAGTTTGGAATATCCCTCACGGTCTCCATCACTAAGGGAATGCTGCCACTGGCCAGCGTCACGGTAGCGAGGTTTTCTGGTGTAAGCGCATGGTAATGCGTCCGAAAGCTATCTTTCGCGAGCACACCAGGCGCTTCGGTTTGGTTCTGAAAAACGCAGCGCTCAAAGCGTCGGGCAAGGTGCTGCCGCGAGCGTAAATTGCTGCCAAAAGCCAGAGCGAACCCCAGCGCTTGCCACGCCGGTTGTTTAGCGGCGGCTAAGCCCAGGCAGCGAGTCGTCAATAAATTCAGTTGCAACCACGGGTGCTGCAAAATTGTAGGGATGTGCTCTTTTTGCAGCAATGCATTCAGGATGTGACCTACCTCACGCGTAATCTCCTGTGCAGTAGGTTTGCTGGCGTAATGTTGCTGGCAATACGCGACATAAAGCCGCTCGGCTGCCGCCGCCGGATCGGGATGCGCTCCCGCTAATAGCCGGAATGCACCAATCGAGGAACCAAAGGCCGGGAGAGCCGCTACTCGTTGCGGTAACCATTCGCCAAACAAAAACCGATCCAAATAGCTTTGGATGATGAACTTGGGGCCACCCGCAGGCGCACCCAACGCAGCCAAACTATTGGCGTTAAAGCCTAGGTTTTGGATTTGTGTTCGGGCCGCGGATCCGGCACGAAGAACAAACGGTAACGTGTGCAATGAATTCATGGCTCAGAGGTTACCGTATTCAAGCTGAGTGAGATTAGTTGAGCGCAGCAATGGCCGCCGCATAGTTGGGTTCGTCACCGATTTCGGCGACTAACTCGCTGTGCAGCACTTGATTATTAGCGTCTAAGACCACCACCGCACGAGCGGCTAAACCACGCAGTGGGCCTGTTGCGATGGCGATGCCATAGTCCTTCAAGAACTCAGGGTGACGGAAGCTTGAAAGATTAACGACCTTGTCCAAACCTTCGGAACCGCAGAAACGTGCCTGCGCGAACGGCAGGTCTGCTGAAATACACAGCACAACGGTATTACTCAGTGAATTTAGTTCGGCGTTGAATTTGCGCACTGACGTGGCGCAGGTCGGTGTATCTACGCTAGGGAAAATATTCAGCACTTTGCGCTGACCAGCAAAGCTGGCGAGGGTGACATCTTCCAGTTTGCCGTTCACCAAGGTAAAAGCGGGTGCTGCGTGCCCAGTTTGGGGCAAGGTGCCATCTAGCGTGACGGGGTTGCCGTGCAAAGTGACTGTTGCCATGTGCTTAACTCCAATGCGTTTTAAAAATTACACTGGAGTTAAGCAGATTTGGCGTGTGATAGGGAGAGTGCAAAACGGCAATTTTAGAATACGGCCACCTCCTATAAGTTCGTTCACGGATGAATTCGATCGATGGAGAGTGTGAAAGCCTCTATTTAGGAGTTGGCGGGATGGGGTTCTGCATAGGGGCGAGTGAGCAAGGCCCAGGCGCCGTGAATCAACATGCCTATGGTTATCGTACTGGCGAATATGACCATAATGATCTCCGGTTGAGGATAGATAGGAATCTGTTCAACTGAGCTTGGCTGTCTCAAGCCACA
>DDPD01000006.1 GCA_002342025.1 Moraxellaceae bacterium UBA2477 | reverse complement strand
GTTAGCTTTCTCGCCCCTGTTTACTGCTGTGCGGAGGTAACGCTCATGCAATGCATCATGCTCAAAGCCAAGCTACATCGGGCTTGTGTGACTCATGCCGAGTTAGATTACGAGGGTTCGTGCGCGATTGACGGCGACCTACTGGATTTAGCTGGCATTCGTGAATACGAGCAAATCCAGATTTATAACGTTGCCAATGGCGAGCGCTTTACGACGTACGCCATTCGTGCCGAATCTGGCTCGAAGATGATCTCTGTTAATGGTGCTGCTGCGCACAAGGCCCAACCGGGTGACCGCGTCATCATTTGCACTTATGCCCAATTCGAGCATGCTGAACTGGCCAGCTTCGAACCGCGCTTAGTCTATTGCAACATTGACAACTCCGTCAGCCACAGTGCTAATGCAATCCCTGTGCAAGTAGCCTGATTACTACAAGCAACAAAAAACCGGCACTATGCCGGTTTTTTTGTGCCTGAACATTCACCCAATAAAAAGCCGACCCTGAGGTCGGCTTTTTATTGGGTCGTTATGACCTAGCGGAGCTTAACCACCCAGCAGTGCATCCAAAGATGCCCGCCATTCGGCACCATGCTCGACTAAGAGCTGACCACCGTAAACCACAGTCAACAAACCAATCGCCATCACAACGACTGGTAGGATCCAGCGCTCATAGCGATAGTAGAAGCTCTTATGGGCGACTTCAGCGTCCGCCTCATCCATCACCTTCTCACCGACAACCATACGAACCAAGAGCTGATTCAGCGCCACCGGTGGCGACAAATAGCCAAGCTCGAAGGCTGTCAGCACGATCATCCAAAAGTGGATCGGATCAATACCGTTGCTGTAGGCAATTGGCGCGATGGTCGCCGACACCAAAATCACGGCACCGAACGGATCCATGATCATACCGATGAAAATCAGCGTACCCATCAGAATGGTCAGCGCCAGCCAGATGTTGCCGAGATCGGCTGGAACACTTTCCATCATGCCGGAGCGCTCGATAACGCCACCGACCGAAACAGACAGTGCCATCAACATGATCAGTGCACCGATGTGACCGATGGTCTCGTTGGTAGCGAAGCGAACTGCGCCTTCCAAACCGACACGACGCTCGGCTTCCGGATTGTTGATGACGGCCACGGCCTTCGGCTCACGACGCATTTTGTCAAAGATGACGATGAACAACATGATCACCGGCAACATGACAGGTGCAGTGAATTCGTCCAGCTTGGTATCCAGGAAATACTGGTAGCCCTGAACTACGGCAACCACGATGACGATGTACGGAGACACCGGCACCAGCGCACGCGCAGCGCCACGCAGCGCCTCACCTAGATTGGTTTTCTCGCTGACGCCTTCACGCAGATACAAGGAGAACAGGAAGAAAATGGTGGACGTCAGCAAGAATACCGACACACCCCAGCCATAAAGTTCATTGGTGGTAACTTGCTTGTTCAGCGCAGCAATCAGCACGATCAGCAAACATGGGCGCAGCACCACACCCAGTGAGCCGGACATGGCCGCAGCTGCCAGTGCATACTGACGACGAGCACCCGACTGCAAGACTTCCTTATAAACAATCGCACCCGCTGCAATAACGAAGATACCTGAGGCACCGGTATACGCCGTGGGGATGGCAGCCGCGATCAAAATGACCCACGTCAGCGTTTCTGGTGAGAACTTGAATGGACGCACAACATCCATGAACAAGTGCACAACACGAGTCTGCTTCAGCAACATACCCGCCCAGATATAAAGCGCCAAGTTCAAGAAAATACCTGAATATTCAAGCAACTGACCCAAGTAAATGGCCAGACCAGCCATGTGGCCTTCGCCCAAGAATGTGATGGATGAAGTAATGGCCATGAAGGCATACAACGGTATCGACAACGTTGCCAAGCCCCAGCTGCCGCCCTCTTCAGCATCTACAGGCGGACGCACCAGCTTGAAAACACTGATCGCTGTCAGTACTGCAAACAGGCCGATCATGATGTAGTTCAGCAGGGGTTTTTCAATTGGGATACCCGAGTTCAGCAGCACATTGTTGTAATAGTACCAGCTAGAGAAAAGCGCCAGACCGTTAGCCAAAACCATGGACGCGCCATAAATCGGAAAGTCCTTTTTATAGCGCGGTGGACGCAAACCAATGTGATGCGTACCAAGCGTCGTCGTTACCGCTGCAATTGCAAACATCACCAATAAAAGCAATGGTCGGTTTTCGGTACCAAATTTAAAAATACCGAAGAAGCCCGTTTCAATCGCACGGAATGCTTTTACTTTCGGCGTAATATTTTTAACGATGCCTTCATACATCGTGTTTTTCTCAATGCAAAGCGCCTTGGCTTTTTCCATTGAGTCACGAATAGCCGCAGGATCTTGCGGCTCTGAAGCAAAGAGAGCATCTAGCGGATCATCTGAGACAGCTGCGGGTGCTGCTGCCTGCGCGGCAACCGCCGCGTCGATATCCATGTTGGGATCGCAATCCGGCTTAGTCGGATCGGCACGCAACATGAAGTACTGAATATTGTTGGCTGGGTCACCGAACATGCGTTCGCCCATGCGCAAAAGCTGGCCGTGGAACATTTCCCCGGTGCCAATGACCAGTGTCAACAACAGTAAACACAGTACCGGCAGGCTGGAAAACCATTCCAATCCACTGCGGTTGAGGAAGAGTGGCTTGTTATTCATTTTTAGCTTCCTTGAAGAATGAAAACGCCAGAGCCTTTTTAGACCCTGGCGATCATTTCACTATGGCTCAAATTACTCGAGATTCTGCGAGCATTCGGCATCTGCGCCATTCACCGAACAACGAGTCTTCTTCAAGACTTTCATGGTGAATGGGTTGTAGATACCTTCCTTGGTCAGGGCAATACGTGCGTCGCGCAGCAGCACGATATAACCGTCTTTGTCCTTCTCTGGCAGATCCATCCAGACGCCGGCTGGAATATCTTTTTCAGCCTTGGTCACGATACCCATCGCGCGTGGGGTTTGCGCGTTCCAGTAAACACGTGACTTTTGACCAAAATCAGCTGGGAACTTGTCCTTGTTGATAATCAACTGGAACGTCAGCTGCACGATTGGAAAGCGCACGATGGCACCGTTTTTGCCCAAGCCCTTGTACATTTCCAGCGGCTTATAGGCCAATGCGGGGGCAGCAACGATATCCACTGCGCCGTTATTGAACTTAGCAGCGAAATTGGTGATGTCAGAGGAGACAGGCTGTGCGCCGATCTTCTGAACCATCTTGGCTTGTGATTTGTCGTAATCAAATACGGCAATTTTCTTACCGGCGAGCTTTTCCACGCTGTTGATGGAGCGGTCTTTCACGAACAGGAAAGCAGCACCGGCGGGCGCAATGCCAGCCACTTCATACTTGCCTTGAACCATTTTCGAGGCCAGCGCTGGGTTAGCCAAGGTTGCCAGGGCTTTTTCCATGATCTTGTTCGATGGAATTGCACCCAAGGAGTCGAGCGAACCCGTGAAATCATTGAATTGACGACCACGCAGACCTGTCAGCATAACGCCATCACATTGACCTGCTTTGAAGTCTTCAGCGGCGGTACGTTCGTCGGTGTAGGTTTTCAGTTCAATTTGACCACCCATGCCCTTAGCGGCAAGAGCGTAGTCCTTCATCATTCCGGTGACATCACCTTGTGCACCGAGGATGTCGAACACACAAACTTTGTTTGCTGCTGACGCTTGCATCGAAAACGTTGCAGTCGCCGCAAATACGGATGCTGCTAGTAGGTTTAACTTACGCATTTGAGTTCCCTCTGTTTAATCAATTTTAAGCCGAATGTAGGGCTCAAGACGTTGAACGTCATGAGCCCTATAAAGTTCACAAAATGTTAGAGCAGGTCACCTACGTCAACGCCCTCTGGCGCTTCCACTTTTTCATCCCAGAATTTGCCTAAGCTACCGGGTGGCGTACGGGTACCTGCACCTTCCGTCCAAAGCTTGTCGGACAAGGACAAGACAATGAAGCCCGCCAGACTGTCTACCAAGCCATACTGCGCGTTAGGTTTGAAATCTTCTTTCACCGCAGTGAAGCGACGAATAGCATCGCGAACACGGGCGTTATCATCTTTACCCACGGCGGACAGGGCATACATGGCGTGCGGCAAACGAACGCCAGCGGCCTCACCCAATGCCATGGAGGCATTGAAGGCGCCCCAAACATCTTTACCTTCATCCAAGCCTGGCAGTACGTTCCAGATCACAGCGCGGGCTGCAACCGGTACGCCCCACCACTTTTTGTTATCCAAGCATGAGAATGCACGTTCTGCTTTTGCAGCGATATCAAGCGGCACGCCGACGGCTTGCTGAGCAGTAATGTCGTTGAGAACAGCCTGCAGGCCGGTGATGAGACCGAGCATGTAGACGAACTCATCGAAGTCTTTGTAGAAGTCGGTGCACTCCTCGCCAATTTTGATTTCATAACGCTTTTCGTAGTACGTCACAAAACGGTTATAGGCATTGAGCTGACGACGAGCGGCAAGTTCGGCGAAGCGCTTTTGCGCGATACGTGCGTCTTGAGCTTCTTCTACGTTACCGGCGCGCGAGGCACGCAGATAGCGCAGCTCATTATCGAAGGCCACGGTTTCAGCACACAGTGCTGCGGTGGTGTAGAGCAGTGTACCCAATTGATTGGCATCGGCACCCAGATTTTCGGTCGCCATCAGAAGCGGCGTAACCGCAACACCCGACTGGCAAGCCATCAGGTAATCGGTGTCTTTCAGCATGGGTGGAACGAGCTTCTTTTCAACGAAGCGCAGGGTTTGGTTACTGATAAACGCCAGCGGATCGCAGGCGGAGAGCAGAACGGATGCGCCAATGATGGCACCGGCGAAACCGCGACGGAGTAGGCTGGAGTCACTCATGTCTTTCTCCTTGAGTTGATTATTATTTTGACGCCAAGACGCATTTTTATTTTGGATGCACCCTAAGCGCGTCAGTACCTACTGACTGATCGTGGAAAAGATACCACCAAGCACTGTCACGATAGAAGCGCTTAGCGCAACCGTTCAGAGGTTTTTTATTTCCAAAAGAACCGCTGGAGGCCTAGTTTAGCCTCCAGCGGTCAAGCCCATTAAGACTCAATCAGCTCTTTCATGGACAGCTTAATACGGCCGCGCTGGTCAACATCAAGTACCTTGACCTTAACAACCTGACCTTCCTTCAAATGGTCGGTGACATTCTCAACGCGCTCATGAGCGATTTGCGAAATGTGCACGAGACCATCTGTGCCTGGCAGGATATTGATGAAGGCGCCGAAATCGACGATACGCGCTACCGTACCCTCATAAACCGCACCCACTTCAACTTCAGCAGTGACTTCCTGAACACGAGCCAGCGCCGCCTGTGTGGCGCCCTTGGTTTCGCCGTAGATACGAACCAAACCGGAGTCATCAATGTCGATGCTCGCCTTGGTCTGCTCGCAGATGCTGCGAATCATGGCGCCGCCCTTACCAATCACATCACGAATCTTGTCCGTGCTGATCTGGATGGTGGCGTACGTCGGGGCATTGGCATTGACTTCGGCACGGGACTGAGCCAGTACTTGGTTCATCTGACCGAGAATATTCAGGCGAGCTTCACGAGCTTGGCCCAGCGCCACTTCCATAATTTCTTCAGTGATGCCTTCGATCTTGATATCCATCTGCAACGCAGTGACGCCATTAGCAGAACCGGCCACCTTAAAGTCCATATCGCCCAGGTGATCTTCGTCGCCCAGGATATCGGTCAAAACGGCAAAGCGCTCGCCTTCTTTCACCAGACCCATGGCAATACCTGCGACCGGTGCTTTCATCGGCACGCCGGCATCCATCAGGGCCAACGAAGCCCCGCAGATCGAAGCCATCGAGGACGAACCGTTGGATTCGGTAATTTCCGACACCACACGAATGGCATACGGGAACTTATCGGACGACGGCAGCATGGGGTGCACACCGCGACGCGCCAGACGACCATGGCCGATTTCACGACGCTTAGGACCAGATTCGCGACCGGTCTCACCCACCGAATAGGAAGGGAAGTTGTAATGCAGCATGAAGTTGTCGGTGTAGCTGCCCTCAAGGGCATCAATCATCATGGCATCGCGCGTACCGCCCAGCGTGGCTGTGACTAATGCCTGGGTTTCACCACGCGTAAACAATGCTGAACCGTGAGCCTTGCCCAGAACACCCGTTTGAATGTCGAGTGCACGCACCGTGCGAGTATCGCGACCGTCGATACGAGGCTTGCCGGACAGAATATTGTCACGAACCGTACGATACTTCAGATCTTCAAACAGGTCTTCGAGATCATCGGCAGCGCCATCTTCTGTGGCGAACTGCGCCATAGCGGCAACCTTGATTTCATCCAAGCGCGCATAACGATCCTGCTTTTCGCGAATCGTATAGGCTTCCGAAATCTGCGCTTCAAACGCTGCCTTGAGAGCCGCCTTCAGCTCGGTATTCACAGCAGGCAGCGTCAGCTCCCAACGTGGCGTGCCGACTTCTGCAGCAAATGCTTTAATGGCTTCAATAGCCACTTGCATTTCGTCGTGACCAAAGAGCACGGCACCGAGCATTTGATCTTCGCTCAGTTCCTTTGCTTCGGACTCAACCATCAGCACGGCACCTTGCGTACCAGCAACCACCAGATCCAAATCCGAGGTTTTCAGTTGCTCATAGCTTGGGTTAAGCACGTATTCATCATTGATGTAGGCAACGCGTGCTGCACCAATTGGACCATTGAACGGCAGGCCGGAAATGGCCAAGGCTGCCGACGTGCCCAGCAACGCGGCGATATCGGGATCCTGCAGCTTGTCCGTCGAGATCACAGTTGCCGTGACCTGCACTTCATTCACAAAGCCTTCGGGGAACAGCGGGCGAATCGGGCGGTCGATCAGGCGCGAGGTCAAGGTTTCTTTTTCTGAAGGACGACCTTCACGCTTGAAGTAACCACCGGGAATGCGGCCGGCTGCATAGGTTTTTTCTTGGTAGTTTACGGTCAGTGGGAAAAAGTCCTGACCTGGTTTGGCTTTCTTAGCACCAACGACTGCTACGAGAACCTGAACGCCACCCATGGTGACAATAACAGCGCCGGTTGCCTGACGTGCAACGCGACCTGTTTCCAGGGTGACAGTCTGCTGACCAAATTGAAATTCTTTACGTACGATATTGAACATGCTTTTCCTCTGCGGATTGCCCCATGGCAATCCCTAATTTTCCGATACTTACAAGATTGTCATCGGAGGCCCCTAACAGCTGGGCAGACCTTGGTGCAGCGCAGGTGTTAGAAGCCTCTCCCATGACGGCCGACATGTCACATCCTGTGACCAACCAACATTTCTGATGGCTGAAAAGACTGGGAGCGGCAAGCCGCTCCCAGTGTGTTCCGCTTAGCGGCGCAGACCCAGTTCCTGGATCAGAGCGCTGTAGCGTGTGCTGTCTTTACGCTTCAGGTAGTCAAGCAGCGTACGACGCTGGTTAACCATCCGAATCAGACCGCGGCGCGAATGGTGGTCATGCTTGTGCGCCTTGAAGTGACCTTGCAGGTCATCAATGTTAGCGCTGAGCAGCGCAACTTGAACTTCACAGGAACCGGTATCACCGGCTGAGCGGGCAAACTTGGCAACAATCGCAGCTTTGTCTTGGACCGTAAGGGCCATGGTATTACTCCTTCTGAGAGGCCAATAGAACAGCGACAGACCGCGCCTCTCTGCAGTCCGCGCCAACTTCCCCCAAAGGGGTTGTACGCACGCTTGTTAGTACGAAGACTTCAACAAACGCTTGGGAGCCAGCATGCCGTCATCATCGACAAAGCCAATCCCGAGAAACTCTTCGCATCCGGCTTCAACCTGAAAGATCAGCACTGAGCCTTCGCTTGGCAGGCCAGAGACCCGCACCGGATTACCGTGGCGCAGATAATACGCTGAACTTTCGCTCAACTCCACCCGGGGCCAATCGGCCAAACCGGACCATGGCGGCAGCAATAAGGCATCTAAGGCCGCAAAACCTTGAGGCTCCAGCAGCTCAATTTCAGCGGGTGTCACTGCTTGAGTTAAATCAAACGGGCCCGCCGACAAACGGCGCAACTCAACCACATGTGCGCCACAGCCTATTGCCTCGCCAATATCTTCCACCAGATTGCGAATATAGGTGCCCTTAGAGCAGCTCACGGTCAACTCGGCAAAGGGCGGCTCGAGGGCATCTAATGTCAGCGAGAAAATCGTCACAGGCCGCGCTTCACGAGCCACCTCAATGCCGGCACGTGCCAACTCATAGAGTGGACGACCGTCTTGCTTGAGCGCCGAAAACATCGAGGGGATCTGCATGATGTCGCCACGGAAGCGCGCCAATATCAGCTCTAGAGATTCTGGCGTGATGACAGGAATGGGTCGCTCTTCTACAACCTCGCCATCAGCATCTGAGGTATTGGTACGTTGACCAAAACGAAGCCGCGTTCGATAGCTCTTGTCGGCCTCGAGAAGGTAATGAGAGTACTTGGTGGCTTCGCCTAGGCAGATCGGCAACACACCGGTCGCCAACGGATCAAGGCTGCCCGTATGCCCCGCTTTTTCAGCTTGGTATCGGTGCTTGACCCACTGCAGGATCTGATTTGATGTCATGCCCTGTGGCTTATCCAGCAACAGCACACCATCGATGGGGCGTTTAGGGCGACGAGGCTTGCTCAAGACAGACTCAGGTCGCCGAACCGTCTTTGTGATCGGCAGTGTCCGCTTGTGGCGCAGACTCAGCACGCTCGGCATCATCTTTCACAGCTTGCGAAATCAAGGCTGCCATGCGATTGCCACGCGTCACCACCACGTCATGGTGAAAACGTAAATGCGGCACGATACGCGTGCGTAAACCGCGGCCGAGTTCGCCACGCAGAATGCCCGACGCGGCATTGAGAATCGCAATGCCCTCATCCGGCGCCTCATCCAAGGTCTTACCGAGGATGGTGACATAAATGTCGGCATAGCCCATGTCTGGGCTAACCTTCACGGCCGAAATTGTCACCATGCCCAGACGCGGATCTCGCAGACGCTGACGAATCAGGTCGGAGAGATCGCGTTGGATTTGGTCGCCCATGCGTTGCGTGCGTTGACTCACTCAGTCGGCCTCTTACAAGCTGCGCTTGATAATTTGAACTTCGTAGACTTCGACTTTGTCGCCCGCCTTGATGTCCTTGTAGCCCTTAACCGCGAGACCACACTCCATGCCGTGACGAACTTCCATGACGTCTTCTTTGAAGCGGCGCAGCGATTCCAGTTCACCCTGGAAGACCACAACATCTTCGCGCAAGACGCGGATAGGCTTGTTCTTAAACAAGCTACCTTCGAGCACCATACAACCGGCAGCAGAGCCAAACTTCGAGGAGTGGAACACTTCACGAACCTGGGCCATACCCACAATATTTTCACGGCGCTCAGGTGTGAGCAGACCGGACATGGCATCACGCACATCATCAATTAATTCATAAATGATGCTGTAGTAACGCAGATCGATACCGTCATTCTGGCACTTCGCACGGGCCGCGTTATCGGCACGGACGTTGAAGCCCAACACGACGGAACCTGTCGATTCGGCCAAGGCCACATCAGACTCAGCAATCGCACCGACACCCGAGCTAACGATCTTGACGCGAACTTCGTCAGTGCTGAGGTCATTAAGTGCAGCCGTGAGTGCTTCCAAGGAGCCACGCACATCGGTTTTCAAAATGATATTGACCGATGCCACTTCTGCCTTGCCCATGTTGGCAAACAGGTTTTCCAGCTTCATGCTTTCGGCCAAATCCATACGCGCCTGACGATCACGAGCAATACGGAAGTCTGCGACTTCACGGGCCTTACGATCATCGGCGACGACGAGGAACTCATCGCCAGCACCTGGCGCATCCGGCAGACCAAGAATCTCAACCGGCATGGACGGGCCTACCGACTTCACCGGCTTTCCATTCTCATCAATCAGCGCACGAGCACGACCATAGAGCGTGCCCGCGAGCACCAAGTCACCCTGCTTCAGGGTGCCTTTTTGTACGAGCAAGGTTGCTACCGCACCACGACCTTTATCAATGCGCGACTCAATCACAACACCTTGTGCTGGACCTTCAGAGACGGCAGTTAGCTCCAGCAACTCTGCTTGAATCAGAATGGCTTCGAGTAATTCGTCGATACCAAAACCCGTTTTCGCAGACACTTTCACAACCTGGGTATCACCGCCCCACTCTTCACACACCACCTGCTTAGCAGACAGTTCACTGAGCACGCGATCGAAATCCACGGACTCTTTATCGACCTTGTTCATGGCAACAATCAGTGGAACACCGGATGCGCGAGCGTGATCAATGGCTTCTGCCGTTTGTGGCATCACGCCATCATCCGCAGCCACCACCAGCACCACAATATCGGTCGCCTTGGCACCACGCGCACGCATCGCAGTGAACGCGGCGTGGCCCGGTGTATCGAGGAACGTAATCATGCCGCGTGGCGTTTCAACGTGGTATGCGCCAATGTGCTGCGTAATACCGCCCGCTTCACCGGCAGCAACCTTGGCGCGACGGATGTAGTCGAGCAACGAGGTCTTACCGTGGTCAACGTGACCCATGATGGTCACAACCGGCGCACGCGTCTTGGCATCGCCATGACGAACGATGGAGTCCATCAACGAATCTTCCAGTGCGGTTTCACTGACGAACTTAGGCGCGTGGCCCATTTCCTCAACAACCAGACCCGCAGTCGCTTGATCAATCACTTGATCGGCAGTGACCACTTCGCCCATTTTCATGAGCACACGAATCACTTCGCGAGTTTTCTTGGCCATCTTCTGGGCCAAGTCACTCACCACAATCGATTCACCAATGCTGACTTCGTAAATCTGCTTCTCAACGGGCTTCTCGAAGCCATGCTTCTTGGAAAGGGCACTGGTTAAAGTGCGCTGAACTGGACGGAAGGTCTGTTCTTCACGCTTCTTCGGACCTTTCTTGGCCGTACGAGTCGGGGTCGTTGTACCACGCTTAATTTCACGGTCTTCGCGAGCGAACGAATCTTCATAAGCCACGCCCACCAGACCGCGAGCCAGTGGCGTGTCGGCTACTGGTGCAACTGTCTGCGCACGTCCGGCAAGTTCTTCGGCGATGCGACGCGCTTGCTCTAATGTTTTTTGGCTGGCTTTTTCTTCCGCTTCCTTGCGAGCAGCTTCCTCTTGACGACGACGTGCATCTTCCGCGGCACGGTCTTTAGCTGCCTGTTCTTCACGGCGCGCGCGCTCTTCCGGCGTCTCTAATTTCTTGACATCGACCTTGGGCACGCTGAGCTTACGGCTATCTTTCGTATCGCCACCCATTTGCTTTCGTGCTTCTTCAGCGGCCTTACGAGCCTCTTCTTCAGCCGCAGCAATACGTGCCTCTTCCGCAGCACGACGCACAGCTTCTTCAGCGGCAACACGCTCAGCTTCAGCTTTACGAACCGCTTCTTCGGCGGCCAAGCGCGCTTGCTCTTCGGCTTCGCGTGTCGACTCTTCTTGCTCTTCGAGCAAGGAGCGCTTCACATAGGTTTTTGTCTTGCGAACTTCAACGTTAACCGTTTTGGCTTTGCCACCGGTCACGGGAGCCGTTTTCAGCGTGCTCACCGTCTTACGTTGAAGGGTAATTTTCTGCGGCTGACCCGCAGCTTCGCCATGCTCACGCTTCAGGTGAGACAGCAGTTGCTGTTTCTCAATATCAGACACAGCAGCATCAGGACTGGTGTGCGACAGACCGGCATCACGCATTTGCGCGAGCAGCACATCCACTGAGCGACCGACAGTTTCGGCGAGTTGTTTGACAGTTACATCAGCCATGGGGCGTGGTTCTCCGTTGCAAAAGAGGTGGCCAAGGTTCAGTTGAACCAGGGCTCACGCGCCTTCATGATCAATTGGGCTGCCGACTCAGGCGTGATGCCTTCAATATCAGCAATGTCATCAATGGCTTGTTCAGCCAAGTCTTCCATAGTTACGATGCCGCGAGCAGCCAAAGCAAATGCGAGCTTGCGCTCCATCCCTTCCATCGCGAGCAGGTCGTCGGCTGGCTCTTTCGCGCCCTCTTCCGACACCAGCGCCTTGGTCAGCAGTGCGTCTTTGGCGCGCTGACGCAGAGCCTCAACGAGTTCTTCATCAAATTCTTCAATAGCCAGCAGCTCTTCCAGCGGCACATAGGCCACTTCTTCGAGTGTAGTGAAACCTTCGTTAACGAGGATGCCAGCGATATCTTCATCGACACCTAGATCAGCCACAAAACCATCGACAAATTTCTGGGCTTCGGTTTCTTGCTTGGCTTGCGCGTCAGCAACGGTCATCACGTTCAAGCGCCAGCCGGTCAAATCCGACGCTAAGCGCACATTCTGACCACCACGACCAATGGCCATGGCCAGTTGATCTTCTTCAACGGCTACATCCATGCTGTGGCTGTCTTCGTCAACAATGATCGAGGACACTTCAGCTGGCTGTAGCGCATTGATGACGAACTGTGCGGGATTATCATCCCAAAGCACGATATCGACACGCTCACCACCGAGCTCACCCGATACGGCTTGCACGCGCGAACCGCGCATACCAATACATGCGCCCTGCGGATCAATGCGGTGATCGTTGCTCTTCACAGCCAACTTGGCGCGCACGCCTGGATCACGCGCAGCGGCACGGATGGCGATAATTTCTTCGCCAATTTCTGGCACTTCAATGCGGAATAATTCAATCAGCATTTCAGGGCTGGCACGAGACAACAAAAGCTGTGCGCCACGGCCTTCGCTATTTACGGCATAGAGCACGGCACGCACGCGGTCACCCATACGGAAATTTTCGCGCGGTAGCATCTCTTCTTTGGCCAAATAGGCCTCAGCGTTAGCGCCGAGATCGACAATAATGCCGTCACGTGTACTTTTCTTGACCGTACCCGAGAGAATCTCGCCAATGCGATCACGGTAGGCGTCAACCACGAGAGCACGCTCAGCCTCACGCACTTTCTGCACAATGACTTGCTTGGCTGTTTGCGCCGCGATACGACCAAACTCAATCGAAGGCACCGACTCCTCAACGATATCGCCAAGTTTCAGGCCTTTTTCTTCGACATCACTAATCGCCAGCTGCATCGCTGGAATTTCGTGATCCTCATCGGCAACAACTTCCCAAAAACGGAAGGTTGAGTACTCACCCGTGCGACGATCGATCACGACACGAATATTGATTTCGTCGGTATCAAAACGCTTCTTGGTAGCAGCAACCAGCGCCTGCTCCAATGCTTCGAAAATAACTTCGCGAGCAACACCCTTTTCGTTGCTTACGGAGTCCACTACCAACAGGATTTCTTTGCTCATGATTCGACCTGCGTGATCATTTGTTCTTGTCAGAAATTAGGCACGATATTGGCTTTATCAATGCTTACAAAGGGAATCTGCACCAGCACACCCTCCACTTGCAATGACAACTGCACATCATCTGCCGCCTGAATATGGCCCTTAAAACGGCGACGACCCTGAATAGGCGCCGTCAACCGCACGTTTACTTCTTCACCAATGAAACGAATGTAATGCGAAGGCTTGAACAGTGCACGATCCCAGCCCGGCGAAGACACTTCCAAGGTGTACTCACCACTGATAGGGTCTTCAACATCGAGCACGCCACTGACTTGATGGCTCACCGTAGAGCAGTCATCAATGCCAACACCTTCTTCGCGCTCGGTTTCAATAAAAAGACGCAGCACGGAATGTTTTCCCTGCTGAAAAAACTCAAGACCCCACAACTCGAAACCACAAGCCACTACCGCCGGCTCTAGCAACGTCGTAAGATCTTCGACTTTCTTCGAGATTGCCATGTCGGCCCCTCTCCCCGTCATGCGCTCGTGTTGCGAAAATCATTCGCTGAACCCAAACGCCAGAAACAAAAAGTGGGCGAATCGCCCACGTTATCGGCAGCCACAGCACCCTAGAGTGCCTGCCGCAGGACCCATAAAAAAGCCCACTTAAGCGTGGGCTTTTTTACAAAGTCCGAATGTGGTAGCGGGGGCTGGATTTGAACCAACGACCTTCGGGTTATGAGCCCGACGAGCTACC
>DDPD01000059.1 GCA_002342025.1 Moraxellaceae bacterium UBA2477 | reverse complement strand
CACCGCCGCCGCCAAAACCACCACCGCCCATTTCTCCGCCCATTCCACCAAAGCCGCCGCGGCTGCCGCCTTGATTGAGCAAGCCCATAATGCCCAGCAGCGTGACAAAAAATCCGCCCAAGCCGAGCATGAGGGCCATTCCCAGCGCACCCGTGATGAGCCAGGTCAGCCCAAACAAGCCCAGCCCGATGATGCCGCCGGCTAAAACAGGCCCCAGTAGGCTGCGTAAAATTTGCCCGACCACCATCGCAGCCATCAGTGCCATGCCCAGTGGGTTATTTTCTGAGGACTGTGAAGCCTGACGAGAGGGAGGAGGGAGTGGCTCGCCGTCAATCAGCGCCATGAGCTGTGTCATGCCGGCATCAATACCACCGGCATAGTCGCCCGCTTTCAGGCGAGGCACTATGGTTTCACTGATCACGCGCTTGGCAATGGCGTCTGGAATCACCCCTTCTAGACCATAGCCCACTTCGATGCGTAAACGACGGTCATCTTTAGCAATGACGAGGATGAGGCCGTCGTCGATACCTTTGCGGCCTAGTTTCCATTGCTCTGCGACGCGAATCGCAAAGGGTTCAATGCTCTCAGTGCCAGTAGTAGCGACCATGAGCACCGCAAGTTGGCTGCCCTTTTCTTGCTCGAAGGTGGCTAGTCGCTGCTCCAGTGTTTGCAGGTCCCTGGCGCTGAGCGTTTGGGTCAGGTCAGTGACCCGCTGCTGCAAGGCGGGAACAGGGGTTTCTGAGCTAAGGCTGGCAGGCGAAAGTTCGGCTGCCGCTATGCTCAGCGCTGAGCTGAGACTCAACATCAGGCCCAAGCTCAGCCTGAGCAGAACAGCGCCTAAAACCCGCACTTATTGACCGAAGTTCACGGCAGGTGCGGTGCTCACTGCCTTTTCATTTTCAACCGTAAAGCTCGGCTTAACCTGCAGGCCAACCACCATGGCGGTGAGGTTGCTGGGGAAGGAGCGAACCGTGGTGTTATAGCTCTGCACGGCTTGAATGTAGCGGTTACGCGCCACCGTAATGCGGTTTTCAGTGCCTTCTAATTGCGCCTGTAAGTCGCGGAACAAGGCATCGGATTTCAGCTGCGGATAGTTCTCGGTAACCAGCAAAAGCCGGGACAACGACGAGGTGAGCCCAGCTTGGGCTTCGCTAAAGCGTTTCAGAGCGGCCGGGTCATTGACGCTGTCTGCATCCATTTGAATGCTGCCGACTTTGGCGCGCGCCTCGGTAACCTGAATCAGAACCTCTTTTTCATGCGACGCGTAGCCCTTCACCGTGTTCACCAAGTTGGGCACTAAATCGCTGCGCCGTTGGTATTGGTTAAGCACCTCGGCCCAGCTGGCCTTAATGGCTTCGTCCTGCGCCTGCAATGTGTTGTAGCCGCAGCTGGTCATCAGCAGTGAAGTAAGTAGGGTGAAGAAAGCAAATAGCGAGCGTTGTATTGTCATTGTCTGTCCATTACTTAGATTAGGCGGAACCAGCCAGCCAAGCTGCGGGCTCTTGGGCGGGTTTCAGGGTGCAAGCGGGCTGAGCTACACGCACTAGGGTGTCATCCAGCCACTGAATGAGGTCGCTCAGGACTTCAGCACGATTGGTTTCGTGGAAAAGGTCGTGGCGGGCATCTTCATAGATTTTCAGGGTGACATCACGCATGCCAGCCGTTTCGAGCTTGTCATCCAACGTCGCAACGGTCACACCTTCTTTACCCACGGGGTCTTTGGCGCCGGCAAACGAATAAATCGGCAGGTCCTTACGGATTTTACGCAAATTGCTCATACGTTGGGTTCGGCTTAAACCTTCCAGTAGGTCGCGCCAGAAGCCGTTGGTACAGGTTACTCCACAGCGGGGGTCATCCAAGTAACGTTGCACAAACTGCGTGTCTCGCGAGAGCCAGTCGTAGTCGGAGCCCGGTTTAAAGGCGCGGGCAAATTTGCCAAAGGTGAGCGCGTGAATGATGGGGCTGCGGGCATTCACGCCTTGACGCCAGCACTCAAACGCGGCGAACCAGTGCGCGGCCCAGGTGAACCAGGGGGCTTCGTAGTTCGTGCCTTGGAGTACGAGAAGATCAATATGTTGGGAGTGACGCTCGGCGAAAGACAGGCTAATGAATGAGCCCATGGAGTGGCCAATGAGGATCCAAGGCACATCGGGATAGACCGATTTGCCATGCACATTCACGCTACGCATATCGGCGCAAACGGCTTCCCAATGCTGGTGCTCACTGACTTGCCCTAATTTGTCGATGGGAACAGACAGTCCATGGCAGCGGTGATCGTGGGCCATGACCGCGTAACCGGCGGTGTTGAACACTGCTGCGGCATCAGCATATAAGCCACTGTGTTCAGACATGCCGTGCGCGATATGAATCAGCGCTTTGGGGTGCTCGACGGGCCAGTGTCGCAGGGGAATGGCGTGACCATCTTCGGCCAGCAAGAACTCAACGCCTTGGGCATCGGTTTCGGTAATATGTTCAGCAGGTGCGATATTCATTATGCTGCCCGACCTCAGTAAGTATCGTCTTTTTAGTAGGAGCTAAGCCGGTATGCAAGCGGCTATTCATTACCGGGTTGCCAGCGCCGTGCCAGCGTCGCATCGGTTTCAAGTCACGCTGACCATCGCACAACCGGACCCACAAGGCCAACGTCTCTGGCTGCCTGATTGGATACCCGGAAGCTACATGATTCGAGACTTTGCTCGCAACATCACGAAATTGAATGCCTGCGATGCGAATGGACAGACGGTAACCTGCCGCGCCTTAGATAAATCGTCATGGCAATGTGCGCCGGTTTCAGGGCCATTAACCCTGCATTACGAGGTCTATGCTTGGGATTTATCGGTACGATCCGCGCACTTGGACCAGCATCACGGCTATTTCAATGGCACCTCATTGTTTTTGGCCGTGGCCGGCCAAGAGGCCGATCCGGTGAGTGTGGTGTTGTGCTGTCCAGAAGGGGTGAGCGATTGGCAGGTCGCCACGACCTTGCCCAGGCTAAGCGCTGAGTCGTTGGGCTTTGGTCTGTATGGCGCTGAAAACTATGATGCCTTGATTGACCATCCGGTTGAAATGGGGCGCTTCACCTATGCAGAGTTTGAAGCGGCGGGCGTTCCACATGCCATTGCCATTACCGGACAGTTTCATGCCGATGTGCCTCGCCTAGTCCGTGATTTGCGGGTTATTTGCGAGGCGCAAATCGCTTTCTTTGGTGCACCCGCGCCGTTTCAGTCTTATCTTTTTCAAATCATGGTGGTGGGGCAGGGTTATGGCGGCCTAGAGCACCGCAGCTCCACCAGCTTACTGTGCAGTCGTGACGACCTGCCGGCGTTGGGCGAGTCCGAGAGCAAACCCAGCGATCGTTATCGCGCCTTGTTGGGGCTATGCAGTCACGAGTACTTGCACAGTTGGAATGTGAAGCAGCTCAAGCCTAAGGCGTTTATGCCCTATGACCTGCGGCGAGAAGTACATACCGACTTACTCTGGTTCTTTGAGGGTGTGACTTCGTACTACGACGATCTGTTTCTGGTGCGTACCGGTCTCATTAGTCCCAGCAGCTACTTAGAGCTCTTAGCTCAGCATATTACGCGTCATATCCGCACGCCGGGGCGGGAGCACCAAACGCTGGCTCAGTCCAGCTTCGACGCATGGACGAAGTACTACAAAAGTGATGAGAACTCACCCAATAGCGTCGTTAGTTATTACATCAAAGGGGCGTTGCTGGCCTTGTGTCTCGATTTAACCCTGCGCGCCCTGACGCATCAGCAGCACAGCTTGGATACGCTGATGCGCCGTCTTTGGAGACGCTTTGCGTTAACGCAAACCGGAATTGTGGAGCAGGATATTCGCGACATATTGGTTGAGCTTGCCGGTCCCGCCATGAATGACTTGCTCGACAAGGCCCTGCACGCCACAGAAGAGTTGCCTTGGCAGGGCCTGCTCAGTGACCTTGGGTTAAAGCCGACACTGCGCGCAAGCGAAGGGGCTAGCGATGCCGGCGGACGGCCCGGCACCGGGTCTGCACCCCGACCTTGGCTGGGCGTAAAAACGCAGGCCAGTGAAGGCGGTGTGCAGCTGACCTACGTGCAATCCGGTAGTCCAGCCGAGCAAGCAGGCCTATCCGCAGGCGATATTGTTGTGGCCATCGACGGTTTGCGTGTAAATCACTCAACTTGGGATAAACGACTGCAGCAACGAGCTGTCGGCGACACTATCTCAGTGTATGCTTTCCGCCGCGATGAATGGCTGGCGACCCGCTGTCAGCTTAGTGCGGCGCCAATGGATACCTGTTACTTGCCCTGGCCTGATGACATGGCTGAGCGCCAAGCCGCTGAACAATGGATGTTGACGCCCAGTGTGGCATTACCTTTACCCTGAACCACCAACAATAAAAACGACGTGAGCGTGCCCTATGTCTGCTGAATTTTGGAAAGATAAATACCCAGCTTCTGTACCGTATCAAATTGATACAGCGGCTTACCACTCGGTGTTGGAAGTGTTCCATGAAGCCTGCCATCGCTTTGGCGATGCGCCGGCATTTACCAATCGCGTGGCCTTTGCTAGCCGAACCATGAGCTATAACGACTTGGATCGTTTAAGCAATGCGTTTGCGTCCTATATTCAAAATCATACGGATCTGAAACCGGGCGACCGCATTGCTGTGCAAATGCCTAACCTGCTGCAATATCCCGTGGTGGTCTTTGGTGCGATGCGCGCCGGTTTAGTGGTGGTGAATACCAACCCGCTCTACACCGCCCGCGAAATGTTGCACCAGTTCAATGACTCCGGTGCGAAGGCTCTGGTTGCCCTGGCCAACTTTGGTGATTTGGTGCAGGAAGTACTGCCGCAAACGGGCATCAAATACCTGTTCCTGACAGAGCTGGCCGATATGATGCCGACGCCTAAGCGTCAGGTCATTAATGCCTTGGTAAAGCATGTGAAGAAGATGGTTCCGGCATTCTCGCTGCCAACCGCTATTCCGTTCATTCAAGCCATGAAGCTCGGCAAGCGCCGCCCCTGTGTGGATCACACCGCACAGGCAACCGATATTGCTGTGCTGCAGTACACCGGCGGCACCACGGGCGTTTCCAAGGGCGCCATGCTGACGCAGGCAAATCTGGTGGCCAACTTGCTGCAGATGCGTGCCGTGCTGACCTCCAGTTTTAATCCTGGCAAGGAGATCATGATTGCTCCGCTGCCGCTGTATCACATCTTTGCTTTCACCGTGTGCTGTTTGGGCATGATGGAGCTGGGTGGTCATTCCATTCTCATCACCAACCCACGCGATATCCCCTCGTTTGTGAAGGAACTGGCGCGTTGGCCATTCACCGCTATGGCAGGTCTGAACACGCTGTTTGTGGCGCTACTGAATAACCCGGAATTCCGTCAGCTCGACTTCTCGACCTTGAAGCTGACCGTGGCGGGCGGTATGGCCATGCAAATGAAACCAGCGGAAGAGTGGGAAGCGCTGACTGGCTGCCGTATCTGTGAGGGTTTTGGCATGACCGAAACCTCACCGGTGGTAACCATGAACCCGTTGGATGCCATTCGCCTTGGCACCATTGGCATGCCCGTACCGAACACCGAGCTGAAAACCATTTCAGAGGACGGTGAAGTGACTGCCATTGGTGATGCAGGTGAGCTCTGCGTGCGCGGCCCACAGGTCATGAAAGGCTACTGGCAGCGTCCCGATGCCACGGCCGAAACGATTGATGCCGACGGTTGGCTGAAAACCGGCGACATCGCAGTGATTCAGCCCGATGGCTATCTGCGTATCGTAGACCGTAAGAAAGACATGATTTTGGTGTCTGGCTTTAACGTCTACCCCAATGAAATTGAAGATGTGGCTGCGCTGCATTCTGGTGTCTTGGAGAGTGCAGCGGTGGGTGTGCCCGATGAGAAGTCTGGTGAAGTGGTGAAGCTGTTCGTGGTCAAGAAAGACCCGGCGCTAACTTCAGAGGCTCTGATGGCACATCTTCGTGCCAACCTCACGGGCTACAAAGTCCCGCGCACTATCGTGTTCCGCGCAGATTTGCCTAAGACTAACGTCGGCAAAATTCTGCGTCGCGAGCTGCGCGGCGCCTGAGGCTCGTGGTTAAAGCGTACCAAGGTGCCGCGCAGGTTCCGACCGAGATTGACTGGTCGGCCGATTTGCCGGTGCTGGCGGTACGCGATGAACTGATCGCTGCCATCGCGCAGCATCAGGTGGTGATCGTGGCCGGTGAAACGGGCTCCGGTAAAACCACGCAACTTCCTAAAATCTGCCTGGCGGCCGGTCGTGGTCGCCATGGTTTGATCGGCCATACCCAGCCGCGCCGAATCGCGGCACGCACAGTGGCTACGCGCATTGCCGAAGAGCTTGGCACAACCCTCGGTGCTGGCGTTGGCTATAAGGTGCGCTTTACCGATCAAACGGCTGAAACTACCTACCTCAAGTTGATGACCGATGGCGTTTTGCTGGCCGAGCTGGCCAGTGACCGTCTGCTCAAAGCCTATGACACCCTGATCATCGACGAAGCCCACGAGCGCAGTCTGAACATCGACTTTCTGCTCGGCTATCTGCGCACGCTGTTGCCCAAGCGGCCTGATCTCAAAGTGATCGTGACCTCGGCCACCATCGATGTGCAGCGCTTCAGCAAACACTTTGCCGATGCCCCGGTGTTTGTCGTGCAGGGGCGCAGCTACCCGGTGGAGATGCTGTATCGCCCGATAGCGCTGGACGCAGCGGCGAGCAGCGAAGACGAAGGCTTTGACGACATCGAGGAGGCCATCCCGCGAGCGGTGGTGGCAGCGGTGGAGGAGTGCCTTCACTACGAGCGCCTTCAAGACGAGCGTAAGCAGGGTAAGGTCGGCCGTGGCGACATTCTGATCTTTTCGAGCAGCGAGCGCGAAATTCGTGTGCTAGCAGATACCTTGCGTAAGTACGGCCCACCACACACCGAGATTTTGCCGCTGTATTCACGACTGTCCGTGAGCGAACAGCAAAAGGTGTTTGCGCGGGGCACGGGCCGGCGCATCGTGATTGCCACCAACGTTGCGGAAACCTCGCTCACGGTGCCGAATATTCACTTCGTCATCGATCCTGGTTTTGCGCGTCTCAGTCGCTACTCCTATCGTTCTAAAGTGCAGCGCCTGCCCATTGAAGCGATTTCCCGTGCTAGCGCCAACCAACGCGCGGGTCGCTGTGGCCGTATCGCGCCGGGGCTGTGCATTCGTCTCTACAGCGAAGCGGATTTCCTAGCCCGCGACGAGTTTACCGACCCCGAAATTCACCGCACCAATTTGGCGGCAGTGATCTTGCAGATGCAAACGCTGGGGCTTGGCGAGCTTGAGCGCTTTCCCTTTTTGGATGAGCCAGACTCCCGCCTAATTAACGATGGCTACCGCTTGCTGGATGAGCTGGGTGCCGTGGATAGGCAGCGTCGCATCACGCCGATTGGTCGTCAGCTCGCGCGACTGCCGTTGGACCCTCGCTTAGCACGTATGGTGGTAGCGGCGGCCCCATTAGGTGCCTTGCAGGAGGTACTGATTATTGTGGCGGCCATGTCGGTGCAAGACCCGCGTGATCGTCCGCATGATAAGCAGCAAGCAGCCGATGAGCGTCATGCGCAATTTCGTGATCCGGATTCGGATTTTCTCTTTTATGTGAAGCTCTGGCAGGTTTTGCAAACGCAAAAAGAGTCCCTGACCGAGCGCGAGCGTCGCGAGTTTGCGCGCAAACATTTCCTGTCTTGGCTGCGCCTGCGCGAATGGCGAGAGACGTATCGTCAGCTCGTGCAAATGGTGGAGATGTTGAAGCTGCCCATCAATCGCGAGCCCGCGCCCTATGAGGCCGTGCATCGCGCCTTGCTGACGGGGCTGTTATCGCAGATCGCACAAAAGGGCGAGGATCGCGAGTATCTGGCCCCGCGTAACTTGAAGGCGATGATCTTTCCCGGCTCGGTACTGGCACGCAAAGGACCGCCGTGGATCATGGCCGCGGAATTGGTGGAGCTGCAGCGTGTGTATCTGCGCCTGACTGCGCGAGTTGAGCCGGAATGGATTGAACATTTGGCGGGCAATCTGCTTAAGCGCAGCTATGCCGAGCCGCATTGGGAGCGTCGCCAGGGTCGGGTCATGGCCTATGAGCAAACCTCCCTGTTCGGTTTGATCCTGCATGCCAAGCGTAAGGTCAATTACGAAAAAATAGACCGCAGCATTTGCCGTGAAATTTTTATCCGCTCCGCTTTGGTGGCAGGAGATTGCGACCTTAAGGCGCCATTCCTGAAGCACAACCAAGGGCTCGTCGCTGAGGTTCAGCAGCTCGAAGACAAGGCCCGCCGCCGCGATTTATTGGTGGATGAAGAAACCCTATTTCAGTTCTACGACGCCCGCTTACCCGACGATATCGCCAGCCTAAAAACGTTTGAAGACTGGCGTCATCGCGGCGAAAAAGACGAGCCGCGCCTGCTTTTCATGCAAGCAGACGATGTGCTGGCGAAGTCTGCCGAACATCCTGCCCATTTGTTCCCCGACAGCCTGCGGTTGGCCGGCCATGAGCTGCCCCTAAGCTATGTGTTTGAGCCTGGCCATGACGATGATGGTGTGACCGTCACTGTGCCACTGGGCCTGCTGCAAGATATCGAGGCGCAAAAATTGGACTGGTTGGTGCCGGGCCTGATCGCCGACAAAATTGATGCGCTGTTACGTGCTCTGCCTAAAGCCCTGCGTCGCCAAATGGTGCCCTTGCCCGACACGGTTGCAATGGTGCTGGATCAAATTCGATTTGGTGAAGGTCAGTTGCTGCCGGTGCTGTCGCAGGCATTGACGCGGCGGGGTGTGGTAATTCAATCCGCAGACTGGGCCGTGGACATGCTGGCCCCGCATTTCAGAATGCAAATTCGTGTGCTTGGTGAGCGCGATCAGGTGCTGGCCAAAGGTCGGGACTTAGGTCGTTTGCGCGTCCAGCTCAGTCAGCATCCGCAAGCGCAAGCGGTGGCCGATCAGCCCACCCGTCAGCAGTGGGAGCGCAGTGGCATTACGCGTTGGGATTTCGGTGATATGCCCACGTTAATTGAAACACAACAACGCGGACTGCCGAGTCGTGCCTATCCCGCCTTGCAACTGACGGAGCAGGGCCTGGCGCTGCGCTTGATGGCTCGCCAAGAAGAAGCGGAGCAGCTGCACCGCGAGGGTGTGGCGGAGTTGATGCGCTCGCTCTGTGTAGCGGAAATGAAGTCATTAACGAAAGCCCTTGCTGATCAGCCCGGATTGCTCTTGCAGTCCGCTCAGTGGCTGAAAAAAGAACAACTTGCCGTCGATTTCGGACGCGCGGTGGTGACGGCAATCTTGGTCACTGAACCTGCGCTGGTTTACACTCAGTCACAGTTTGATGCTGCCTTGCAAAAGGTGCGACCGCGCCTGGTGCCGGAAGGTTTGAAGTTGGCTGTGGTGGTGGCGCAGATTTACAGTTTGGCGCATCAAATTCGGCAGCGTTGTGCTGCATTGCAGCAGCCGGTTTTTGCCTTAGCGCGAACGGATTTAGAAGGGCAGTTGGCGGCATTGAACTTAGCCCAGTGTTTGCGTAGTTTTCCGGCTGAGCGTTGGCAGCAGTTCCCGCGCTATTTAAAGGCCATGTTATTGCGCTTGGATAAGCTCAGTAACAATCTGCTGCGCGATGATAAAGGCAGCGCAGAGTTGCAGCGGCGCGAGCTACTATTGCGCCAAGCGTATGAAGATAAAATTCGCCGAGGGCAAGATATTGCGCCTTTGGCATCGTATCGATGGTTGCTAGAGGAGTATCGTATCTCCGTGTTCTCGCAGCCTTTAAAGACCGCCGTCCCGGTATCTGCCGAACGCTTAGATCGGCTGTGGTCGCAACTCATGATGTGAGGTTTTTATGCAACGTGTGGTGATTAGCGGAACGGGTTTGTATACCCCCAGTGAGTCCATCAGTAATGATGAACTAGTGATTGCCTTTAATGCCTATGTGCAGCGTTTTAACGAGGCGAATGCCGACGCTATTGCTCAGGGCACTGTGAACCCGCTCGCCGAATCCAGCTCTGAGTTTATTCAAAAGGCATCGGGCATTAAGTCGCGCTATGTCATGAATAAGTCGGGTGTGATTGATCCGAATCGCATGTTTCCGCACATTCCTGAACGTGCCGACGATGAGCTCGGTATCCAAGCCGAAATTGCCGTTCTGTCCGCGCGTGAAGCCTTGGCTCAAGCAGGTAAAACGCCGGCGGATGTCGATGCCATTATCGTGGCTTGCTCAAACATGCAGCGCGCCTATCCAGCCGTGGCCATTGAGGTTCAGCAAGCACTGGGTTGCGGCGGCTTTGCTTACGACATGAACGTGGCCTGTTCGTCAGCCACCTTTGGCTTGCAGAATGCGGTCGATGCCATTCGCTCGGGATCAGCACGCTGTGTGCTGGTGATTAGCCCAGAAATTACCTCAGCCCACCTTGAGTTCCGCGATCGCGATTGCCATTTTATTTTCGGCGATGTGGCCACCACCATGGTCGTGGAAGCGGCGGAAACCTGCACGGTAGACGGCGCGTATGAGGTGCTGGGGACTCGTCTGGTCACGCAGTTCTCCAACGCCATTCGTAATAACTTTGGTTTTTTGAATCGCTGCGATGAGTCTGGTGTGGGCAAGCGTGACAAGCTTTTCCGTCAGGAAGGCCGAAAGGTATTCAAAGAGGTCTGTCCGATGGTGGCAGAGCAAATTGTGTCGCACAGTACCTCATTGAACCTGAACGTGAATGACCTGAAACGGTTGTGGCTGCATCAGGCAAATCTGAGCATGAATGAACTCATTGCCAAACGAGTTCTGGGACGTGAGTTTAGCCGTGAAGATGCGCCTGTAATTTTGGATGAATATGCTAATACCAGCTCGGCAGGCTCAATTATTGCCTTTCACAAATACCGCCGCGATCTAGCCGCTGGCGATGTGGGTGTGATTTGCTCGTTTGGCGCAGGCTATTCCATTGGTAGCGTGGTTGTTCGCCGCTGTTAATCACAGCTTTTAAGGGTAGGGAAATGCACATGAAAGCCATTACTAAATACACAGGGATTGTGGCGCTTTGGGCGTTCACCAGCATCTCCTTTGCCGCCCCTAACGCACAAGATCCTGCCGACCCGTGGGAGTCATTTAATCGCAGTATCTTCAGTTTTAATGAGACAGTTGATCGCTACGTTGCCAAGCCAGTCGCTAAAACATATCAATGGCTGACCCCTACGGCAGTGGATGATGCAGTGACCCGTCTTTTCAATAATTTGGCATCGCCCATTACGATTGTTAATCAGTTGCTTCAGGGCAAACCGCATGACGCCGCAGGCCAAACCGCGCGACTCATGTTCAACAGTACCTTTGGCTTAGCTGGTATCTTTGATGTGGCTCAACACATGGATTTGCCTCGCCAAAAGGAAGACTTTGGGCAGACGCTAGGCGTTTGGGGCTTGAAGTCTGGGCCTTATTTGATGCTGCCGCTTTTAGGCCCTAGCACGGTGCGTGATGTCAGTGGCCGTGTAGCCGATATGGCGAGTGATCCTCGTCAATATGCGAATCAGACGGCGCGCTTCGTTATGACTGCGGTGGATATCACAGATACTCGCGCTGACTTACTCAATGCTGAAAAAGCCATTGAAGGTGATCGCTATTTATTTATCCGCGACTACTACTTGCAGCAGCGAGAATTCGCTATTGCCGATGGTGTGCTGGCCAAGGATGAGTTCCTTGATGATTCATTAAGCAGTGATGCTGATACAGGTACCTTTTAACCATGAGCCCTCCATCGCCAGGCACGATCCTGGTGATCGATGCTGATGCGGATCAGCGCGAGCGCATTAGTGTCTGGTTGCAACTCGACGGCTTCTCTGTGGTTAGTGCCGCTGATGCCGATGCCGGGTTCGCTCTGGCGCGGAATTTGAAACCATCACTTATTATTGGCGACCTGGTACTTGCTTTAGCCAATGGGTCGCAATTACTGCGCGCAGTATTACATGAGCTTCCCGAAACGGCGGTCATTGTCATTACGGAGTCAGCTTCATTGAATGAAGCTGTGAACGCCCTGCAAGAGGGGGCCAGTGACTTCCTCATAAAATCACTCCTAAACGACGATATCTTGCGAGTTTCTGTGCATCGCGCGATCGAGCGTTTTAGCCTTCGACATGAAAATCAGCGTGTCCGCTTAGAATTAGAGCAAAGTAATGAGCGACTCGCCCATAGCTTAAAATTGCTGGAAATGGATCAGCGCGCAGGGCGCAAGGTGCAAAGCCGTATGTTGCCGCCCAGCCCACATGAAACCAATGGGCTGAAACTGAGCCACTTCACCTTACCCTCGCTGTATTTGTCGGGTGACTTTGTGGATTACTTCAGCTTGGGTCCAGGCCGAACAGCGTTTTATTTAGCGGATGTTTCTGGGCACGGGGCATCCAGTGCATTTGTCACAGTGTTTTTGAAAACGCTCACGAACCGTATTCGACGACACTTCGAGAAGCGTACCTCGGTTTCATTGCTTTCTCCGGCTCGTATCATGGCCGCCATGAATGAAGAGTTACGTGCGTTGGATACGGGTAAACATCTCACGGTTTTTTGTGGTGTGATTGATACAAATTTGCAAAAGCTTACTTACGCAGTAGGTGCGCATTATCCGCCGCCAATTTTATGTAACGGCAATGAAGTCATGCA
The DNA here is from genome assembly GCA_002342025.1 of Moraxellaceae bacterium UBA2477. Lineage (GTDB taxonomy): Bacteria > Pseudomonadota > Gammaproteobacteria > Pseudomonadales > Moraxellaceae > Perlucidibaca. Next base: position 47,756 of record DDPD01000059.1, on the reverse strand, counting down.
GTTAGCGGGATCTGGTTTGCCCTTAGGTCTTTTTCCCGATGCAAAATATGAAGAGCATGTGGTGGATTTGCAGCATCGCTTTTCGCTTGTCGCCGCTTCCGATGGTATCCTAGAGATTCTTTCCGCCAGTGATTTAGTCGCCAAGGAGGCTCACTTGCGTGCGGAAGTTGCGGCCGCCAATGGTCAACTTGATGTTCTCATCGAGCGCCTTGGTCTGCCATCAGTACGTGACGTCCCGGATGATATTGCGTTGCTAATGATTCAGCGTGACGAGTGAAAATGGACGCCTGCAAAATGCAATATGCCGTTCATAACGGCACTTACGTATTAAAACTTCGGGGCGACGTGCGCGTTCCGTTGTGTACCTCGCTGGAAACCTTTGTAGAAGATTATCTTCTGCACGACGCGGGTCTTCGTGCCGTACTAATTGACCTCACCGAAACAGAGGCTATTGATTCCACAGCCCTAGGTCTTTTGGCGCGCATAGCAGTTGCATTGCAATCCAGAAAGATGGGTAGGCCCGTTATTTTCTGTATCAACCCCGATATTGAGCGTATTTTGGTAAGTATGGGGTTTGATCAGGTCTTCCGCATTTTGCATACCACAGCGGCCTTACGCGATAAGCTGGCCGAGCTACCCGTGGAGTGTTTAACTGAAGATGAGCTTACTCAGAGTGTGATTGATGCTCACCGCACCTTAATGAGTCTCAACGAGAGCAACCAAGTGTCCTTTCGTAGTTTAGTTGATGCCCTAGAAAACGAGCAGCGCCAACGTCATTAAGCTTTGATTCAGCTAAGACGTGGTGCTAGCAGCGCTTCTAGTTTGACGAGGTCTGCCGCGAATAAGCGAATTCCTTCGGATAGCTTTTCAGTCGCCATTGCATCTTGATTTAATTGCCAGCGAAATGTGGCTTCGTTTAAAGCGGGGCGACGTGCCTGCTTAGCTATATCAGAGGCGCAGAGTACTGGGGGCAGGGCTTCGGTTTCTAGCGCCAGGGCATCGAGCAGGGCAGGGCCAATGGTGAGTTTGTCGCAGCCAGCCAGCGCACGAATCTCGCCCGTGTTGCGAAAGCTTGCACCCATGACCACAGTCTTATGCCCACAGGCTTTGTAATAGCTAAAAATCTCGCGTACCGAAACCACGCCAGGGTCTGTTTCTGCACTGTAGTTTTCGCCGGTCTTGGCCTTGTACCAATCCAAAATGCGCCCCACAAACGGCGAAATCAGAGTAGCTTCGGCTTCGGCAGCCGCTTGCGCTTGGGCAAAGTTAAAAAGCAGGGTGAGGTTGGTGTGAATGCCTTCTTGCTCGAGCTGCCGAGCGGCTTGAATGCCTTCCCAGGTGCTGGCAATTTTGACCAGCACACGCTCACGCGGCACGCCGGCCTCACGGTAGCGTTGAATCAAGCGACGCGCTTGCGCCAACGTGGCGGGCACATCGAAAGACAATCGAGCATCTACTTCGGTCGAGATCAGGCCGGGAATGTGTTTCAGAATCTCCACACCAAAGCCGACCGACACCGCCTCAATAGCGGCAGTCATACGCTGACTGGGCGCGAGCTTGCTGGCACTGGCGATGCCTAGCGTCAGGATGTCGGCATAGGCCGGGTCGCTTGCGGCCTTGAGAATCAGCGACGGGTTGGTGGTGGCATCGACCGGCTTCAGGCGGCGAATGCTGTCGATGTCACCGGTATCGGCAACCACGATGGTGCAGGCGTGTAATTGTTGTAGCGGATTCATGCACGGACTCGCGTTAAATGATTTGCTCAGTTTGCGCCGCCGCATCCCGCAAGACATCTAAACCAGCACCGGGAAGATGCGCACGGGTGCTCAGGACTTGGCGAAAGCGTCGGCCCCCGGGCATGCCCAAGAACAGACCTAGAATATGCCGTGTGATTTGATTCAAAGGAACACCACTGGCCAGTTCTTTTTCCACAAAAGGTATATAAGCCTGAAGAATATCGGCCCGCGAGGGTAAATCCGTGGCGGCCCAGAGTGTTTGTGCTTGCGTGAGCAAGTAAGGGTTGTGATAGGCCTCACGGCCAATCATGACGCCATCAGTGTGCTGCCAATGCCCCACAATTTCATCCACTGTTTTAATGCCGCCGTTAATTTCAATGCAGAGGTCCGGCCGGTCCTGCTTTAGGCGATACACATCGGTATAGCGCAGCGGCGGAACTTCGCGATTTTCCTTGGGGCTAAGGCCCGCCAGAATAGCGATGCGTGCATGCACAATGAAATGCTTACAGCCTTGCGCGGCCACGGTATCGACGAAATTAAGCATATCGTCGTAGTGCTCTAAACCATCAATACCAATGCGATGCTTTACGGTGACCGGCACGCTCACGGCGGCTTGCATGGCGGCAACCACCTCAGCGACATGGGTTGGCTCGGCCATCAAACAGGCGCCAATACGCCCCTGTTGAACGCGATCCGAGGGGCAGCCCACATTGAGGTTAATTTCATCGTAGCCCCAGTCCTCGCCGAGCTTGGCGCAATGCACTAAGTCCTTCAGATCACTGCCGCCGAGCTGTAAGGCAATGGGGTGCTCTTCGGCTTCAAAGCGCAGGTGGCGAGGCACATCGCCGTAGATCAGTGCTTGCGTGGTGACCATCTCGGTATAGAGACGAACCTGCGGATTGCACAGGCGCAGGAAGTTGCGCGCAGCACGCGTGGTCCAATCCATCATGGGCGCTACGGAGAGTTTTTTCGGTTGTGAAATCATAGGTTCAAACTAACTAGAGTCTAACTCTGAGCGTCTAACGAGCCTAAATCGGCAGTTGACCAGCAGGTGGGTGGTTCATAAATCGGCTTTACGCCCGTGAAGTGGGTGTAGTGTCTCATGCTGCTTGCTCTTTGGCATGATCTTGCCCGTAAAGACTACCTTCTAGCGCCCGATCAGCGGTTATTGCATTAAGTAAAATCCTACTCAATAGTCGCTGAGCATGTGTGATGTTCAAGTGCTTTTTGTCTATGGGAGTTGGTTATGGCGGGTTACTACAAGCTTAAGCAAAGCGAAAAGAACCAAGAGTGGTATTTCGGTCTATACGCAGGAAACCATGAACAGATTTTGAAGTCTGAAGGCTATAAGCAGAAAGCCAGTGCGGAAGCGGGTATTGCGTCTGTGCAGAAAAATTCGCTCAGTGACAGTCGCTATGAGTGTAAAGAGTCCGATAAAGGCAACTTTTGGTTTGTTTTGAAAGCAACCAATGGCCAAGTGATTGGTCAGAGTGAGCTGTATACCAGTGCCGCTGCTCGTCAAAAGGGCATCGAATCTGTTAAAGCTAACGGGTCCAGTACAACCATTAAAGATGCTTAAAGTTTCTTGTCTACTGGAGCCTAATCTAGTGAGGTAGGTATAAGGTCTAGAGTCCTAGACCTTATACGATTTAGACTGCCTTAATGCTAAATGAGACTTTGCTTCGCCTAGCGCCCTTTCTCCTCACTTTGTTGGTGATGGCGAGCCTTGAGCAGGTTTACCCTTGGCGTAGGGCTACGCAAAATCTCGCGCGGCGTTGGCGTAATCACCTCGCGCTGCAAGCCATAGCCATTGTTCTGCTCAGGGTTTTCTTGCCTGTTTCCCTAGTCACCGTGGCGTTGTGGTCAGAACAACAGGGCTTAGGCCTATTGGCTATGGTGTCGTTGCCGCCATTCCTAGCCAGTGTTATTTCTATTTTCGTGCTGGATTTATGCATCTACGCCCAACACCGGCTATCGCATGCCTGGCCCTTGCTCTGGCGTTTGCACCGCTTACATCACAGTGATCGAGTGCTGGATGTCACTACCGCCCTGCGTTTCCATCCACTGGAAATGTTCTTCTCTATGATTTGGAAGATGCTGGTGGTGTTGGCATTAGGTGCTCCGGCGGAAGCCGTGCTGCTTTTTGAGGTTTTATTGAGCAGTTCAGCCTTGTTTAATCACGCCAATATTCGGCTGAATCCGCGTCTCGATGCGGGGTTGCGCCGCGTATTGGTCACGCCCGACATGCATCGCGTACATCACTCGCGCCGTCCGGAAGAAACCGATACTAATTTTGGCTTTTTAGTGCCGTGGTGGGACTGGCTGTTTTCGTCCTATCGCGCAGTCTCCGCGCAAGGGAATGCGCTTGAGATTGGCTTAAACACTTTACACGAGGACCGCGACAACAGCATTCCCGGCATGTTGTCGCAGCCGTGGCGCTAATTAACCTGTAGTGCTTTCTGCACGAAATTCATTGAGGTGAGCGCTGGGTGTTTTCGATGGAAATGCATAGCGAAGGATACGCCAAGTCACCTGACCGGCCTGCTTCATAAACGAGCCGGTATTGTAATGAAGGCCATGACGATCACAGATGGCACGGACATCTTTGGCCATCTCGGCATAGCGCCAAGCCGGTACATCCGGGAATAAATGGTGCTCGATTTGGTGGCTGAGGTTGCCCGACAGCAGGTTGAGCAATTTACCGCCTTCCAGATTCGACGAGCCCTTGATCTGGCGCATATACCAGTGGCCACGGCTTTCATCCTTGAGCACGCTCTTTGGGAAAATCTCGGCATCACGGGTGAAGTGACCACAGAAAATGATCGAATAGGTCCAGACATTGCGGATGCCGTTGGCGACGAAGTTACCGGCCAGCACCGGCAGAAAGAACGGGCCGGCGAGGAGCGGGAAGAACACATAGTCCTTGAACATCTGCTGGCGCATCTTGCGTTTCACCGGTGCGAACTCTTCGGCAAACTTTTCCTTGGACTTCCTGCCGCTGAATAGCTGGCCGAGACGCAGCTCTTGAATAGCGATTCCCCACTGAAATAACAGCGCAAAAATCACGGCATAAAAGGGTTGGAAAAGGTAGTGCGACTTCCAGCGCTGCTCCGGGAACAGGCGCAGCACGCCATAGCCCACATCATCATCCATGCCCTTAATGTTGGTGTAGGTGTGATGCATGAAATTGTGTGAGGTGCGCCAGTTGTCGCTGGTGCCGACCAGATCCCATTCGTAGGTCTGGCCGTTCAGGCTGGGGTCGCCCATCCAGTCGTACTGGCCGTGCATGACATTGTGCGCGACCTCCATGTTCTCCACGATCTTCGACAGCGCCAGTAGTAGCGTGCCCAGCACCCAGGCCGGCGGGAAGAAGCTAAGCATGAGCAGGGCGCGACCGGCAAAAGCGCTATAGCGCACCAGTGCGACGACACGTCGTATATAGCGTGCATCTTTTTTGCCGACATCGGCCATTGCACGTGCGCGCACAGCATCAAGCTCTTTGGCGAGTAGATCTAACTCTTGGGCAGACAGTGTGCGTTTATTCAGGTTTTTCATGAGCATGTTCCGATGGCTTTAGAGGTCTAACGTCAAGTCTGAGCAGGCTGCACTGATGCATAAGCGTAATCCGGAGACCGCTTCGTGCTGCTCTTCTTGGGTCAAAATGTTGCGTGTTGTGCCGCTGCTCTTGGGGCAGGCGCAGGTATTGCAAATGCCTCGGCGACAGCCGTGAGCAGGTTGAATGCCGGCATTTTCCAGCGCACTTAACAAGGGCTCACCCGAAGGCACTGAAATCGTTTTACGGCTTTTCAGCAGATGGATTTGTACGTGCTCGCCTGGGCTTGTCGCCAGCTCAGGTAAGCTAAAGGCTTCCCCCAGAAAGGGCCGACTGAATTGTTTGGCCAATCCGGCGGCAGTGCTAACAAAGCCCTCCGGACCACAGGCATACCAATGTGTGTTGGCTAAATCTGGCACCAGTGCCTGTATTTGTGCGAGATGAATTCGACCGGAGGCGTTACCTTCTTTGGGTCGTGTCATCAGGAGATGCAGGCGAAATGCCGGGTTTGCTTGTTCAAGTCGGGTAAGTGCTTCAGTGAAGCAAGTAGAGGCGTCATCACGTACCCAGTACAGCAATGTGATGCGTTGGCCCGTCTTCGCATGCGCCTGAATCAAACTTAGGAAGGGCGTGATGCCACTTCCCGCGGCAAGAAAAATAGCGTGGCTCGGGTTTTCCTTTAGCGTCATTTCGCCAAAAGGAGCATTCAATTGCACGATATCGCCCCGCTGACTCTGATTACAGAGCCAGGTGCTGACCTTGCCACCTTCTATGCGTTTGACGGTAATAGCGATTTGATTGTTTGCGAGATAACGTGGGCTGTAACTGCGACTGTGCTGGCGGCCATCGATTTCGACACTGACGTTGACGTGTTGCCCTGCAATAAAGGCACTGACGTGACGGTTCGGTTTCAAAACGAGGGTTACGGCATCCTCTGACTCTGGGTGTTTTGAAATAATCTGCGCGAGTGGCTTTTTACAAGACCACAGTGGATGCACTTTGCGCGACCAAAAATCGAAAGCATCGGCACTAAATAATGCATCCAATAGGAAGGAGGTCGCTTGGTTGGGAGGCACAGTGGACATCCGAAGGTAAGAAGTAATGCATTTATTATACACTTGTATAGACATATGTCTATTGGTGCTGCATCGTTGTTTCTGCATGAATGTCTAGGCTCATTGGCTCTATACTTTGTTCATGCCTGCCAACCAGAGTATGAGCAGAATGAATGACACTACCGCGTTGCCAGCGCCTGCAGCTGAGCGTCTAGCCCGGGGACCACAGGGGCGTCGGGCCGTCATATCGCGCGAAGAGCTAATTGCCGCCGCCATGTCCCTGCTGGGACCAACCCGCAGTGTGTCTACACTGAGTTTGCGTGAGGTGGCGCGTGCGGCTGGCATCGCCCCGAACAGCTTTTATCGCCATTTCAAAGATATTGACGAGCTTGCCATCGCTCTCATCGAGCTGGCCGGTAGCAGTCTGCGCCGTATTTTTAGTGAGGCGAGGCAGCGTGTCAGTCGTGAGCGCAGTGTCGTTCGCACCTCTTTAGAGGTGTTTATGGAGCAGCTCAATTCGGAGGCGGGCTATCTCGATTTATTGTTGCGAGAGGGGAAGGTGGGTTCGGATGCCTTTAAGCAGGCCGTGGAAAAGCAGTTGGTCTTTTTCGAAGATGAGCTCATGAATGACCTGCTGCGACTGGAGGCATTGAATGGCCATAAGTTGTATCGCGCTGATCTAGTGGCGCGTGCCATTACTCGGTTGGTCTTTGTTATGGGAGCCAGCGCCGCGAGCCAGAACGCACAGGCACAGAGTGACACCCTAGAGCAGACTGCACTCATGTTGAAAATGATTTTGATGGGCTCGCGTAGCCTTGCTATTACAGAGTCCTAGACTTTAAGTCGGTTAGAAAAACCACCAGCCGAACCATAAGGCAGCAAGAACAACCAGCAGGCCAGGAATTACCCGGAGGCTGAAACTTCTGCCGCCCGATATCCCTGCCATGAGGCACTTTGATAGTGTATTGCTGGTAAGTGCTCCAAGTATAGGCAGTGCAATTGCGGTAGTAGATACCATACCCGTATGTGCCAAATTTGCCACTGAAGCGGCAGCTGCATGAGTGTCAGCAAAGCCACTGAAAGTGGTGGCAAGTAAGAGGCCCTCATTACCCTTCCAGGCGAATAGGGCGGCTGAGAGGAGTTGCACAAGTCCAACCGAGGCCCCGATGAGCAGGGCTATTTTTAAGTTGAAGGCGCGGCCAAGCTCTATTGCTACTAACTCCCCGCTCCATTTCATTAGGCCAACGCCTGCATAAATGAGGGTGATCGCACTGGCACAAAGTAATGCCGGGAGCATGATGTGAAAGCTTTCAATGTCGATAGCTGCCAGTAGGATCATCATCTGCAACATCGTGGAAAGGCAGGAAATCAAGGCAGCGGAGGCGGCGCTTCCTTGCAGTTCTGGCTTTTCTCGGGCCATGGCACCCATGGTGGCAATGGTGGCTGTACTAGAGGCAAAGCCAGCGAATAATCCGGCTAAAGGGAGTCCATATCGAGGACCAATGAGCCGCATGGCTATGTGCCCTGCGGCACTGATACTCATCATTAACACACTGACTAACCAAAGCGTGCGTGGGTTCAGTGCTTCATAAGGCCCCATATAACGATCGGGTAATAACGGCAAAATAATGAGAGCTGCTGTTGCGAGCGTGAGGGCATCCTGGACCTCGGTGTCGCTAAGCTGTGTGCGTACGAAAGCGTGCAACTTTTCTCGATAGCTTAATAGCAGCGTCAATATCACCCCAATCGCTACTGCAGTTGCGGCCTGGCTAGTTGCCATCGCGCCAAGAATGAGCACCAAGAGCAGGGCCACCTCTGTAGTCAGGCCGGGATCATCCTTAGCCGCGATCCAGTAAGAAAGCGATAACAGTGTGATCAAGCCAAAGAGGGTCACGGCCAAAAGCAGAGCGCTGCCAACCATAAAGCTGGTGCTACCTAATAAAGCGGTGATAGCAAAGGTGCGAATCCCGGTTAGGTTTTGACGGTGGTCTCGATAATGATGACGCTCGCGCTCAATACCCACCATCAGGCCGATACCTAATGCGGCAGCAAGCGAAATGATGATGTCAGGAGATATATTCATGTTTCTGGACAATACATTATTCACGTCATCGGGTGGTATGCAGTGCGTCTCTACGAAAAGAGAAAATGCTCATACACGCATTGATTTCTTGCCAGAGAGAATCGCCGCTCGCCATCAAGGGCGAGTTTCGGCATGATCCGGCAAGTCTAAAAATTTGAACAAGAGAGTTGCGATGAACTTTGCCTTATCCAGTGACTTGCTCGCCTTACAGGCCCGGGTTCGTCATTTCATTGCTGAGCAAATCATTCCTTACGAGCAGGACTCCCGCCAAACCGCGCACGGCCCAAGTGCCGAGTTGCGCAACGAGCTTATTGCTAAGGCTCGTGCTGCTGGCTTACTCACGCCACATGCCTCGGTTGAGCTAGGTGGGCTGGGGCTTTCGCACATCGCTAAGGCAATCGTTTTTGAGGAGGCGGGGTATTCGCCACTGGGCCCGATTGCACTCAATATTCATGCGCCAGATGAGGGCAATATTCACCTCATGGAGATCGTGGCTAACGAGGAGCAGAAGCAACGCTGGCTTCAACCCTTGGTGGATGGCCGCATTCGCTCTTGTTTCGCCATGACCGAGCCCGATGATGGCGCAGGTTCTGACCCCAGCATGCTCGCTACAACGGCCACGCCGGATGGTGATGGCTATCGCATTAATGGCCGCAAGTGGTTTATCACCGGTGCAGAGGGCGCCAGCTTTGCCATCATCATGGCAAAAATGCCCGATGGCTCAGCCACCATGTTCCTGTCCGATACCAACAAGCCCGGCTTTCATCTCGAACGCATGATGGACTCATTAGATTCCTGCTTCAGCGGCGGCCACGGTGTGATTGCCCTCAAGGATCTCTATGTGCCGGCTGAGGATGTTCTGGGAGAGATTGGCAAGGGCTTTCGCTATGCCCAAGTGCGTTTGGCGCCCGCGCGTTTGACACATTGCATGCGCTGGCTGGGTGCTGCTCGACGAGCCCACGAAGTGGCTACGCGCTATGCCCAGCAGCGGGAGTCTTTTGGCCGAAAGCTCTTTGAGCATCAGGGCGTTGGTTTTCCGTTGGCCGACAATGAAATGGACTTGCACACAACGCGTCTAACCATTCAGCACTGTGCTTGGGTATTGGATCAGGGCGAGCAGGGCAATGTGGAATCGAGTATGGCCAAGGTCATCAGTTCGGAAGCGATTTGGCGAGTCATAGACCGCAGTGTGCAAGTGTTGGGTGGCCGGGGCGTGACGGGAGAAAGCATCGTGGAGCGTATTTTCCGTGATGCGCGTTCGTTCCGGATTTACGATGGCCCCAATGAAGTTCATCGTATGAGCTTGGCCAGGAAAATTTTTAAACGTATTTAATTCAGGGGCTTGGCGTGTCTTTTTTAGAAAATTACTACGCTTTAGATAAAGACACTGTGGTGTCTTGGTTGCAGAAAACAGGCTTAGCGAGTCAACTGCTGGGATCTAACGAGCACTTGCACAGCGAAGACCTAGCCGATGGCAATGTGAACTTGGTCTTTCGCGTCTCCAACGCCGCTGGCCGCTCCCTTATCGTGAAGCAGTCGCTGCCGTGGGCCCGGAAATATCCGGACTTTAAATTACCCCTGGATCGCGCCGTTCGTGAGTATGGCATTTTGCAAAGCTATGTGAGGCATTGCCCGGAGTTCGTGCCTGAGGTCTATCACTTTGATGCGGAGATGTATGTCTGCATCATGCAGGATCTACAGCCGCACGCGATTCTGCGCACCGGGCTGCAAGCACAGCAGCATTACCCGTTGCTGGCCCAGCATTTGGGTGAGTTCCTCGCCAAGTCGTTGTTTTTCAGCTCCGATTTGGCCTTGCCCTCGGCAGAAAAAAAGGCACGTGTTCCGCAGTTTATTAATCCCGTGCTGGTCAAAGCTCAGGAGGATGTCTGCTTCACGCAGCCTTTACAGCAGCACGCGCACAACCATTGCCATGCTGCGTTAGAGCAGACGGCAGCCGCACTTCGCGCAGACCATGATTTGTATGCTGCAGTCTTGCGCATGAAGCGTGTTTACATGACATCGGCTGAAGCCTTGTTGCACGGTGATTTGCATACCGGCTCGATGCTGGTCACCCCCACAGAAACCCGTATTTTCGACCCTGAATTTGGCTTTTACGGCCCGATGGCCTACGACTTAGGTTGTCTTGTAGCGCACCTCTACATAGGCCATGTTTGTCAGCCTGTATTTGCTCGCCGAGCCAGTGTTACGCCAGATTCAGGCATGGATATGCTCGAATTGATTCGTCAAATTTGGCAGGTCTTTAGTCAGCAATTCGCTGAGCTGGCCCAATCGCAGTCGGTGCTGGGTGAGTGGCAGAGTGAGCGCTACATCCAGCGCTATTTAGATGAATTACTGCAAGACACCCTAGCATTCGCAGGTGTTGAGTTAATCCGTCGCACCATCGGCCTAGCGCATGCTCCGGAGTGGGAGCTGATGGCCGAAGAACCGGCATTGATTCCAGCCGCTCAGCAGAGCTTAGGCATGGCAAGACACTGGCTGCTCCCAACCCAGCCCTGGTCGAATATGGATTCGGCCTTGCAGATAGGACGTGAAGCATGAATTGGCATACCCGTGTGACCGACTTATTCGGCATCCAATATCCGTTTATTTGCTCGGGCATGACGTATGTATCTAACGCTCAGTTAGCGGCGGCGGTCAGTGAGGCGGGTGGTCTTGGACTAATTCAGATTGGGCACCTCAAGCCAGAACAAGCGCGTGCTGAAATTCGACTGGCGCGTAGCCTCACCTCGAAGCCTTTCGGTGTAGGTTTGGCCTTGCTAATGCCGGGCTCGCGAGAAAATGCTGAAGTGGCATTGGAAGAGCAGGTGCCGGTCATTAACTATTCGCTGGGCAAGGGCGATTGGCTGTGCCAGCGCGCTAAGGCCTATGGCGGTAAAACCATTGCCACCGTCATTACCGCAAAACATGCGCAAGCTGCCGAGCGAGATGGTGCCGACGCGCTTATCGTTACTGGACATGAGGCGGCAGCACATGGTGGTGAAGTCACCACGTTGGTGTTGCTACCGGCCATTCGCGCCGTCACGTCATTGCCGCTCATTGCGGCCGGTGGTTTTGCCCAAGGCTCGGGCTTGGTGGCCACATTGGCGTTGGGTGGCGATGCAGTAGCGATGGGTACGCGCTGGGCCATGACCACAGAAAGTCCATTGCATGCTAAAACTCAAGCGATGGTGTTGGAGAAAGCCGTTGAGGACACCCTCTACACGCGCAATTTCGACGGCATGCCCTGTCGCATTATGCGCACCCCGACAGGGGTAGCGGTGAGTCGTAAACCGTTGACGCTATGGCGGGCTATGTGGCAGTCCTTGCTGCTGATGCGCCAACAAGGCACAAGCCTGAAGCAATTGTGGATGACCTGGCGTGAGCAGGGGTTCGCCAATACGTTGAAGCTGAGCTATTTCGGTGCTGCAGTGGAGCGGATTCGCCTTGCCATTCTAGACGGCGATCAGGTGCGCGGCGTGCAGCTGATTGGCCAGGCCCAAGGCTTAATTCAAGATATTCCTAGCTGTGCCGAACTCATGCAGCGCTTAGTTGCAGAAGCCAATATCGCGCAACAACGTGTGCAAGGAGCCCAACGATGAATGTCCGCGAAGCCATTATGACGCGTCGCTCCATTGCTCAACTGGTGTTGCCTATACCCAATACGGACACCCTTACTCGGGTCTTCGACGCAGCGGGTGCAGCGCCAGATCATCGTGTATTGCGGCCTTGGCGCTACCTGACGATTCAGGGCGATGCGCTCTCAGCATTGGGCGAGTTGTTTTACCAAGGCATGCGCGAGGTGAATCCCGATCGTGCTGAGTTAGAGCAGAACAAATTGCGGCAAATGCCGCTGCGCGCGCCCATGATCATCGTGGCGATACTACGCCGTCAGGATCAAGCTAAGGTGCCGGAGTGGGAGCAATGGTTAAGCCTAGGCGCGAGCGTGCAAAATATCTTGTTAACCCTACATGCCGAAGGCTATGCGGCCATGTGGCGCACCGGTGATACGACGGCGCTGGATCGCGTGAAGCAGGGCCTGGGTCTGGTCGCTGGCGAGGACATCGGTGGTTTTATTTATGTCGGTACGGCGGCGGGCACTAAGGCCGCACCTCCGCGCCCAGAGTCATTGTATGACGCTTGGTCGGGCGCAACGGCATGAGCCGGCTGGCTGAGGCGCAAGCGTTTTTGGCCGAATTACGGCGTGATATCCCGCTGGCGGCGTTTATGCAGTTGGAAGCCGTCGCTTGGGATGGTCAGGCGCTGACCCTGAAAGCGCCTTTGCAGCCCAACATCAACGATAAAAGTACCGCTTTCGCTGGCGCGCTGGCGAGCCTAACGACGGTGACAGGCTGGGCTGCGCTCATGCTGTGGGCGCGAGAGCACTTAGGGGCCTGTCATGTCGCTGTTTACGAGTCCGAAATTAAGTATCGCATTCCGGTTAGTGAAGACTTCTCAGCCACGGCAATCTTGCCCGATGCCGCTGTTCTCGCTGCAGTGGCCGCGCAAATTGCTAGTAAAGGCAAGGCTCGCGCCACGTTAGCCGTGAGTATTGAAGAGGCGCAGCGCGCTGCTGTGTCATTGTCGGCCAGTTATGCGATTTGGCGACTCCCCCCTGAGGCGTTATAGCGCTGTGGGGGTGAGCTCAAGCTGTGGCATACTTGTCAGTATGTGAATAGATGGATTTTTCCAATGGCTCTTTGTAGGCAACGTGCCGTGAATGAGCGACGTGAGCAGCCTAGTGAGTCTCGCGAACGTATCTTAGCGGCCGCCGTCAGTGTTTTTGCGCTCAAAGGCTTTCAGCGCGCCAGCTTGGATGAAATTGCTGCCGAGGCTAATCTGACTAAGGGGGCTATTTACTGGCACTTCCGTAGTAAGAATGACTTGTTTACATCGCTACTGGAATACCGGTTCCAACAGCACACGGCACCTTTAGCTGAAGAATTGGCGCTGGCGCTGGCGGCCCCAACGACTCAGGCACGGCAGCAAGCCATTGCGACTATGCTGCGGGATATGTTGAACCGATTTCACGATAACGCCGCTTGGCCGAGGCTCTATCTGGAGTTTGTCTCGCAAACGCGGGATGCCCAGATAGCCAGCAGTATGGCGCAGCTGTATGACCATGCGCGGCTGTTAGCGAAACAAATGATTGAACGTTTGGTCGAGGCGGGTATCACGGACCCTGACTTAGATGTCGATACCGTCTCGATTTTTTGGTGTGCGCTAATTGATGGTTTTATGTTGGCTTGGGTGATGAAGCCGGAGACATTTGCGGATGGTCAACTGGTAGAGCGTACGGTTGCCATGTTGTGGAATGGCCTAGCCCCGAAGCAGGTCTGATTCAGCGGTTTCTGAATCAGGCTGCTTGCCGACGATCCGGGAATTGGCAACGCTTCGCTAAGTCAGCGCAAGCCTTTTGAATCATTTCTTCTGTGATGGCCAACTCGGTACCCTGGTCATCTAACAGGATGGCGAAATGAAACGGATTGCCCACAATGCGGGTCTCGTTCATGCTCTTCTCCAGATTAGTGTTGGTCATGTTGCACCTCAAGTTGTGTTTCCATGAATTCACTATAGGAAGGCCAAATCGCTGCGTCTTGTACTTTCGCCTCTAAGTTGTAACCAACTATGAAATCATTTCTGAATGTTTCCGCACGGTTGCGCGTCGGGCTCATCATTAACCCATACGCCGGTCTTGGCGGGCCACTGGCGCTGAAAGGCAGTGATCACGTGAGTGACGAGCTGCGTCAGGAGGCGCGCAAGAGCGTTGAGCAAGGGTGCTCTCGCGCGCAAACGCGTTGTGCCAGCTTTCTGGCGGCTACCGCAGACTTGCCTGTGCAATGGGTCACGGTGGCGGGGGCCATGGGTCAGGCCAGCCTAGGCGATCGAAGCGCAGAGATACTCGACGTTCAAGCTCAAACGCCCTCAACCGCTGAAGATACCCAGCGTGCGGCGGCCATGCTGATGCAGGCGAGCCTTGATTTGCTCATCTTTGTGGGAGGCGACGGCACAGCCCGAGATATTTGCTCAGTCGTTGGTACGCATTTGCCCGCGCTGGGTGTGCCCGCAGGCGTGAAAATGCATTCGGGTGTGTTTGCCATTAACCCCCAGAGCGCCGCGGATTTAGTGCGCAGCTTGTGTGCGGGTGAGCTAGTGGCCATGGAGCTGGCAGAAGTTAGAGACATTGATGAGCAAGCATTAGCCGGTGGACGCGTACGAGCGAGGCATTTTGGCGACTTGCGCGTGCCCGTCTCGGATAGCTTAGTGCAACAAGTGAAGTGTTCAGGTCGTGAAGATGAAGGCCTAGTGCAGGCAGAAATTGCCGCCGGAATTTTGGACCTGATGCAGCCAGGGCATCATTACGCTTTAGGTGCAGGCACCACGGTGGCCGCAGTGATGGCGGCCCTGCAGTTGCCGAACACTTTGCTCGGCTTTGATATTGTGTGTGATAACCAATTGGTTGCCTCAGATGTTTCTGCTGAGGTTTTGGAGGCCTGGGCTTCACGATCAGATCTCACGGTCATTATTACCCCTACGGGTGGGCAGGGCAGTCTCATCGGACGCGGTAATCAGCAATTGTCGCCTCGACTATTGCGTCAGCTAGGGCGCGAACGGATATGGGTGTTAGCAACGCGCAATAAGCTTGCCGCGTTATCTGGCCGGCCACTCAGGCTGGACACGGGGGACGCTGATCTTGATCGGACCTGGTCTGGCTGGTGGCCCGTCCATAGCGGCTTTCAGCAACAGTTGTTGTATGCCGTGCAGGGTTAGCCTTCGGCGCGTTGACACTAGACGACCGGTCTAGTATTGTGCCGGCATGATTAAACCACGCGAATTTTCCGACACCCGAGAGCACTTGCTGGCGACAGGCGAGGCCGTCTTTCGTGGCAAAGGTTTTACCGCCGTAGGCCTGACGGAAATTTTGGCCGAAGCTGGCGTTCCCAAAGGCTCGTTCTATCATTATTTCCGCTCCAAAGAATCGTTTGGCGTTGACATGCTGACGCGCTACTTCAATCGCTACGATGATGATTTGCGCGCCTTACTCTTGGAATCTCCCGGAACGGGGCGTGAACGTCTGTTGCATTATTTCGGGCGATGGGCTGCTCGCTGTGAACAAAGCGATGCTCAAGCGCGCGCCAGTGCCTGCCTTGCGGTGAAGCTCTCTGCGGAAGTTTCAGACTTATCTGAACCCATGCGAGAAGTGCTGGCGGTAGGTATGGAGCAGGTACAGCAACGTTTAGCCCAAGCGCTCGTTGCTGGCCAAGCCGATGGATCGCTGGACTCAAATTTACAGCCCGACTCGTTGGCGGGTGCGCTTTATCAGTTATGGGTTGGGGCAGAGTTACTGACCAAAATCCGACGTGACGGCCAGCCTTTTGCGTGTGCTTTAGCGCAGACCCGGCAGTGGCTGAGAGTGTATTCGCATTAAAATTTATGTCATATCAAGTTGACCGGTCTAATTCTGGTCGCCTATTGGAGAAAGTGTTATGAGTCATCGTTTATTTTCGCCTGTGCAAATGGGCAGCATCACGCTGCCAAACCGCGTGTTGATGGCGCCGTTAACGCGTATGCGTGCTGCCGCAGGTGATGTGCCAACGCCTTTGATGGCTGAGTATTATCGTCAGCGTGCGAGTGCGGGGCTAATTGTTACTGAAGCCGCTCAGGTATCACCCCAGGGCAAAGGCTATATGCAGACACCCGGCATCTACAGTGCAGAGCAAGTCGCCGGTTGGCAGCAAGTCACTCAGGCCGTGCACGACGCGGGTGGACGCATTGCGATACAGCTCTGGCATGTGGGCCGTATTTCGCACAACAGCTTGCAGCCTGACGGGCAAGCACCGGTTTCGGCCTCAAACCTGCCCGCACGAACCAAGACGACAGTGCTCGGGGAAAATGGCCGTCCCGAGCGCGTGAATTGCTCGGTGCCCCGTGCTTTAGGGCTGGATGAAATTCCTACTTTGATCGAAACCTATGTTCAGGCCACGAAAAATGCTCAAGCTGCGGGCTTTGATATGGTCGAAATCCACGCCGCACATGGCTATTTGCTGCATCAATTCCAATCCACAGAAAGCAATGACCGTAGCGATGCCTATGGCGGCTCTTTGGAAAACCGTGCGCGTCTGACCTTAGAGGTGTTGGATGCAGTGATCGCTGCTTGGGAGCCGGGCCGCGTTGGTATTCGCATTTCGCCTATGGGCAACTTCAATGCCCTTGACGATATTGACGGTGAAGCCATGGGGCTTTACCTCGCAGAGCAGTTTGAGCAGCGTGGTGTCGCCTATTTACATTTGTCCGAGCCAGACTGGGCGGGTGGTCCAGTACTGCCCGAGAGCTTCCGAACGGCTCTGCGCTCACGCTATCGCGGTGTGTTGATTGGTGCGGGTAACTACTCGCTCGCCAAAGCCACGGATCTGATGGATAAGCAGCTGATTGATGGCGCAGCGTTTGGTCGTACCTATATTGCTAACCCGGACTTAGTTGAGCGTTTACAACAAGATGCGCCACTCAATGAACAGCGGCCTGAGCTCTTTTATGGTGGCGGCGCTGAGGGCTACACGGATTACCCAACATTGGCCTCTGTTTAATTGAGCATCGGCTTAGCTCTCTCTAAGCACAATGACGGGTGCGACTCGCCACACCCGTCGCGTTGCTAGCATGCCGGCGATCCCGGTCAGGCTGGCGGCGAGTAGTGGGGTGACCAGCCATAGGGTGCCATGCCAGGTGGGTGGTAGCTCAAGTATCGTGACATACAGCGCCGCAGCCAAGGCCTCGGTCATCGCTACCGCGACGAGCCCGGCAAAGCCGCCCAGTAGCATCATTTCCGAGAGACCGCGCTGCATGAGCTGACGCCGGCTGGCGCCCAGTGCGCGTAGTAAGCCGGCCTCTTGGCGTCGCTGGTCTTGACCGGCGGCTATGCAGGCCAAGAGCACTAATACGCCAGCCACCAAAACAAAGACTAAGACGAACTCAATCGCCTGCGAGACCGTATCTAGCAGCTGACGAACTTGCGTCATGATGGCATCGACATCAATCAACACGACGGTTGGAAAGCGCTTAACCAACGTGTTTAGTACATCACGCTGCGTTTTCGGTACATGAAACGCCGTGAGGTAAGTGGCTGGGAAAGGTGCAAGCGCGGGGGCGGGGAAGACCATGTAGAAATTGGGCTGAAAACTGTCCCAGTCGACTTTGCGAAGACTGGTGACGGTGGCTTCAACATCGCCCTCTGCCAACGAGAAGCGCAGTCTATCGCCTAAGGCTATGCCTAGCTTTGAAGCCAATCTGGACTCGACAGAGACAGGCCAGGGCGCCTGACGGGTGTCTGTCCACCATGCGCCTTCGACGAGCTCATTTCCTTTGGGCAAGGTGGTGGATGTGGTCAAATTGAGTTCACGATTCAGCGATTCATCGCGTTGATCTTCGCTTTCTTTGCTAATGGCGCTAACCACTGCCTTGTCATTGATGGCGATGAGCCGTCCGCGCATAACCGGATATAGCGCATCGGGCACGATGCCAAAATCGGCCAACGTTTGTTGGAATGCCGCACGGTCTAGCTCATCAATTCCCAGTGCAAATTGATTGGGGGCGTTAGCGGGCAATTTACCTTGCCAGGCACTCATAAGTTCGCCGCGCACACTGGTCACTAATAGCATGGCAGCAATACCTACACTGAGTCCTAAGATCTGTAGCGTCGTGTTCTGCGGATGGCGCCAGAGTTCACGAAGCCCGAGTAAAGATCTGGGTAACGAACGTTCAGCCAATAGGTGACGCATCAGTGCTAATAGGCTGCGCAACAGCAAGGCGAGTAAAAAGCCCAGCGCGCTTCCGCCTACGAGCAGCATGAGAGTGAGCTGCCAGCGGCCCGTCTCCAAAATCAGCAAGCCTGCCAAGGCCGAGATAGCCAGTGCAGTGACTGTCATCAAGCCCAATGAGTTCGGTGCAAGCTCGCGGCGAATAACGCGTAGTGGCGATACTCGAAACAAGCCGATAAGCGCGGGCAGGGCAAAGCCAATCAGCGTTAGCGTGGCCGTGGCGATGCCCGTAAGTAGAGGGCGTTGCCAGGCAAAGTCGAGCTCGGCATTTGGTAGCAGGTTTGACAGAATCTGAAATAAGATTTGCGACGTACCCGCGCCTAATGCCGCGCCAACTACGATGGCTACGGCCCAGATTAGCAACAGTTGCGTCAGAAAAATGCCCTGCACGCGGCGTCGGTTAGCCCCTAGGCAACGCATCAGCGCCAGCGTGTCGTAGTGGCGTACAGCGTGGCGTTGTGCGGCCAATGCGACCGCAAGTCCCGATAAGACCACGGCGGCGATAGCCGCAATGCTCAGGTAGTCGCTGGCCCGCGCGAGTGGACCGCCGATCTCCGAGCGTCCACGAGCGACATCCACTAGTCGCTCCCCGGTGACCAATCGAGGCTCTAGGTAGCTGTTCACATCGGAGATGGCCCGAGCCGAGCCCGCTAAAAGTAAACGGTATTGCACGCGTGAGCCGGGCAAAATGACGCCAGCGGACGCTAAGTCGTCTGCATTCATCAGCGCTCGCGGTGCAAATGCGGAAAAATTACCGCCTCGGTCCGGCTCTTGTAAGACGACGGCAGCGACGCGTAGTTGTTTATCGCCTATTTGAATTTCATCGTTGATGGATACGGCCAACAGGCCCATGAGGCGTTGATCCAACCAGATGGTGCCGGGGCTGGGAATGCGAGAGCTGTTCGCCTCTGCCTTGCGGTGTGAAGCGACCAGCTCACCGCGCAATGGGTAGTCGGCGGTCACGGCTTTCACGGCAGCCAGCTGAAACGCATCCTGACGTTGAATCATGCTGGAGAACTCAGTCACAACAGCGGTTCTCAATCCGCGTTGCTGTGCTACTTGTTCCACTTCTGGCCGCAGCGGGCGACTGCTTTGCAATACGAGATCGGCCCCCAATAAATTAGCGGCCTGACGGCTGAGTCCTTGCTCCAGACTGGCGCTAAAAAACCGCAGGCTGCTCGTGGCGGTGACGGCGAGTATGAGGGCGGCAAGTAATAGCCAGTTCTCACCGGCACGGATATCCCGCTTTAATAGTCGCCAGGCCAGGATCATGTCAGCGCACCTGATGTCACGCGTCCAGCCTCCAAATGCAGCTGGCGTTGGCATCGTGAAGCAAGTGCGTGGTCATGCGTCACCAAGACGAGTGTTGTTTGGGAGGCAGCCTGAGCCTCAAACAGTAGCTCAATGATGCTGGCGCCGGTCTGGCTATCAAGGTTGCCCGTGGGCTCATCGGCGAGCAGGATTTTAGGTTCGGTGGCGAAGGCGCGTGCAATCGCGACGCGCTGTTGTTCGCCGCCGGATAGCTGCCGTGGTGTATGGGCCTCGCGGGCAGATAAACCCACCCGGGCCAGCCAATGTTTGGCACGCGCTTTGGCGGGAAGGCCCGCGAGTTCCAGCGGCAACATAACGTTTTCAAGCGCGGTGAGGTGGGGGAGTAGTTGGAAGTTCTGAAAGACGAAGCCGATAAGGCGCTGTCGCAATGCAGCGCGTGCATCTTCATCGAGGGCGCCGAGATCGTGGCCCGCCAGTAAAACACGACCTTCTGTGGCCGTGTCTAATCCCGCCAGCAGCCCTAATAGCGTAGATTTGCCTGAGCCAGAGCTGCCGGTAATGGCTACACTTTCGCCAGCCGAAATGACGAGATTGATGTTATTTAAGATGAGCAATCGCTCGTGTTGAATCAATACAGACTGCGTGAGCTGGCGAGTTTCAATCAACTGTTGGGATGGCGTTGTCATGATGACCTGGTTACGAAGTGTAGGTGCGTTAGTATTTTGCTTAGCCATGATGCCGGCATCCGCTGCGTCGATACTCATCTTCGGCGATAGTATCAGTGCAGCCTACGGCATGAATATTGAACAGGGCTGGGTTTCCTTGCTGAGTCAGCGCTTAGAAGTGCGTCATCCGGGGCAGCATAAAGTCATCAATGCCAGCGTCAGCGGTGAAACAACGTCCGGTGGTGTGCGTCGCCTACCTGCATTACTGAAGCAGCATGAGCCAGATATTGTGGTCATTGAGTTAGGCGGCAACGATGGCCTTCGTGGTCAGTCTCCAGCGATGATGGAACGTCATTTGGCCAGCATGATTCGCCAGTCTCGCCAGGCGGGTGCACGCGTCATTTTACTGGGGATGCAGATTCCTCCGAACTATGGAAAGCCCTACACCCAGGCTTTTGCTGCCGTTTTCCCTCGGGTGGGGAAGGCGGAGGGCGCTGCTGTTTTGCCGTTCTTTTTAGAGGGTATCGGCGGCGTTTCAGCGTTAATGCAAAAAGATGGAATTCACCCGAATGCCAAAGCGCAGCCCAAGTTGCTAGAGTTGGTTTGGCCACTTCTTTCAGCGGCTCTTAAAGACCAAAAAGCCCGCAAGTAGCGGGCTTTTTGTCTTACGGGAGTTCGTGTTAGGCGATCTGCAGGTTTTGCAGCGCTTCAATACGCTTCTCTAGCGGCGGATGAGACATAAACAGCGAAGCAAAGCTAAAACCTTCGCGCTTGCCTGTGGTGATCGCCATAGCGGTCATTTCGGCAGGCATCTGATCCGGCACTTCTTGTTCACGCTGCAGTGCACGCAGGGCATTAATCATGGCCTGACGACCGGCTAGCTGTGCACCGGCTTCATCGGCACGGAACTCGCGGTAGCGCGAGAAGTACATGACGATAGTCGAGGCCAGAATGCCCAGCACGATGTCGGCGACGATGCTGGTGACATAGTAGGCAATGCCCGGACCTTCTTCGTTCTTGAAGATCACGCGATCGACGAAGTTACCGATGATGCGCGAGAAGAACATGACAAAGGCGTTGACCACACCTTGAACGAGGGCGAGCGTGACCATGTCGCCATTGGCTACGTGCCCAATTTCGTGACCCAGTACGGCACGTACCTCATCACGCGTCATGCGTTGCAAAAGACCGGCCGAGACGGCAACGAGTGCGGCGTTCTTGTTCCAGCCAGTAGCAAAGGCATTGGACTGATAGCTCGGGAAGATGCCGACTTCCGGCATCTTGATGCCGGCTTTTTGCGACAGCTCGGCGACGGTATCCACCAGCCAGCGCTCTTCACCCGTGCGCGGCGATTCGATCAGTTGCACGCCCATGGAGCGCTTGGCCATCCACTTCGACAGCAGCAAGGAGATTAATGAACCCACGGTACCAAAAACAAAGCACATGACCAGCAAATTGCCGAGTTGCAGGGTATTTCCGGTGCCATGAGTCGAACCCACGCCAAGTAGGCTGAGTACGATACCCGCCACCAGCATGACCGCGAGGTTGGTCAACAGAAACAAGACGATGCGTAACATGGGCTTTTAAGCTCCTTCAGAGGGTTTCGTAAACAATTTATGGGCAACGCGTGACGATTTCAAGTCAACGCGCGCTCATTTTCGGGCGTGGCGCATACGGTAGCCATCCAGAAAGCGCGCCAATCGGTTAATCGCCTCTACCAGCTCCTCTCGGTGCGGCAGGAAGACCACACGGAAGTGGTCTGGCTTGGGCCAGTTAAAGCCTGTGCCTTGCACCAGTAGCACCTTTTCGGCTTGCAGAAACTCCAGAATAAACGCCTGATCGTTCTCGATGGGATACATATCCGGATCTAGCTTAGGGAACAAATACAACGCACCTGTTGGCTTCACACAGGTCACGCCGGGGATAGCGGTGAGCATTTTATGCGCCAGTTCACGCTGCTCGTACAAGCGTCCACCCGGACGAATTAAGTCGTTAATGCTCTGGTAACCGCCCAATGCCGTTTGAATGGCGAACTGTGCTTGCACATTGGCGCACAGACGCATGGAGGCGAGCATGTCTAAGCCTTCAATATAGTCTTTAGCGATGCGCTTATTGCCACTGACCATCAGCCAGCCAGAGCGGAAGCCCGCAACGCGGTAACTTTTGGACAAACCGTTGAAGGTCACGCAGAGCAGGTCAGGGGCCAGCGTTGCGATAGAGGTGTGCTGCGCCTCATCGTAGAGAATCTTGTCGTAGATCTCGTCGGCGAAAATGATCAGGTCATGCTTGCGGGCGAGGGCGACGATACCGTCCAACACTTCTTTCGAGTAGACAGCGCCGGTCGGGTTATTCGGGTTAATCACCACAATGCCGCGTGTGTTAGCGGTGATCTTGCTTTCCATGTCCGCTAAGTCCGGGAACCAGCCCTGATCCTCGTCGCAGAGGTAATGCACGGGGGTGCCGCCAGACAAAGTGACAGCAGCCGTCCACAGCGGGTAGTCCGGTGCCGGTACCAGCATTTCATCGCCGTTGTTGAGAAGCGCCTGCATGGCCATAACAATCAGTTCTGATACGCCGTTACCGATGTAGATGTCATTGACATCCACATTGAGCAGACCCTTGGTCTGGTAGTAATGCACGATGGCTTTGCGTGCCGCGAACAGACCCTTGGAATCGCAATATCCCACGGCATTGGGCAGGTTGCTGATGACATCCGAGAGAATTTCCTGCGGTGCCTCAAAGCCGAATGGCGCCGGGTTTCCGATGTTGAGCTTGATGATGCGGTGACCTTGCTCCTCCATGGCATTGGCAGCTTTTAGCACCGGCCCACGAATGTCGTAGCAAACATCTTTCAACTTATCGGATTTGGCAATGTCCATGATCGTCTCAACGCAGGTCGGGCCTGCACAGGGCCTGTGGGAAAGTCGCAGTAGTGTAACGGAAACCTAGGCAAGATAGCGTGTTGCCGACTTGTGACTGTGATGCGGTGTTGTTAGCCTGACCACTTGCCGAGGAAAAACTTATGACGCGTGACGAGAGCCAAACACTACCTAAAACGGATGAGGAGTGGCAGCAGCGCCTCAACCCAACAGAGTTCTATGTGTGCCGCCAAAAAGGCACAGAGCATGCGTTTACTGGCGAGTACTGGAACTGCCATGACGACGGCGTTTACGCTTGTCGCGCCTGTGGCCAAGCGTTATTCGATGCCGAAACAAAATACGACTCCGGTTCGGGTTGGCCCAGTTTTTATGCGCCCTTAGCCGAGAATGTCGTAGATGAGCACAGAGACATCAGCCATGGCATGATCCGGGTAGAGGTGGTGTGCAGCCAGTGCCAATCGCATCTGGGGCATGTTTTCCCCGATGGTCCAGCGCCCACGGGCATGCGCTATTGCATTAACTCGGTATCGCTAAAGTTGCACCCTAAATAATTAAGCTGAGCTACGTTCTGACAGGAATAAAATTATGAGCACGATTTACGACCACCAAGCAACGCTAATCACCGGGGAAGTGAGCCCGATAGCCGATTACAAAGGGCAGGTCCTGTTGATCGTCAATACCGCCAGTAAATGCGGCTTCACACCACAATTTACGGGGCTAGAGGCCATTTACGAAAAGTACAAGGATCAGGGTTTTACGGTGCTCGGATTTCCCTGCAACCAATTCCTGAATCAAGATCCGGGCAATGAAGCGGAAATCGCCTCATTCTGTTCGCTCAACTACGGCGTAAGCTTCCCGATGTTTGCCAAAATTGATGTGAATGGCCCTGGCGCACACCCGTTGTTCCAGCATTTAGCCGCCGAAGCCCCGGGCCTGCTGGGTAGTCAAAAAATTAAGTGGAACTTCACGAAGTTCTTGGTCTCGCGAGATGGCCGCGTGCTGGATCGTTATGCGCCTACCACCAAGCCCGAAGACTTGGTGAAGGACATTGAGAAAGCCTTGGCTTAAAGGCCGGCAATTCGCTCGCTAGCCGCCCACAGGCTAGCAGCGAGTGCTTTGTTGCGACTTGATGGCTTGCTGAAATCGCCTTTGCGTCGCGTGAAATAGCCGCCGTGGTGATGTTTCGCGGCTTCGCTGGTGGCAAGCCAAATCGCTGTATCAGCGCCTTTCGCAGGGGTGATAAGTACTTTATCCACGATCCGTTGAATCGGCCCCGGCATTTCACGCCAAATGCCCGTGGCCACACCGCCCGGATGAAATGCGTTTACGCGGATCGCGCTGCCTTCCACGCGTCTGGCCAGTTCGCGGGCATAGATCAAGTTAGCCAGCTTGGCTGAACCATAGGCCACGATATCGGAACCGTAACGGCTGTAGTCGGTAAAGGCGGTTTCATCAATGCGGCCAGTCCAGTGCGCGACGGATGCCGTCATGACCACGCGAGCTTCGGTGGCAACCTTCAACTGCGGTAACAAGTGCTCCATGAGGCGGAAATGTCCAAAATGCATACTCCCCATCATGCTTTCTAGGCCATTGGCTTGGCTGCGTAGCCCGCGCGTAAAGCTGCCGGCATTCAGCATCACGGTGTCGAGTTGAGTGAGTGTGTTGAGGATCTCGCGTGCCGCGTTGTCAATGCTGGCAAAGTCCGCAAGGTCAAGTGCCACAGCATGTAGACGAGCGTTAGGAGTCTCGCGCTTCAAGGCTTGAATGACGCCCAGTGACTTACCTAAATCGCGGGCGGCAATCATGACCTCATGACCTTGGTGAATAAACGCGCGAACCATTTCCAGGCCAATGCCACTATTGCCCCCGGTCACTAGAATTTGTTGTTGCATGATGCGCATTCTCCTTAACGTCAGTGGCGTGGGCAGCTGCTATGCTGCCATTAAAAGATGAGTTTAGCAGAGGGGTAGGCAATGCATAGCGTTGGAATTATGGGGGCAGGGAGTGTCGGGCTATACCTTGGCGGCTGCTTACAAGTTGCAGGTGCCTCAGTGGTCTATGTGGGACGACCAACCCTATTGAACGCCTTACAAAATACGGGTCTCCGTGTCACCGACTATTTGGGGCGGGACCAAACGCTTGCCGCTGACGCACTGAATTTAGCGACCCACGTTAGCGCCTTGGCTCACTGTGACCTTGTTTTGGTAACGGTTAAGTCGGCCGCCACCGCCGATGTTGCCCTTGAGCTGGCCCAACACCTAAAGCCGGGAGCGATAGTTATCAGCTTTCAAAATGGCGTGCGCAATGCGGAAGTGCTGCGCGCTTCTATGCCGAGTCAGACTGTGCTGGCGGGCATGGTGCCTTTTAACGTGCTGAATTGTGGCGACGGTCGCTTTCACCAAGGCTCTTTCGGCGCGCTGGATGTGGCGGCACATGAAGGGCTATCGGCATACTCAGGTGTCTTCTCCCGCGCTGGGCTGGCGTTTAACGCCCAAAACGATATGCCTGCCGTGCTCTGGGGAAAGTTACTATTGAACTTGAATAATGCGATTAATGCGCTGTCGAATTTGCCCTTAAAGGCGGAGTTAAGTCAGCGAGACTATCGCCGATGTTTGTCTTTGGCGCAGCGTGAAGCGTTGGCTGTGTATAGCGCGGCAGGCATAAAACCCATGCAACTGACCGCGTTGCCTCCGCACTGGTTGGCGCGTTTGCTCAACGTGCCGGACTGGCTGTTTCAGCGGTTAGCGCAGCGTATGTTGGCCATGGATCCGTTGGCGAGATCGTCAATGTGGGAAGACCTTGAGGCTGGCCGCCGAACGGAGGTGGACTGGATTCAAGGGGAGGTGGTGACGCTAGCATCTGAATTGGGTCGCAGGGCGCCGGTTAATGCGAGCTTGCTCCAACTTATCCGTGAAGCAGAGCAGGCAGGTGCCGATCGTCGATCCTGGTCTGGCGCTGAATTGCTCGCCCGATTGCAATCGACGTCGGCTTGACAGCAAGACACTCGCTGCTACCATCGCCTCGCTCATTCGTCCCTATCGTCTAGCGGCCTAGGACGCCGGCTTTTCAAGCCGGTAACTGAGGTTCGAATCCTCATAGGGACGCCACCAATCTATATCTGTCAGTAATTAAATGTAGGTGAGCTTAAGCCCAGACCTGATAAGGCCGGCGAGGGGGGGAGCTTTTTGCCACCAACAATTCGTTTACCCTGAGCATCAATGTAGGTCAGCCATGTTTGAGTTGGCACTATGCCTCTTGGGGGCTTGCTATAGTCGCAGACACCGTCTTTAAAGACTTCTTTTAGTGCGATGAGCTGGTCGGGCAGAATCAGATTGATGAGTGGGCCGTATTCTTTAGCGGGATCATAGGGCTTTAATTCGCAGTCTAAATTATCACCATAAATGGCGTCACCGGCTTGTGTGCGGGGTGTGCCATACGCGTAGGCGCGCTGAGCCACACCAACGCAGGCTTCTCCAATAGCGGCGACACCTGTTGGCAAAATGCAGCGGTCCTGCAGATCTGCAGGTTTATTAGCAACGACTTTGACTGAAATGGGGCGAGTGCTCTTGTCTTTTTCCATGGCAGCGACCCACTTATCCATGGCGACGATGCCCTCATGGACCCAATTTAAGTCGCCAATAAGCGGTGTTACACCAGCCCACATCACGTGATTGTCATGATTGCCATGTTCACGATCAAGGCGCCAGCGTACCCACCACGCATGCAAAGAATCGTGCGCAATTCCTGGGTCGGGGCCAACAAAGTTTAGGATTGGCACCGTGTTCAAGTTGTTGCCCACCATAATCATGCCGCTTTTATACAAATTGCTGACCGCGATACGCTCGGCTTGTGTTCGCTCGGGTTGGGGTTTGATGTCGATATCCAAACCACCAATATGAATATTGAGGTCAGCAAATTGCTGACCGGTAATACGCCCCTGTAAGAACGGTAACAGGCCGTACTGCACACCCGTATTGCCCAAAGGTAAATTGGCAAAACCGAATCCGGCCGACTTTTCCATGGGAGTCCACAGGGCGGGTTCGCGGAGGCCAACAATGTGGGTCAGCCAGTCAATCAGGCCGCAGCGCTGTCCCTTTGGATTGTTTTGAGGGTGGTAGCTATTAGGTCCATAGCACGTACCAACAGGGTTCGTAGCAGCCTTAAACAGTCCCTCATCCGCCGTTACGGCATTGACATGCGATAGGTGTCCCTCAACATCTCCCCATTGCGTTGGCGCCCAAACGACACCCCGGGCCAGGCTGTCCTGGCTTTCAAAGTAATTACGCATCATGTGTAGATCAGCAAACTGCATGCCGGCAGTCATCGAGTCTGGGTAGGCACACATGGTAATGAGCCCTTGATAAATGCCAGGATAGGCATTGGCGACTGTGGTTTGCGTAATAGACCCGCCTGAGCAACCCGTTCCGAGGGTATAGCGAATCGGACCGTATTGCTCAACGATGCGTTCTTTGGCCATGACCATGGATTCAGCCTGCAACACCACGTCACAATTATGTCCACCGTTATTTAAGGCGGTGGACATGACCGCAAAACCTAGTCCCAAGCCGGTTACATAACTTTGCTCGATCACCGGAACATCATTAAATGTTCCGGAGAAGTCATTCAGCTTGGCCGTTCCCGGAGTAAACGAAGTGCCGCAATTACCCCCATGAGTAATAAGGACTTTACGATTCCATTGAGGTTGAGGTTGCCATGGCTCCCAAGATTGACCAGGCTTAAATAGGGTCAAGATGCGGTATTCGTCACGATCTTGATAACCACGTTCTTGACGCACAACAAACGGTACGGTCACACCATGATCTGTAGTGGTGTTAGCGATATCACTGGGCGGATTTTTGACATCATATGGTTTTAAGCCAAAAGTGCCCGGCTGTGATGACTTGTACAGAAATGTGTATTCCGGGGCTTGGTTGCAGGTCAACGGTTCGCCACCATCTTGGCAATGCAAGCGTGGAACCGGTGGACCTGAAAAAATTGGACCTTCGTTGGGGTAGTTACGTAGTTTGCTGGTGATGCTGGCAAGATCATTAACACGAACGATTAAAGTATTTTCACCCACGATCATGGTTTTGATTCGGCCCATCCAGCGTTGGTTGGCTCGTTGAGCGAACTCTCCGCTGATGTCGGCGCCGTTGAGCGTTGCATTCAGCTTGGTAATGCTCTGGTCTTTAGGCGGGATAATCTCAATCAGGGCATCGCCGCCACTAAGCATGTCAGCACGGTTGGATAAAACCACAATCTGAGCATTTTCTTTTGCTTCAACACCAGCGTTGTTATCGCCAGGATCGTTCGTGTCAGGTTGAGCAGGGCCTTTGGCGGTTGTGGGCTTGTCAGAGAATCCACATGAGGTGATGAAAAGAAGTGTGGCAAGGAGCGGGGCAAGTGCTGCAAAGGAGCGACTCATAGTAGTAACCTGTCGGTTTTATTATTGTTCTTAATGAAAGATCAACATAAACGAAACGTATATCAAAATAAAGAAAAACGTTGGTTGCGACGTTTGTTAGCCAAAAGTAAATAATAAAAACAAGGATATAGACAATGAAGACAGCGATGACAGATCAGTTAACCCCGCCCGGTGGTTGGATAACGCCAGGCCGTGTGCGCTTGAAGCCACTGACAGCACAGACCTCAACGCGAGCGCAACGTCTGCTCATGCACACCATTAACAAGGTGGGTCGCCTTGAGGCCTCGAATTTGTTTTTGATGCTGATGCGCAACTTCCGATTGTTTTGGAATTGGCTGATGTTTGCTAAATGCTTGATGCCTTTTGGTGCGTTGCCTCGGCGAGATACCGAGTTGGTCATTTTGCGTGTGGGCTGGAATTGTAGGTGTCGCTATGAATGGGGGCAGCATGTCGATATCGGTTTGCGTGCAGGTGTAACAGCGGAGGATATATCGCGCATTCCTCTCGGATCCGAAGCACTGGGCTGGGAGCCCCATGTGAAGGCACTCCTGCAAGCCTGTGATGAGTTTCATCATGACCGCATGATTGCGGAGGACAGTTGGGCGGTGCTAGAAGCTCATTACGGCGAGCGTCGTCTATTAGAGGTAGTCATGCTTATAGGGCATTACGAAATGCTGGCGGGAGTGTTGAACAGTACGGGCCTCCCGCTGGATACCCGTTTAGAAGGCGTGCTGGCGTCCGCGCCCATTCATACAAGGAACTCTCATGTCAGCTAATGCTCCCTATTCTTTAGCAGAAGAAATTGCCAATGCGGTGAGTCACGGCCTGGGCACCATTGCAGCCACGGTAGGCGTCACGCTGCTAATGGTGAAAGCCATTCCCGTGCTGGCGGCTGCTGAGTTAGCCGGTGTAGCGATTTATGGCGCCAGCCTGATTCTGTTGTTTCTGTGCTCTACGCTCTATCACAGCATGACGCATGTCGAAACCAAGGCATTGTTTAAGCGACTCGATCATTGCGCGATTTATTTGCTCATTGCGGGTACGTACACCCCCATGTTGATGCTGACGCTAAACACCCAGGCAGCACAGATCATGCTCTGGGTGATTTGGGGTCTAGCACTGGCTGGCATCGTATTCAAAATTTACTTTATTCATCGCTTCAAGCGCATGTCGCTCATTACCTACCTGCTCATGGGTTGGTTGTCGATGCTGCTCATTCAGGACCTATGGCAAGCCATGCCGCGTGAAGGCTTCTGGCTGCTGTTGGCGGGCGGTTTGTGCTTTACGTTGGGCGCGGCGTTTTATGCGGCAAAGCAAGTGCGCTATACCCATGCCATCTGGCATGTCTTTGTGGCCGCTGGTGCTGCCTGTCACTGCGTCATGATTGGGCTTTATGTTATTCCTTCTGCTTAAGGGTGTTTTGCTATGACGTCATCTAAAATGGGACTTACGCTGTATACCGCGCCAACGCCCAATGGCTGGAAAGTGTCGGTCGCGCTGGCAGAGCTCGGACTTGCCTACGAGACAGTAGCGGTCAATCTATTGGGAAATGAACAGAAGCAGCCTGAGTTTTTGGCACTCAACCCCAATGGTCGCATCCCTGTCTTGGTCGATCACGATGCCAACGATTTGGTGATTTTTGAGTCCGGCGCCATCCTCATTTATCTCGCTGAAAAGACCGGCAAGCTGTTGCCGGTAGACACGCGAGGTCGCATGGCGGCTCTGCAGTGGCTGATGTTTCAAATGGGCGGAGTCGGGCCCATGATGGGACAGGCCAATGTTTTTTCGCGCTATTTGCCAGAGAAAATTCCCGTAGCGATTGAGCGTTATCAGAACGAGTGCCGACGCCTGTTCGAGGTATTAGATACGCGCTTAGGACAGGCGGAGTGGTTGGCGGGTAGTGAGTACTCTATTGCTGACATTGCTAACTGGTGTTGGGTAAGAACCTATCGTTGGTCGGGTGTAGAAATTGAAGGACTCACGCATTTACGCCGGTGGCTGGATGCCATGAAAGTTCGACCGGCCTGTCAGTTTGGTGTAACCGTTCCTGTCGCTATGCCTGCATTAAGTAAACCAGACGATAAAACCGCCGGTGATTTTGCCACCGCTGCGCGGACTTTAGTTCAACGTTAAGCTCTCAAAAAGCGACCGTAGTTACTTGGAGTTTCGATTAACTACGTTCGGCCAACATTCCTCTGCAATTCTCCTAACTTTTACCCCCTGCCATTGACTCAAGCGCGACAGAACCCTGCCGAGAAAGCCTGCAAGCTCAGGTCATAGACAAAGCAGGAACAAAAAATGAAGTTACTCATTGCCGACGACAGTAAAGCCATGCGTCTGGTCATCGGCCATATGTTGCGCCAGGCCGGATTTCGCGGTCACGAGATTGTTGAGGCCGCCGATGGCGCAGAAGCTCTAGAGCTGGCGCGAAGCCAACGACCCGATGTGATTTTGTCGGATTGGAACATGCCGAATAAAAATGGCATCGAGTTTCTCCAAGACCTTCGGGCTGATGGCGACAAAACGCCGTTCGGTTTTGTGACCACGGAAGTGAGTCATGAAATGCGCGAACTTGCCGAAAGTTCCGGCGCCGCCTTTCTGATTGGTAAGCCATTCACACCGGAAGACTTTCAACGCGCCCTTGAAACGTATTTGGGTTAAGGGGCCTCATCATGAGTGACTACCAGTTACCCAGTCCAGAAGCCGTCGCTCAGACGCTATCTGTCTTTGTCCGTCGCGATGTCTATGTGTCGCTGAACAAACAACCGGGGGATGGCCATTTGCCGCTGGCGGGGTTGTATCACGATGGCCACCAGAAGTTGGTGGTTGCATGCATGGCCGATGTGGCTTTTGCCGCCTCATCAGCAGCTGCTTTTGCGCTTATCCCAGCGCGGGTAGCGGCTGAGTCTGCGGCCGCCAATAAGCTTGAGGAGTCCCTGGCGGAGATTTTCGCAGAAGTCCTCAACGTGATGTCTCGGTTATTTACTCACCACGATAACGTGCGCGTCACGCTGGCGGATAAAGTGCTGCCGGGTCAGTCACTTCCCGCTGAATTGGCGACATTGAGTAATGAGCACTGTTTGGATTTAGTCGTTGACATTGATGGCTACACCAAAGGTCGACTCATCTTATGCCTCTTAACCAGTTGATGTTGGAGGCATAGCCATGAGCTTTGATGATGATCTCAGTGAGTTTCATGTCATCTTTTTTGAAGAGGCAGCGGAGCACCTAGCCAGCTTGGAAACACTGTTGCTGTCACTGGATCTCAATCAGCCCGATAGTGAAAAACTCAATGCCATTTTTCGCGCTGCCCATTCGATTAAAGGCAGCGCATCGACCTTTGGCTTTCCTGATATGGCCTCGGTCACCCATGACCTTGAGACCCTGTTAGATCGGGTGCGAAAGCAAGAACTGCAGCTGTGTGAGCGCATCATTGATATCACTCTGGTGGCGCGTGATGTGCTGCTGGATCAGTTGGCGGCTCACCAAGGCGGTGAGCAGGTGCCCGAACAGCGCGTGACAGATGTCATTGCCAAAATACGCGCCATTGCCAACGAGGAAGAGTCTGCGCTCGTGCTAGGCGCGGCTGAGGTCAGCGATGGTACTGCTTCGGTGGAAAGCAATGTGGTCGCACTGGACGTAAAGGTTGCGCCGGAAAGCAAACAGCAGGCAGTAGCACCGGCGAGTGAAAGTAGTTCTATCCGCGTCAGCATTGAGCGCGTGGATCAGTTGATCAACTTGGTCGGCGAACTGGTCATTACTCAATCCATGTTGGCCTAGGTTCTACTTCTGGCCTCCGTTAAAAATGGGGGGATTACCCCCCGAGCCGCGGTTGAAATGGGAGCTTCGCAGGCGACAGGCGCGCCCGCGGAGTTGGCGAGTAAAGTGCTCACGGCTGCGCGTCAACCCTAGGGATGGCGCCGCCAGTTTTTTGACGATCGTCAACTGGCCGTCGGCTTGCTGCGAAAATAATAAAATAAGTAATTGAATTATAATATTATTTTAGTTGGCACATGAGTTGCTTTGTTAACAATATGGCGGGTCAATATTGTTAGGAAATTAACTCATGAATAAGAAAGTCATCATCCTTAGCCTCGTGGGTGTGCTGGTTTTAGCAGGCACTGTGGGTGGCACCTTACTTCTTGCTAAAAACTTTTTGATGCCTCCGGCAGTCAGTGCTGCGGCCACAAGCCCAGCCGCTGAACCTAAGCCAGTGGTAAAGGAAGCTCAGTACAAAACCATTGATCCTGCTTTTGTCGTCAACATTCAAGACGGCGCACGCTTTCGCTTTTTGCAGGTAGAAGTGGATGTGATGACGCGCGATGCCACCGCGATCGCACGGCTTGAAAAGGTCATGCCGCGAGTTAAAAGCGAATTGACTATGCTCTTTGGTTCCTTGCTTCGTGAAAACGTACAAACCATCGAAGGCCAAAAAGCACTGCAAGCGCAAGCGCTGGAGCTAATCAACAACGTTCTAAAAGAAGAGACGGGTAGCTCCGGCATATCTGCCGTTTATTTCACCAAATTTGTTGTGCAATAAACGGAGCAGGTCATGAACGAGATTCTAGAACCGGCTGAAATTGATGCGCTCATGCATGAAATGCGTGGAACTGAAACGGCGCAACCCCAGGCCGTCGATGGCCGCGATCGCTATGACTTTGCCACGCAGGACTATGCCGTTCAGCGCCTCATTCCCGCGCTCTCGTTAGTGCAAACGCAATTTGCTGAGGCGCTAAAGCAGCGCTTGCGCCAACTGTCCCCCGATATCCAAGGCGTGAGAGCCGAGCGTATTGCGGTGATGAAGTTTGGTGAGCTGCAACGCATGCTGACGCCGCCCTGCGATATCAGTGTGATTCTCGCATCGCCCTTGGGGGCACCGATTTATTTGGTGTTCGAAGCAGATCTGGTTTTTGCCCTTGTCGATCAGTTTTTTGGTGGCCGAGGTGGGGCCGGTATCAAGCGATTGCAGAGTGAATTTTCTCCCTCCGAGGCGCGCTTTATGCAGCAACTGGGGCGCACCTTATTGCCGGATCTGGGCCAGGCCTGGCATAGCGTGGTGGATATTTCTCCGACGCTGTTAGAGCGCCACAGTGACCTGCGCTTTGTCGATCACCTCAAGCAAAGCGACAACCTGCTGGCCGCGCGCTTCGCGATCACCATGCCCGGCCATGACTGTGGCGTATGGATGCTGGTGCCTTGGGCTGCCATTGATCCTGTTCGGGAGCATCTGGGCGGGCAGGGTCGCGCCAGCCGCCAAGAGCATGATGAGCAGTGGCGTCAGCGCTTGCTCGCCGGTATCGAAGCCACCAGCTTAAGTGTCGTGGCACGTCTGAATGAAAGCACGATGTCGCTCTCTAAGGTCTCACGATTGGCCGTTGGCGATGTGTTGCCGATTGATTCCCCGCAAGGTGTGACGTTGCTCATTGAGGATCTCGCTCTGATGGCGGGTACGTTCGGCACGCATCAAGGGCAGTTAGCCGTGAAAGTCCATCATCAAATTCACCCCATGTCACGAAGTGCCTAATCATGAGTCACGACCACGAGGATAACGCCATGTTTGAAGATTCTGTTGCTGGCGTCACCAGCGAAGCGGCTGAGTTAAAGGAATTAAAGGATGGCGGTGGCCAGGCGGAGCGCCCTCTGGCGAACGTCAATCTCGACATGATTATGGATGTCAGCGTGACGGTTTCGATTGAAGTGGGTCGCGCACGCATGAGTATTAATGACCTGCTGAAGCTCAGTCAGGGCGCCATCATTGAGTTGGATCGCATGGCCGGTGAACCGCTGGATGTGCTTGTTAATGGCACCTTGGTGGCTCGGGGTGAGATTGTGGTGGTGAAAGAAAAGTTTGGCATCATGCTGACCGAGGTCGTCAGCCCTGAAGAACGCTTACGGCGTTTGCGCTGAGGGCCTGGACATGAACAAGCTCCTATTGACTCCTCTGCTGCTTCTGTCGCTACCAGCGCAGGCATCCGCTAGTGCCAGTCAGGTCACGCCGCTGTCGTTGGGCAGTGTGTTTTCGGTGATTTTTGGCTTGATCGTGGTGCTGGCCTTACTGCTCGGTACCGCCTGGATCGTGCGGCGCTTGCAGCGGTTACAAACTACGTCTCCCGGCATTTTGCAGCCAATTGCACAGCAGCAATTTGGCTTAAAAGAACGCGTGATGCTGCTGCGTATCGATCAAGAAAATATCCTCATTGCCTGCACCGGCAATGGCATTCGCACCTTGCATACCTGGCAAGGGCCGCTACCTGCGGGAATTAATGCCCAGACCGTAGCGCTTGAAACGGCGCCTTTCGTGGACTATTTGAAGCGGCTCATGGCGGAGCGTCGGTCATGATGCAGGGACTAACAAGCCCGCGCATGGGGGCGCGGAGGCCGCGCCTAGGCAAGGGACTGTTACTGCTCATGTGTTTGCTCATGCCCGTATCGGTTTGGGCTGAAACCAAGGGCTTGCCAATGATGACCGTAGGCCCAGGAGCTAAGGGCGGCCAAGAGTACAGCGTGTCAATTCAGCTGCTCGCCATCATGACCATGCTGACGCTGTTGCCCGCCATTTTGTTGGGTATGACCGCGTTTCCTCGCATCATCATTGTCCTGGCACTGCTACGCACAGCGCTTGGTACCGGCCAAACCCCGTCGAACCAAATTCTGCTGAGTGCCGCCTTATTTTTAACCCTGTTCATCATGTATCCGATTATGGAGAAAGTGCATGAGCAGGCTGTTGTGCCCTACATGGAAGAGAAGCTCGCCTTTGAGCCTGCACTCGCCAAAGCAGCTGAGCCCATGCGTGCCTTTATGCTGGCGCAAACTCGGGAAGATGACATTGCCTTGTTTGCTGGCATTGCCAAGTTAGACAACTTTCAAACGCCCGCCGATGTGCCATTTCCGGTGCTGGCTGCTGCTTTCTTAACCAGTGAGCTCAAAACAGCCTTTCAGATTGGCTTTCTCCTGTTTATTCCCTTTGTCGTGATTGATCTGGTGGTCGCCAGCGTACTTATGGCCATGGGCATGATGATGCTCTCGCCCATGATCGTCTCGCTGCCGTTCAAAATCATGCTGTTCGTTCTGGTGGATGGTTGGGCTTTGCTCATGGGCTCACTTGCTGCCAGTTTCCAAAGCTGAGGTTTGCTATGACACCCGATATGGTGATTGAAATTGGTCGTCAGGCTCTCGTGGTAACTGCGCTGTTATCGGCGCCGCTCCTGATCTCGGCACTGGCGGTGGGTTTGCTGGTGGGTATGTTTCAAGCGGCCACGCAAATTCAAGACATGACGCTCAGCTTTATCCCAAAGCTCATTGTATTGGTCATTGCCTTAGGTCTGACAGGTCACTGGATGCTGGGCTTACTCATTGATTACACGAGAAATTTATTTCTCATGATTCCAGGCATTGCCGCCTAGTGAGAGGCTGAACGTGATCATTACCGATGCTCATATAGCGACATGGATTAGCGCGGGTTGGCTGCCATTTGTGCGCATCAGTGCAGCGATGATGGCCGCGCCGCTGTTTAGCCATCGTGCCATTCCTCGGCAAATTCGACTGGGGGTGGCGTTGATGGTGGCGGTTTTGCTCATGCCTTGGCAGCCGACCATCGCAGACTTTAATCCCCTGAGTTTGCAAGGTCTGCTACTTACCGCCAATGAGTTACTGCTGGGTATTTGTTTGGGCTTTATGGTGCAGTTGGTGTTCGAGGCGGTGATGTTTGCCGGTCAATTTATTGCCACTGGCATGGGGCTAGGCTTTGCCAGCGTCATTGATCAGCAACAAGGTATTTCAGTGGCCGTGGTCGGGCAGTTCTACATGCTCATCACCATGCTGCTGTTTCTCGCCATGAATGGGCACTTAGCGTTTATTCAATTAATTGCCGACAGCTTTGCCGTGTGGCCCGTGGGTGCTGCCGTCGTTCAGCCCGAGACATTTTCAGTCGCGTTTAACGCCATCGGTGGCATGTTGCGTAACGCACTGGGTATTGCCTTGCCGGCGGTAGTTGCACTTCTGGTCGTGCAAATTGCCATGGGCGTGATGAGTCGTGCTGCGCCGACCTTGA
The DNA here is from genome assembly GCA_002342025.1 of Moraxellaceae bacterium UBA2477. Classification (GTDB taxonomy): domain Bacteria; phylum Pseudomonadota; class Gammaproteobacteria; order Pseudomonadales; family Moraxellaceae; genus Perlucidibaca. Next base: position 11,229 of record DDPD01000059.1, on the reverse strand, counting down.
ATCTCTTTGCCGTTGGTTTCCCGGTCACGCTCATGTTGGGGTTGATTGTGTTGGAGCGCACCTTGCCGGCGTTATTGCCACAAGTTGAACGCCTCTTAAGTATTGCCTTCAGCAACATGGGTGCCATTTTGGAGACCGCTCATGTCATCCGGTGACGACGGTCAGGAACGCACCCAAGACCCTACGGCTAAGCGTCTGCAAGACGCCAAGGACAAAGGCCAAGTCGCTCGCTCACGCGAGCTCTCGACCATGTTGGTCATGATTTCCTGCGCCGCTGCCTTTCTCATATTGGGTGACAGTCTGGGGCAGGGCTTTATGAGCCTCTTTCGCTACTGCCTTTCGCCACAATTTCTTAGCGGTCGCAGCAGTGATGAGTTGCCCGGGGCCTTCATGGAAGTCTTGGTCGATGGCCTGTGGCTAACCTGGCCCATTATGGTGGTGTGCATCGTGGCAGCTATTTTGGCCTCGGTGATGTTGGGCGGGATGGTGTTTTCACTTTCTTTTAAGATTGAAAAGCTCAATCCCATTACAGGTATTGGCCGGCTTTTTTCCATGCAAAGCGTGGTTGAGCTGATCAAGTCCGTGGCCAAAGTGGTCTTCATTGGCGGCGTGGCTTGGATTTTATTGGATCAACTCACCGACGACATCCTTGGGCTGTCGCTGCAAACAGCCGATGTGGCCGTTGCCGGCAGCGCGCGCTTGATGCTGTGGTTCCTGTTTATGGTGAGTTTGCCCTTAATTCTCATCGCGCTGATGGATGTGCCGTGGCAGCTGTGGAGCCATCACAAGCAGTTGCGCATGACTCGCCAAGAAGTCGTTGATGAACACAAAGAAAGCGAAGGGCGACCCGAAGTAAAACAAAAAATTCGCGAGTTGCAGCAGGCGGTTGCACGGCAACGCATGATGACCAAGGTGCCTACGGCCGACGTCATTATTACCAACCCAACGCATTATGCCGTGGCCTTGCGCTATGACTTACGCCAAGGGCAGGCACCCATCTTGGTGGCTAAGGGCATTGATGAGGTGGCCGCCCGCATTCGCGCCTTGGGTGAGCAGTCTCAGGTGCCCTTAGTGGCATCACCACTGTTAGCACGCGCGGTCTATGCCAGTTGCGACTTAGACCATGAAATTCCGGCAGGGCTCTACCTCGCCGTGGCGCAAATTCTGACCTATGTCTATCAACTTAAGCAATGGCAGGAGCAGGGCGGCGATATGCCTGATGCGCCCGTGCCCGAGGTTGATGAGCAATATCTTAAAGGCCATGCCATGGCCCCAACACCGACTGAGGAAACCCCAAGATGAGCACGCTCAATAACGCGTCGGTGCGAAACACACTCACGGATTTTGTCGGCAATGGCCTGGGGATTTTGCTACTGCTCATGGCGTTGTTGGGCATGTTGGTATTGCCCATTCCTCCCTTCCTATTGGATCTGTTTTTTACCTTCAACATCACCTTATCGCTGGTCATTGTCTTTGCCGTGATCTACGTGAAGCGACCCATGGATTTCAGTGCCTTCCCCAGTGTCTTGCTCTTAGCCACCTTGCTACGGCTAGCTTTGAATGTGGCCTCGACGCGTGTGGTATTGCTTGAAGGTCATCAAGGCCCGGGCGCTGCGGGTAAGGTGATTGAGTCATTTGGTCACTTCATTATTGGCGGTAACTTTGCGGTTGGCATCGTGGTGTTTGCCATTCTCGTCATCATCAATTTCATGGTGGTTACCAAGGGCGCAGGGCGAGTGTCTGAAGTCACCGCACGTTTCACGCTGGACGCCATGCCGGGCAAGCAAATGGCCATTGATGCGGACTTAAATGCGGGCGTGCTGACGCAAGAGGAAGCGCGCACTCGACGCGAAGAAGTGCGCATCGAAGCGGATTTTTATGGCGCGATGGATGGTGCCAGTAAGTTTGTTAAAGGCGATGCCATTGCCGGCATTCTCATTCTGTTTATCAACCTCATCGGCGGCATGATGATTGGCATGATGCAGCATGATTTATCGGCCGCTAAAGCCGCTGAGTACTATGTTTTGCTCAGTATTGGCGATGGCTTGGTGGCGCAAATTCCTGCGCTGCTCTTATCCATTGCCGTAGCCATTATTGTGACCCGCATTTCCCGCTCGGGCTCCATGAGCGATCAGGTCATGGGGCAGATGTTTGATAACCCACGTGTGCTGTATTTATCGGGCGTGGTGCTGTTTCTCATTGGCATTATCCCCAACATGCCGCATGTGGTGTTTCTGTTGTTGGCCGGTCTCTGCTTTGGCGGAGGTTGGCTGATTCAGCAACGGGCGCTATCGCCCGAGTTTATTGCGGCGGGGGAGTCTGCATTACCGGAAGCCAGCACGAGTTCAAAAGCCGCCACCGACATTCAGTGGGAGGATGTGACTCAGAATGATGTGATGGGTCTGGAGGTTGGCTACCGGCTGATTCCGTTGGTTGATCGAAACCAAGGTGGCGAGCTCATCGCCCGAATTACCGGGGTGCGCAAAAAGCTCTCGCGAGACTTAGGCTTCTTGGTGCAGTCGGTACATATCCGCGACAACTTAGACATGTCGCCCACGGGTTACCGCCTATTAGTGCTGGGTGATGTGGTGGCTCAGGGTGAAATTCAGCCCGGCCTAGACATGGCCATTAATCCGGGGCAGGTGCATGGCAATTTACGCGGCATGCCAACGCGTGACCCGGCCTTTGGTATGGAGGCCTTGTGGATTGAGCCCGCGCTGCGAGATCAAGCGCAAACCCTGGGCTATACCGTGGTTGATGCGGGAACGGTCATTGCCACGCATTTGAGTCAGGTCATTCGTCAGCATGCGCATGAACTACTTGGCCATGAAGAGGTTCAGCAATTGCTGGATCGCCTAGCCGAAACCGATCCCAAGCTGGTCGATAACCTAGTGCCTAAGCAATTGCCCCTGAGTGTGGTCGTGCGTGTACTGCAGAACCTGCTGCGTGAAGGCGTGTCCATTCGCAGCCTACGTCTCATCGCCGAATCTTTGGCGGAGCAAGCCCCTCGTAGCAAAAATCCTGACGAGTTGCTGGAGGGTGTTCGTGTTGCATTGGGCCGCATGATTGTTCAGGAAATCAATGGCTTAAATGAAGAATTCCCCGTTGTTGTTTTAGATCCAGAGTTGGAACAGATCTTGCTCAATAGCATTAGAGGGGCAGCAGGTGCTGTGGGTTTAGAACCGGGTTTAGCCGAACGATTACAACAGGGTCTGGCGGAGTTTACGCAACGCCAGGAGCTAGCCGGTGAGGTCGCCGTGCTACTGGTGTCACCCAATATTCGGTCTTGGCTGGCGCGATTTATCCGCCGCAGCATCCCCGCGCTTAATGTGCTGTCTTACAACGAAGTGCCTGATAACAAGCAGGTACGCCTGGTGTCCAGCATCGGCCCACAAGGTCGCGCTAGCCAGAATTGATGGGGGTTTGCGCTGAGGCGCAGAGGAGCAGGCAGTAATGAAAATCAAAAAATTTCGGGCCATCGATAGTCAGCAAGCCATGCGTCAGATCCGCGCGGAAGTGGGGCCGGATGCCAGTATTTTGACGTGCTACCAAGTGCCGGAAGGCATCGAATTTGTGGTGGCGTTGGATGCACCTTCATTACTCGATTTATCGGCGCCCTCGGCCTTGAGTGCCAATGCCAGTTCAGAAATACAACGTCAGAAAATTGACAAGGTAAATCCCGCGGTAGAGGCCGATATGGCGAGCTTGAGAGAAGAGCTGGGCTCCATGCGTCATCTTTTGGAAAAGCACTTAAAGCGCATCACGGTTCGCGAAGCGTCAGGCCAATCAGAGAGCCAGGAGAGCAAGTCGTCGACGGGGCAAATTCAGGCTCAGGGCTTCTCAGGCCTGCTAGAGCAGCGACTCATCGCTTTGTTGCCCGAGCGTGCGCAAGTGGACGATTGGATGTTGGCATTAGAAACCAGTTTGTCCGATCTCGATATCGCAGCACTGCCGCAGACAGGAGCGATCGCCTTGGTGGGTACGCCAGGTGCGGGTAAGTCTCAACTGATGGCGACCTTGGCCTTGCAGACTATTGCCCAAGGGCAGGCGCGACATCTTCACCTCATCAGCATGGACAATCAGCGATTTGGCGCTCGTGAGCAGCTTCAGGCACTCGGACGCGCACTGGGTACGTCGGTAAGTTTTGCGGTGGATGCGCTGGCCTTACGTGAGCAACTTGCCGAGTTGCCAGGGGATACCCAAATCTTGATTGATACCGCGGGCGTGGATCACCACGATCACACTGGTATAGAAAGTTTAGCTGCTGCCCTCGCGTTTGCTGGCGTCGATACCCGGGTGTTGGTGCTAGCCGCAGATCGTCAACGCAAAATTCAAGAACAAACTTTAACCGCTTTTGCCGGCATGGATGTGACCGGTCTGGTGGTGACATGGGCCGATAGCCTGTGTCTGCCAGGAGAGCTGGCCTCCTGGTTGTTGAGCTCACCGCTGCCGTGGTTAGGTGCCAGCATCAACCGAGATGCCACCCAAGCCTGGATGCCTGCAGACAAGACCCTATTGATGACGCACACCCTGACCGATTTAGAGTTTCCAGCCCCTGTCGCCGTCAGCCGTGTGTCGGACTCTTCCACAGCCGAGAGTGTTTCGCGCTGGCGTTGGAACACACGCAGTGTGCCGGCATGAACTCAGTCACTATAGGAACGACGGCAATGAATCCAGTCCAAGTAATTGCAGTGACCAGTGGTAAGGGCGGGGTAGGGAAGACCAATGTTTCCGTGAATTTGTCGTGCCAGTTAGCCAAGCAAGGTAAGCGCGTGCTTCTGATGGATGCCGACTTGGGGCTAGCTAACGTCGATATTTTAATGGGCTTGCGGCCGACTAAAAACTTGTCGCATGTTCTGGCGGGTACGTGTGAATTGCGCGAGACCCTGATGGTAGGTGCTTTCGGTGTAACGCTTATTCCTGCTGCTTCGGGCATGCGGGGCATGGCTGACCTAAGCCCCTCCCAACATGCCCGTTTGGTGCAGGCGTTTAGTACGCTGGAAGACGACTACGATGTCTTGGTTGTGGATACCGCCGCCGGAATTTCGGATAGCGTGGTGACCTTCAGCCGAGCCAGCCAGCATGTGTTGGTGGTCATTACCGAAGAGCCAACTTCGCTGGCAGATGCCTACGGCCTAATCAAAGTCTTAGCCCGCGATGCCGGGGTTAAAAAATTCCGAATCGTCTGCAATATGGTGAGCAGCGATGCCCAAGCGCGAAAGGTGTTTGAGCGCCTCTGTGCCGTCACCGAACGCTTTCTGGATGTCCAGCTCACCTTAGAAGGTGCGATTCCTCGCGATGAATTTCTTCTGAAAGCCGTATCGCGCCAAAAGCCGGTGAGTGAATTGTTTCCTGCCACCGAATGCGTGCAGGCCTTTAGTCGGTTGGCATCGGCTTCCACCAGCTGGCGTTCAACATCCAGCTTGCGGGGTCACATCGAATTTTTCTTTGAACGCATGTTGCCAGCGCCTGAGGTGAGCATTGCATGTTAACCGCTCACGCAACGTATCAGCAGTACCAGCGCGGCAGTCGTGATGAGCTGGTATTGCAACATGCGGCTCTGGTGAAGCGAACGGCCTTGCATCTGAAAGGCCGGTTGCCTCCTAGCCAAGACTTAGATGATCTGATTCAGGCCGGCATGATTGGTTTGTTGGAGGCAGCGAGTCACTTTTCTGCCGATAAGGGCGCGAGCTTTGAAACCTATGCTGCCATACGTATTCGCGGCGCCATGATGGATCAGCTTCGTCGTGGTGGCTGGGCTCCTCGCTCGGTCGCGAAATCCGTACGCGACATCAGTAGTGCCAGACAAAAGGTTGAGCAGCGTGTGGGGCGCTCAGCCACCGCCGCGGAGGTGGCACGCGAGTTAGCCATTGATTTACAGACCTATCACGACTGGTTGAATGATGGGGAAGCACTGTATATGTCCAGCTTGGATCAATTGCTGGAAGTACACGCGGAGTCCGGTTTGGTTGCCGATCAGGATCTCTCTGGGCCGCTACACGAGTTAATGCATGAAGGCTTTGAAAGTTCATTGGCAGACGAAATTTCACGCTTGCCCGAGCGCGAAAAAATGGTCATGGCCTTGTATTACGAGCAAAACCTGAACATGAAAGAAATTGGCTTGGTGATGGGTGTCAGCGAGTCGCGCGTTTGCCAGTTACACAGTCAGGCCGTTTGTCGTTTACGAAAAACACTGAATGAATGGGCGAGCGAAGCCACATGAAACATGACTGGAGGCATTTACCATGGATTTGATGACAGTCATCGGTGTCATTCTGGCCTTTGTGGCACTGGTTCTTGGCAGTGTGTTGAAAGGCGCGGGCATTAAAGGTCTCTTAGGTGGCGCAGCCTTCGTTATTGTGATTGTCGGGACTGCCGCAGCGGTCATGGCACAGACCCCGAAGTCCGTCATTGTTCGGGCGATTAAAATGGGTAAGTGGCTGTTTAAGCCACCAGAAATCAATCCTGATGAAGCCATCGCCAATATTGTGGAATGGAGCCGAGTGGCCCGAAAAGATGGGCTGATGGGGCTGGAAGCGAAAATTGATGAAATTGCAGACCCCTTTACCCGCAAAGGTCTCCAGCTTTTGGTGGATGGCGGAGAGCCGGAAAATATCCGCCATATTCTGGAAATTGAGGTTGAGGCCTCAGAAGAGTTTGATACAGCCGGTGCCAAAGTTTATGAAGCCATGGGTATTTATGCCCCTACGCTGGGGATTGTGGGCGCGGTGTTGGGCCTCATGGCGGTGATGGCGAACCTGGCTGATCCCAGTAAGTTAGGGGCCGGTATTGCGGCAGCATTTACAGCTACGATTTATGGCATCGCCTCGGCCAATTTGTTTTTCCTGCCCTTTGGCAACAAATTGAAGTACCACGTTAAAGAGCAGGCAAAAATGCGCACCATGATGATTGAGGGGTTGGTGCTGATTGCGCAGGGCGATAACCCCCGCAATATTGAAACGCGCTTACAAGGCTATTTTGTGGGGCATGCCAAACCTGAGGCGAAAACCAAGGCGAAGGAATAACCATGTCGCGCAAACATAAGCATGAAGAGCATATGAACCATGAAGCCTGGGCGATTCCCTACGGTGACTTGGTGACCTTGCTCCTCGCCCTATTTGTGGTGATGTATGCCATTTCTTCGGTTAACGAGGGTAAGTTTCGTGCCGCGTCTGCCTCCCTTTCGGAGGCATTTAACGGTGTACCTAGAACGGCTGTGCCCGTTCAGATTGGCACGATTCCCGTGCTATCTAAAGGACGAGAGTTGGACGTAAACCTAGTCGAAAGCGAGCGCATCGAAGAGGGCGGCGCCATGACTGAAAATCCGAATGACAACTTGTCATCCAAGGAAATGGCGGAGCAGCTCAACCTAGCGATGGCGGATTTGATAAAAGCTAAAGTCATTGTGGTTAGGCAAAATCCCTATTCCATCGAAGTGGAAATTCAAACTGATTTGCTTTTCACCAGCGGTGAGGCCAAGTTGTCGATGAAAGCACAAGACATTCTGCAACGCCTGGCGGATGTGCTAAAAGGATTTCCTAACCCGATTCGTGTCGAAGGCCATACCGATAATGTGCCGATTAACAGCAGCGCTTTCCCATCGAACTGGGAGCTTTCAGCTGCACGTGCAGCGACTGTCGTACACTTGTTAATGAAGTCTGGTGTGGCACCGAATCGCATGTCAGTCATCGGCATGAGCGAGTATCGACCGTTGGCGGACAATATCGACGAGGCAGGGCGCAATCGCAATCGCCGTGTGCAATTGATCATTCCTACGCCACCTTCGGGCCTAAAACCAGCGGCAGGCTCTCCCGCTGCGCCGCCTGTTGAGGATGTAAAAAATGAAAACAAGTCCTCCTGAAATTACGTTGATTGAGTCTCTGCAACTCAGTGCGAGTTCACTCGCCGAAAATATGAGTGAATCACTAGTCGGTTTAAATCACTGGCTAGAGCAGCAATTGGGCGCTGAGCTGACAACTGCTTTAGCGGTAGGGTTAGGCTGCTTTTCATTGTTCTTAGCCATCGTGCCGTTATGGTCTGCAAGGCGACGTGCTAGCCCGCAGCAGTCATCGGACCTAAGCGATACACCAGCACGAGAGCCAATGCTTAAAGAACAGGCCGACCCCGAAGTGGTGCAAATGCATCCCGAGCGTTTACAGCAACTCTACGGTGTGCCGCTGGCGCCCACGATGTCGACGCTTAAGCCAGAGGCTCCTGTGGTTAATGACCCCGAGCCTATGGATAAGCCTGAGATGTCGCCCAGTGCCTCAGATGTAGTGCTAGGTCTAATTGCAGACTTGAGTGAGGCTTTAGCGAAACAGCAGACAGAGACGGCGGCCTTACGTCAGCAACTCAGTCAGCAGCAGCAGGTTGTTGAACTCTTAACGAGTCAAATGAAAGCGCAATCATCGGCGTTTTTATTGCAGGGCGAACGGCTACTGCAGCTGGAGAATGGCGCGATTAATGAAGCGGCTCCAGAGCCACTACTCGTGGATGACTCACAGCGCTTATCCACCTTTGACCAAGCGATTAGTTTGGCCTCATCGGGTGCCAGTGCAGAACAGTTGATGGCTGAGTGTGGCTTGTCACAGTCCGAGGCTCGTTTAGTGGTGCTGGTACACGGCAAGCCCGTCTAGCACTTAAGTTAGCGTCTTATGCATGACCAGCTTAGGCATGACCACCTTAGGCATGACCAATCGTCCCCAAACGGCGGCCACCTTGACAGCTACCCTGGCGCCCGTAGGTAACGTCCTGATCAATTTTTAAGATCAATAGCTCCAGAGACTGCTTCAGTGCCACCTGTTGTTTTGCTAAGCATTGCTCATGCGTGGCATTCAGTTGCTGACAGGCAGCGAGCTCTGCTCGCAAGGACTGCCAAACCGGCATCAGGTCAGTTCCCAAGGTCGCGGGGCTGTTCAAGTCTTTGCCTTGCGCTTGAATGACGCTAGTGAGCTGCGCGTGAGCCACTTCTAAATCGCGAACTAAGCGAACTTTCTCTTCTTGAATTGGCCATAAGCCTTGTGGAGGCCAATGAGCTAGCACGGATGCCTCCTGCTCTAAACACGCTTTGAACTGAGCGACGAGGTTTTGAATGGGGCTAATGGCCTTGAGAATAAGTAGATCAACGGGCGACATGTCCTGACTCCTGTAGCGAGTGATTCAAACTAGGCCTTTTCCATCGACATAAAGGCGCGCGCGACGGCTTTTGCATCAATCGTAAATTCGCCGCGTGAAATGGCATCTTTAATATCACGTACGCGTGACATATCCACGTCTGGACTCGCTTTGGCTAGGCTCTGTGCGCGCTCCGTCAGCGTGGGTAATACGTCTTTGTTTGCGTTCGACGAGGTGCTCGTTTCAGCCTTAAACGGTGACGCAGACTCACCGCTGCGCGACTCAATGCGGCGAATGACATTCGACGACGCACCATCCACTTTGTTCAGCATGGCTGAAACTCCTTAAATCAAGATGCTATGGATTGATATCGGCACGCATCCGGCAAACTTTAGGAAAAAACTCTCAATTGTTAGGGCTTATTTGCCTGAAATAATTGCACATCGGATTCGCTGATAATTACGGCATCAATGATCCGCCCGGTACTGTTGTTTTTAACGCGAATCCGTTGGCCTATGCCGCCGTTGTCCAGCGCCTCAACGATGGCCCGAATTTGGATGCTGCCCTGATCGGCGGTGAGGGTGAGCGATCGGCCGCGCTCCACGATTGTTTTCGCGCGCAAAACGTTTTCACAAAGTACCGTTCCCGAGGCCAAGGTCATTTTCGCTTCGTAGGCCGTGAGTGTGTCTTTATCAAAAGCGGCGCAGGGCAGGCTGGCGACATCTCTGCGCTGCCGTTGCCAATGTGCGGCGTTGAAAGGTGTTGCCGCCATGATGGTTCGATTGGCAACCCAGACCCACTGTTGCCGACTCAGGCTCATCGGTAGAAATAAGCGCCAGCCCGGCTTGTCATTACATGACACAGCAACATGAACTTTCTGCTGGGAGTTTTGGCCTGGCGCAATATTAAAACTTAAGGGTTGTGTACAGGCGGCGAGTTTAACTCTGGGGTCGAGTTCGCCGGCGTGCACCATCGCGGGCTCTTCACCTGAATGAGCCATTTGCGCCAATAGCCATTGTTCTGCTTGTAAGCGCAGTGCCGCCACGTTTTGCACAGAAGCAGACGCAGCATTCACGTTTTGGCCAGGCAAAAATGCCGTCAGGGCTAGCGCTAATCCTGTGCGATATGTCCAAGGAGCGTGATGCATAGTGTCAGATTTCCGACAGCCTTGTTGGCGATACCAGACACTACGCAAAGCCTGTGCCAGCTCCCCGCCAGAAATCTGGCAGTCCCGACAAACCCTTGTCATTGCACGCAAAAATCGAGGTCTAACTTTAGGTAAGCGATTGAAATATATGGCTAAGTAAAACTGGCACATGCCTTGCTTTGATCGCTTACGACGGTGTTATCGGCAGCGCATCGAGAAACTTTAGGCGGACCAGACTATGGCCATCACATTCGATAAAGCATTAGGCATTCATGAGCAGGCCCTTATGTTGAGGACCCAGCGAAATGAAATTTTGGCGACCAATATCGCTAACGCCGACACGCCTAACTATAAGGCCAGAGATATTAATTTCGCTGCCGCGATGGAGCGTGCTCGTCCTGGGGCTGGCAATCAGTCCGTGACACTGAAAGCCACACATAGTGGCCATATCGGTGTAGATGGCCAAAACCAACTATCTCCTTTGAGTGCTCAACTCCAGTACCGCACACCTCACCAACCCAGCCTGGATGGTAATACGGTTGAGATGCATATCGAGCAATCGGCCTATGCCGATAACGCGTTGCGGTATCAGGCCTCGCTGCAGTTCCTCGGTAGCAAGTTTTCCAGTCTGAAAAATGTCATTACGGGAGGTCGCTAATCATGGCCAGTATTTTAGACATTGCCGGTTCTGCCATGAATGCTCAGATGCTTAGGCTCAACACCACGGCCAGCAATTTGGCTAATGCCAATACGGTCAGCTCCACCGAGCAAGGGGCATACCGTGCAAAGCAGACGGTATTTGCCACAGTCATGGATGCCACCAATGCGCAGTCTGCTAGTCCTACAGGTAATCCTGTCGGGGGCGTCAATGTGCCGGAAATTGTGGAAAGCCAAGCGCCAATTCCCAAGCGCTATGAGCCGGGTAACCCAATGGCAGATGCCGACGGCTATGTCTATGCCTCGAACGT
>DDPD01000085.1 GCA_002342025.1 Moraxellaceae bacterium UBA2477 | reverse complement strand
GAAGTGCATGGTCATCATGACCATGCGCGCGACCCAGAAGAAGATGATGTCGAAGCCGGTGACCAGCACATTAGTCGGATGGAAGGTACTGAGGTCCGGCGTCTTGTCTGGCCAGCCGAGCGTGGAGAAAGTCCACAGCGCCGAACTGAACCAGGTGTCGAGCACGTCGTCATCCTGACGCAGCGCGAAGTCGTCGGCGAGGCCGTGCTTGGCGCGCACTTCGGCTTCATCGCGACCGACATAGACGCGACCTTCGTTGTCGTACCAGGCCGGAATGCGATGGCCCCACCAGAGTTGTCGCGAGATGCACCAATCCTGAATGTCGCGCATCCAGGCGTAGTACATGTTCTGGTACTGTTCGGGCACGAACTTGATGCGACCATCTTCGACGGCTTCCAGCGCGGGTTTGGCAAGCACGGAGGCCTTCACGTACCACTGGTCTGTCAGCCAGGGTTCCACGACCACGCCGGAGCGGTCTCCGGTCGGCACTTTGAGCGCGTGAGGCTTGATCTCTTCCAGCCAGCCCTCGGCCTCGGCCAGTGCCACAATCTGCTTGCGCGCCACGAAACGGTCGAGGCCAGCGAAAGCAGCTGGGCAGGTCTCGGCAGGTAGCGGCGCGAACGTGCCGCCGGCCATGACTTCGAAGGTCGCGAGAATGACTGCGTTGCGGTCGAGGACGTTGATCAGCGGCAGGTCGTGACGCTTGCCCACTTCATAATCGTTGAAGTCGTGCGCCGGCGTGATCTTCACGCAGCCGGTGCCGAAGTCTTTGTCCACATAGGTGTCGGCGATGATAGGAATCAGGCGGCCGGTGACCGGCAGGCGGATCATCTGGCCAACGAGGTGCTGGTAGCGCTCGTCGTCCGGATGCACGGCGACGGCACTGTCACCCAGCATTGTTTCCGGACGCGTGGTGGCAACCACAAGATGGCCATTGCCCGACGCCAGTGGGTAGCGGAAGTGCCACATTGAGCCCGTCTTCTCTTCCGAAAGCACTTCCAGATCAGAGATGGCCGTGTGCAGCTTCGGATCCCAGTTCACCAGACGCTTGCCGCGATAAATCAGGCCATCTTCGTGCAGGCGCACAAAGGCTTCCTGCACGGCCTTCGACAGCCCGGCGTCCATGGTGAAGCGCTCGCGCGACCAGTCCACTGACGAACCGAGGCGACGAATCTGGTTGGTGATGGTGCCGCCCGACTGCTCCTTCCATTCCCAGATTTTCTCGAGGAATTTGTCGCGGCCGAGATCGTGGCGACTGACGCCGTTGGCGGCGAGCTGGCGCTCAACCACCATCTGCGTGGCGATGCCGGCGTGGTCGGTGCCCGGCTGCCAGAGCGTGTTGTGGCCGCGCATGCGGTGGAAGCGCACGAGGGCATCCATGATGGCGTTGTTGAAGCCGTGACCCATGTGCAGAGAGCCAGTGACATTCGGCGGCGGGATCATGATGCAGTAGGGCGTGCCAGTGCCTGATGGCTTAAAGCAGCCTTCGGCTTCCCAGCGCTCGGCCCAGCGGCTTTCGATATCGGCGGGGTTAAAAGTCGGTTCCATCATGATCTCGCAAAAAACTAGTCGGATACCCCAGCATGCACAGCGGGGTAGCGTGTAAAACACCGATTATAGCGGGGCGCTGGCGTTGCGTGTGGCGCCGGCTCGCCAAACTTGCAGAAGTGCAACCAGATACATCACCACGCCGAAGGCACAGAGCGCGGTCATGACCGTCTCAGCAACGCTGAGTTGGCTGGCCACCAGCGTGGCGGCGGTGAGGTTGCGAATAACGACCATGCTGTTTAGGCCTTTATGCGGTGCTGTGGCTTGATGGCTGACCAGCCCCAGCAAAACTGCCAGCCCTGCAGCGGCAGCAGCGATTTGGGGTTGATCCGGCAGGCGCGGCAGTTCACGCCAGGCAATGAGCACAATCAACACTAAGACCGAGAGTGAGGCCATGCGCTCAAGATTGGCTGCCAGACTGAGGGAGGCGGGATAACGTTGAAACCACGCCAGCCCGAGTTGGAAGGGCAGCCATTGTGCCAAAATCAGTGAGGCTAAAACCACAAAGGCGCTGATGGAGGCCTCATGGCCTCCCAGTAAGACCAGCGTGACTAATGGCAGGGTCACAATCGCGATCGCGGCGCTGGCCACCATGAGTGCCACGACGCTACTCGAGGCCGTGCCGGTCTTACGCGCAAGGGCGGCGCCTGAGGTGCCACAGCCCGACAAGAGGCATATGAGCAAACCTAAGCTAGCCAAGTGGTCGATGAATGCAAAGTATTGCAGCAGCAGAATGAACGACGTGGGCAGGGCGTAGGCCCAAAACACGTGCCGTAGCGTCAGTAATTCACGAAACGGCAGGCGGGCTTCACCCGCAGCACGCGCGCTCAATGCAAGCATGACCAACCAAGCACTGAGTGGCGACAACACGGCGAGCCAGTTCATCTCAGCTTTTCAACTCATGAGCCTGAACGGCATAGCCTAAACGCTTGTATTCCTTCCAGTGCCCGCGTGCCTGCTCGCGCTCTTCGTTGCTGCCGGCGACGATCTCAATCACACGCTGAAAACGTTCGAAACCGGCCGGAATGTCAGCGCTGAGATTGATCAGAATGTCGCGGCTGTCACTGGGCAGTGCGTCCCAGCCGATGCGTACCGGCGGTGGCGGCGTGGGGCCGTCACCGACCAAGTGATGAGGAATAAAGGCTTCGGCCTTGAAGGCCCAGAGCAGCTCATCCAGCGCTTCCGCTTCGGCACGACTGGCCGCCTGCAACAGGATCTTGCGATTCTGTTGCCAGGCTTTATCGACGAGCCGGCAGGCCGTGGTCAGACGAGCCGACAGTGGCGCATCCGCTGCGAGCACATAGAAGGTGATTTCCACGTGCGCCTCAAGCAGCCGCGCGGGCGCGCAGGAATTCCAACAGCAGCGGCACAGGGCGACCGGTCGAGCCCTTCTGCGCGCCACTCAACCAAGCCGTGCCGGCGATGTCCAGATGTGCCCACGGATAGGCCTTAGTGAAACGTGCCAAATAGCAGGCTGCCGTGATGGAGCCGGCCGTGGGGCCGCCGATGTTGGCGATGTCAGCAAAAGGCGAATCCAGCAACTCTTGGTAATCGTCCCAGACGGGCATGCGCCACGCACGGTCATCGACACGCTGGCCCGCCGCGAGGAGTTCGTCAGCCAGAGCATCCTGAGTTGAAAACAGGCCGGAGGCGACCTTGCCGAGTGCGACCACACAGGCACCAGTGAGGGTGGCAATATCAACCACGGCGGCAGGCTTGAAGCGCTCAACATAAGTCAGCGCATCACAGAGCACAAGGCGACCTTCCGCGTCCGTGTTGAGGATTTCCACGGTCTGGCCGGACATGGTTTTCACAATATCGCCAGGACGTGTGGCCGTGCCCGAGGGCATGTTTTCGGCACAGGCGATAACACCGACCACATTGAGTTTCAGCTTGGCGAGCTTGACTGCCGCCATCACGCCAAGAACCGACGCAGCGCCACACATGTCGTACTTCATTTCGTCCATGCCAGCGCCCGGCTTTAGGCTGATGCCGCCGGTATCAAAGGTAATGCCTTTGCCGACCAGCACCACGGGGGCATCCTTGGCCTTGCCGCCGTTGTAGGTCATGGTCACCAGTTGGGCTTCGTGTGCGGAGCCCGCCGAGACGGAAAGCAGGCAATGCATGCCGAGCTTGTGCATTTCGGCCTCGCCCAACACATTGACGTCCACGCTGCCGTCATCCCCTAAGGCGCGCGCCATTTCAGCGAGATAGCCGGGGTAGGCTACGTTGGGTGGCTGGTTACCAAGGTCACGCGCAAAGCTTTGGCCGGTGCCGATGCACTGGCCCCAGATCAAGGCTTCCTTTGCGGCTTTTAAATCCGCTTTATCGGCAAAGGCTAATGTGAGCTTGGCCAGCAAGTCACCGGATTCTGGCTTTTTCGATTTATAGGTATCGAAACGGTAGCTCGCTTCCAGTGCAAAGCGTGCAAGGTCGCTAATGCGGCTGGAAAGTGTGCTGCCGGTGACGGGCAGTTCCGCGAGCGTCGATAAAGCTTTACCCATTTTTCCTGGCAGCGCTTTTACGCTGGCCATCGCCACTTTGTGCCAGACCTGAATGGAAAGCTCACCACTCTCAGGCAGGTTGCCCGTGCCTACAATCAGTACTAAACCCGCTTTGATACCGGGCAGGCTGTATAGGGCGAGTGTTTGACCGGCTTTGCCATCAAAACCTGCATGAGCCAAGGCATTGGCGAGCGCACCTTCGGAGGCCGTATCCAGTGCGGTAGCGCTGGTACTCAGGGTTTTTCCAGAAACAGCCACAACCAACGCCGGGTGTTTATCTAAGGCAAGGGCGGCAGGGGCGACAGCGGCAACGGCGAGTTCCATGAATTTCTCCAGACAAAATGCAGGGTTATGGCGGTAACATCATGTGGCAAGACAAAGCCGGATGGATGTTTGATAATCTCGCTCTAGTGTAATGGTCAGGGCGGCTTTTGCCAGTGCGAAGCACGCGCCCTGATCGCTATTTTCAATGTGTCGTTTATTCAAGGACGCCTGTGTGATCATCCGTCGATACCTCGCCACACAAGTCTTGGCGACCAGCTTTGCGGTAGCCGGCTTGCTCACGGTGATCCTGATGAGCAGCCGCGTCATTCAGTTTTTCGAGAAGGCGGCAAATGGCAAAATTGCGGTGGATCTTCTCACCGCCGTGCTGTGGTATCGCTTGCCGGGGTTTCTCGAGCTTATTTTGCCTCTGGGTCTTTTCATTGGCCTGTTGCTGGCGTTAGGCCGACTCTATCTAGACAATGAAATTGCCGTACTCGCGGCGGCGGGAATCGGCCCTCAACATCTCATGCGCTGGCTGCTGCCTAGTACACTCTTTGTTATGGCCCTAACCGCGTTGATGGCGCTTTGGTGGTCGCCCAGCGGGGTTGCGGAGTCTGATCGTATCTACGCAGAGCAAGCAAATCGCAGTACCTTTGAGTTGATTCAGCCAGGACGTTTTCAGCGTGTTGGGGAGCGTATGCTCTATGCCGATCTTAGTCCCGATAAGTCGGTCTTGCGTTCGGTGGTTTTACTGGAGACACGTAAAGAGAGCGATCAGGCCACGGGCGAGCGCCAAGTCATTGTCAGGGCGCAAGAAGGGCGCCGAGTAAATGATCCTATTCTCGGTCCGGATACGGTCGAGCTACGCGATGGTGAACGTTGGTTGTTGCGCGCCGGTAGTGCAGATTATCAACGGGTAGCTTTTGAACGCTACCGTTTGCGTTTAAAACAAACGGAAACTCCGGAAGTGGGCAAGGACTTGTCAGCACTCTCAACCCGTGAGCTTTGGCAGGTTCGAGCGAGCTCTGCTATGGCTGCGGCTGAATGGGGCTGGCGTAGTTCCTTGGTAATGATGGTCCCGATCATTGCCTTATTAGCCCTGCCTTTGGCAAAGGTTAATCCACGCCAAGGCCGCTATCTCAAATTGTTGCCCGCAATCGTGTTGTACTTGAGCTATGTGGTGCTGCTGGCGGCTGTGAAAAACGGTGTTGAAAAAGAGTCATTACGTAGCAGTGCCTATTGGGCCGTGCATGGGCTCTATTTGTTCTTAGCCTTGGTCATGTTGCATGGCAAACCGCGTCGGAGTGCTGGCTCATGAGTCGTTTGGGGCGATACGTCAGTCTGACAGTGCTGGCCAGTATGTTATTGGTTCAGGCCTTGCTGCTGGGGCTTGATCTAGTTTTTAGCTTTATTGGTGAATTGGATAACGTCAAAGGCAGTTACGGCGCATGGGATGCTTTCCGCTACACCTTGTATGTTATGCCGGGACACATCTATACGATTTTGCCGATGTCAGCGCTTATTGGTGCTTTAGTTGGATTGGGGTCATTAGCATCCAGCTCTGAGCTCACCGTGATGCGGGCTGCCGGAATTAGTATTTCGCGCATTGTGGCGTGGGTGATGGCCGGTGCGCTGAGCATCATTATTATGGGTCTGGCCTTGGGCGAATTCGTCGTCCCACATACCGATCAGCGTGCAGAAACACTGAAAGCTCGTGCCCAGGGTCAAGACTATACGCCGGGTCGTATCAGTGGGTATTGGCAGCGCGAAGGGCAGGAGCTGATTAACATCCAACTCGTGACACCAGAGGGGCAGTTGCTGGGTGTGAGTCGATACCGATACAGCAGCGAAGGTCTGTTGCAGGAGGCCAGTTTTGCAGGTGCTGGACAGTACCTTGGCAGCAGTGGTTGGCGCCTAAGCGACTTACGCATCACAACCTTTTTGCCTGATGGTCGTAGCCAGGTCTCAACACAAGCAGAGCTGCTCTGGCCGGTGCGTTTAACCCCTAATTTTCTGCGCGTTGCCGCGGCAGACCCTGAGCAACTGGGCTTAGCTGACCTTCGATTATATTCGCGGTATTTGAATAATCAGGGCTTAGATGCCGGAAACTACGAACTGCAGTTCTGGAAAAAGGCGCTGAGTCCATTAGCCGTGTTTTCGATGGTGCTGATTGCTTGCTCGTTTATTTTTGGACCCTTGCGTTCAGTGACCTTGGGTTTACGCATTATTACGGGTGTGCTGGTCGGTCTGGTTTTTCGTTACACGCAGGATGCGGCCGGGTTTGCCAGCTTGCTCTTTCACGCCTCGCCATTTTGGGCCACGCTTTTGCCGATTGCGCTCTGCCTCACCGCTGGCGCCTACGCTATTTACCGGGTGCGATGATGACCAGTTGGCAGCGATGGTCGGCGACCGATATTGGCAATCGCCGAGCCCAAAACGAAGATGCTTTAGTCTGTCGCGATTACGACGGACTTTGGGCTGTCATCGACGGCATGGGCGGCATTAATGCCGGAAATGTAGCCAGTGCCGCCCTTGCACATGCCATTGAGCACATGGAGCTAAAGTCCTCTTTGCCGGATGCGGTCGATCAAATAGAAGATCTGGTGCTGGCCGTGCACGATCAGTTGCATGACTTTGCCCAACAAGAAACACCTCGCCGTACACTGGGCTGTACCCTAGCTTTAATGCGTTTAACGCAAACGTGGGGGCTGGTGGCCTGGGTGGGTGATGTGCGTCTGTATCGCTGGCGCGATCAGGCCCTGACCCGTCTCACGCAGGATCATTTGGACGCGAGCCATGAGCTTACGCGACTGATCGGCGATGGCCTGCTTTTGCCTGATTTCGCGGTGGTGCGGGTTCAAGCTGGCGATCGCTATTTGCTCGCGAGTGACGGATTGCATAACGAATTGAGCGATGCGCGCCTGGGCTATTGGTTAGCGCAGGAGCCAGAGTTGGCACAGCGAGAGTTGATAGCAGAAGCGTTAGCAGCCGGGGGGCGAGACAACCTCAGTTTGATCATTCTTGAGGTGGAAACGGATGCTATCAGCTCGAATCGGAGCTTGCAGCCATGAACCCGCGTGATGATTTATGTGAAGTGAATGCCGCGCTTCTGGAGTTAGTGCGCCTGCAATTAGCCGGTGAGCTGGATGCTGCAACGGCGTGGAGTACCCGCCGCGATATGCTCAGCTCTGTAGAGGCGGCCTGGCATGATTTGAGCCAGGATTTAACGCCAGAAGCGCTGGCCAGTCTGCAAGCGGTGGTTGCGCCGGTGCGAATCAGTTGGCGTGAGCGGTGGCAAAATAGGCCCCAGTTGTCTTGGGACTTTAAATGGCCGTCACTCAAGACGATCACATTCCCGACCTTGCCCGCGTTCAAGTTTCGCACCATGGCTCCTCAGCAGCTGATCTCACTGCTGGCGCAGCTACCGTGGTGGACACTGTTCTTGGGGTTGGCGCTCGTCACCTTCTACTACGTCAGTACACTCTAAGCGGCATTAGTGCTGCGACTTATCGCCAAATAGCCCTAAAAATCGATACGGTTTGCGCTCGGGCGCGGGCACACGCAAGACAGCGGTCTGCGACAGTTGGTCGTGCATGCTGCGCCCCGCACCCACGCTGAAGGGCAGCAAGGCCCAGAGGTAATTGGCCGCAAAGCCGATGGCAATACTCCAACTCAATGCTTTGGCATCATGCGGGTTGAGCACCCATGAGGCGGTGGCGCTCAGAAATGGCAAGGCACAGGCCGCTAAAAAGCGCTGAAAACTTCGCATCCACGTCAGGCGTTGGCCATTGAGGTCGCGTACTTCCAGTCGCCAGGTTTGCATGCCCAGCGTTTGTCCGCTGCGCGTCCAGCAGTAACCGTAAAACAGGAAAATGGCAGCTAACGATAAGGGAAACATCAGCCCTTGGCGTATCGCCGGTGAGAGCAGGGTGGCGGTGCTGCCGGTGGCCGCTGCAGAGGGGGTGAATAGCGCAATCACAATGACGTTAATCACCGCAACGAGGGCAACCAGCAAAAGGCTGTCGTAGACCAAGGCGATGAGTCGAACACCCACGCCGGCGCGAGGCAGTGCTTGAGTGATGGGTGTGGGTGCGGCTGGAGTACGTTTTTTGCGAGCAACTGTGCGACGAGACATGACTTCCGCTCAAGCATTAAGACAGCTGAATGGTAACGGACTGCAAGGAAATTAGAGAGGTAACACGAGGTAAAAATTGGTGCCGAGAAAGGGAATCGAACCCTTACGATGTCTCCACCGGCGGATTTTGAGTCCGCTGCGTCTACCAGTTCCGCCATCTCGGCCCGAGAAGGTGCGCGGATTATAGCGATGCCATGCAGGTCGTCAAGCCCTGTTATACTGCGCACCCATTTTCTGGCCGAGTGTGGATGGAATGCAGCGCAGTGATTTTAATTTCGACTTGCCCGATGAGCTGATTGCGCGCTATCCCCTAGCCGAGCGCAGCGCGTCGCGTTTGCTTTGTCTGGAGGCGGACACTGGCGTTGTGGCGCATCGTGGTATGCGAGATTTGCCGGCACTGCTAGCACCCGGTGATTTGCTGGTGTTTAACCAGTCACGTGTGATGCCGGCGCGTTTGTTTGCCCGCAAAGCCAGTGGCGGGCAAACAGAAATTCTTATTGAGCGACTTCCGTCGCCGCAGGAAGCCTTGGCGCATGTGCGCGCCAGCAAGTCGCCCAAGCCCGGCAGTGAGTTGCTGTTGGCCGATGGTACGCGCGTCTGCATGCGCGAACGGGTCGGCGATCTGTTTCTGTTAGTGGCCGACGAACCCTGGCAAGGCATTATGGCCCGTCTCGGTGAAATGCCGCTGCCGCCATACTTTGGCCGGGCGGCCGAAGCCTCCGATTTAGAGCGCTACCAAACGGTCTATGCAAAAGAAGCCGGCTCGGTGGCAGCGCCCACCGCAGGGCTGCATTTTGACGAGCCCTTGTTGGCCGCGCTGCGTGATCGTGGCATTGAAACCGCCTTTGTGACCTTGCATGTGGGGGCGGGCACGTTTCAGCCCGTACGTGCCGACGATGTGCGCGATCATGTGATGCATGCCGAGTGGCTGACACTCAGTGCAGAGACCGTGGCTGCCGTGCAAGCGGCGAAAGCCCGGGGTGGTCGTGTTGTGGCTGTAGGGACGACGAGTGTGCGTGCCTTGGAGTCGGCCGCATGGGCGGGGCAGGGCGTTGATCCTGATTCGTGGTCGTTGGCTGCTGGTTTGCCCGCCGGTAACGGGCGTTCCGTTGAAACGCTCAAGCCGTTTGCGGGCGATACCCGTATGTTCATCACGCCGGGCTATCCTTGGCAGCTGGTGGATGCGTTGGTGACCAATTTTCATTTGCCCGAGTCGACCTTGCTCATGCTGGTGTCGGCGCTGGCATCACGCGAAACGGTGCTGGCGGCGTATGCCGAAGCCATCGCTCAGCGTTATCGTTTTTTCAGTTATGGCGATGCCATGTTCATTTCCCGCGACCTCATCTCGCCTGAGCTCGCGGTTAGTGGCGTGAGTCAGCCTTCGGAGTCCTGATGCAATTCACCCTTAAAGCCACCGACGGCAAAGCGCGTCGCGGTGAACTCACGTTTGATCGCGGTACGGTGCAAACCCCGGCATTTATGCCGGTGGGCACCTATGGCACGGTCAAAGGCATGTTGCCTCGAGATATTCACGCCATCGGTGCGGAAATTATTCTCGGCAACACCTTTCATTTGTGGCTGCGTCCCGGCACCGAGGTCATCAAGGCGCACGGCGATCTGCACGATTTCACGCAGTGGCAGGGGCCTATACTCACGGATTCCGGCGGCTTCCAAGTGTTCAGCTTGGGCAAGCTCCGCAAGATCACCGAAGAGGGAGTGAAGTTCCAGTCGCCGGTCGATGGCAGCAAGGTTTTCCTCAGTCCCGAAGAAAGTATGCGTATTCAGCGTGACCTGGGCTCGGACATCGTGATGATTTTCGATGAGTGCACGCCGTATCCGGCCACGCATCAAGAAGCCGACAAGTCGCTGCAACTGTCGCTGCGTTGGGCCAAACGCTCGAAAGAGGCCCATGGGGATAACCCCAATGCCCTCTTCGGGATTGTGCAAGGCGGCATGTACGAAGATTTGCGCTTGCAATCGCTGGCGGGGCTAGAGGCGATTGGTTTCGACGGCTATGCCATCGGTGGCCTGTCCGTGGGTGAGCCTAAAGAAGACATGATTCGTATCTTGGACTTTTTGCCAGAGCATTTGCCCGCCGACAAACCGCGCTATGTGATGGGTGTTGGCAAGCCTGAAGATTTGGTCGAGGGCGTGCGCCGTGGCATCGACATGTTCGACTGCGTCATGCCCACCCGCAATGCGCGCAATGGCCACTATTTCGTCACCGACGGCGTGGTTCGCATTCGCAATAGTCAGTACAAAACCGACACCGGCGCGCTGGATCCGCACTGTGATTGCGAGGCCTGCACCGGCTTCACGCGTGCGTATCTCTATCACCTCGATAAATGTGGCGAGATGCTCGGTGCTCAGCTCGGCACCATCCACAACCTGCGCTATTACCAACGACTCATGGCGGGTTTGCGCGACGCTATTGAAACCGGTAGATTGCAGGCCTTCGTGGATGACTTCTATGCCCGACGTGGCTTGCCCACGCCCCCGCTTAACCCTTAAAACTGGAGTGTTGCAATGAGTTTCCTGATTTCTGATGCCATGGCTGAAGGTGGCGCCGCTGTTGCTGGTCAACCGTCCATGACGGGTCAGCTGGTGATGCTGGTCGGTTTCGTGGTGATTTTCTACTTTTTGCTGTGGCGCCCCCAGGCCAAACGTCAAAAAGAAGCGCGCGCACTCATTGATAACCTGCAAAAAGGTGATGAAGTCGTGTTTGCCGGTGGCTTGTTGGGTCGCATCGTTAAACTTGAAGGCGACTTTGCCGTGATTGCATTGAATGACTCCTTAGAAGTCAAAGTGCAGAAAGCTTCCGTGGTTGCCGGCCTGCCAAAGGGTACGCTGAAGAGCCTCTGATTGATCCCGCGCCCGACTGAGTTGGGCGCTTTCTTTTTTTGTGTCTGCAGGTGTTCGCATGCGTTTCCCCGCCTGGAAATTTGCTCTGATCTTCGTCGTCATGATGGTCAGTACTATTTACGCCCTTCCTAACTTTTATCCTGATGAGCCCGCTTTGCAGGTTTCGGGTTCACAAGCCAGTGTGCCGGTGGATGCGGATTTACTTAAGCGAGCCGCCTTTGCTTTGGACGAGGCGAAAATCCCTCACCATGGTGATGAAGTGCAGGCCAAAGGCGTGCTGCTGCGCTTGAAAACGCCAGAACAGCAGGTCCAGGCGCAGGCGATCTTACGCCGTGCTTTGGGTGATAACTATGTGGTGGCGCTGAACTTGGCGCCGACCACACCCGCTTGGCTGAGCAGCATCGGCGGTAAGCCGATGAAGCTAGGTTTGGACTTACGGGGTGGCGTGCACTTCAAGCTGGAAGTGGACGTCAACAAAGCGCTTGAGCAGCGTCAAGAAGGCTATATTGTCGATATTAAAAAGCTGTTGCGTGACAAACAGCTGAGCTATCGCACAGTCTCTGAGCTGCCCAATGGTGCACTAGAGGTTCGTTTTGCTTCCGCTGCGGACCGTGATGAGGCGCTGACTTTGCTGCGTAAGGATCTGCCTGATTTTCTGGGCACGGCAGTGGAAGGTGCTGAGGGGCCAACCCTGGCGCTGGATTTCACGCCAGCCAAACGTCGTGAAATTACCGACTATGCGATTGGTCAGAACTTAACCACGCTGCGAAACCGTATCAATGAGCTGGGTGTGGCGGAAGCCGTCGTGCAGCGTCAGGGCAGTAATCGCATCGTGGTGGAATTGCCTGGCTTGCAAGATACCGCTGAAGCGAAACGTATTCTGGGTCGTACAGCCAGTCTGGAGTTCCGCTTTACCAGCATGGAGTCCGCAGAAGGCTTCACCACGCCACCCGGCACTGAGCGTTTCGAGCGCAGTCAGGGCGGCATGGTATTGCTGGAGAAACGTAAAATTGTGACCGGTGAGCGCGTCACCAACGCGCAGTCAAGTTTCGACGAATTCTCCCAGCCCCAAGTCAATATCAACTTGGACACTCGTGGCGGACGTCTGATGGCAGATGCCACTCGCGACAATGTCGGTCGCCAGATGGCCGTATTGTTCGTGGAGAACAAGCAGCGCGTGCGCTTTGATACGGATGCAGCCGGCAAAGTGACGGAAGTCCGTGAGCCGTATGTGGACAAACGCGTCATCAACGTGGCCACGGTTCAGTCGGTGCTCGGTTCGCAATTCCGTATTACCGGTTTGGATTCGCCGGCTGAAGGTCAAGAACTTGCGCTGCTGTTACGTGCCGGCGCTTTGGCCGCTCCCATGTATTTTGTTGAAGAGCGTACCGTGGGCCCCAGCCTAGGTCAGGACAACATCGACAAGGGCATGCTGTCCACGCAAGTCGGTTTCGCGTTGGTGGCGATATTTATGGCGATTTTTTACCGTGTCTTCGGCTTGGTGGCCAACATTGCGCTGTTTTTTAACGTCGCGGTGCTGATTGCGGTGATGAGTACCATTGGTGCTGCGCTGTCCTTGCCTGGTATTGCGGGCATTGTGCTCACAGTGGGTATGGCGGTGGACGCCAATGTGCTGATTTTCGAGCGTATCCGTGAAGAGGTTGCGCGTGGCTTGTCGCCGCAAGCGTCGATCGTGGCCGGTTACGATCGAGCCTACGGCACAATTTTGGATGCCAACTTAACCACGCTCATTGTCGCCGTCATCCTGTTCTCGATCGGTACGGGTCCGATTAAGGGCTTTGCCGTGACGTTGGCTATCGGCATTCTCACTTCGATGTTCACGGCGATTACGTTTACGCGTGGCCTCGTGCAATTAATTTATGGTGGCCGTCGCGTCACCCGCTTGAGTATTTGAGGACGCGTCATGTCTGAGCCCCGGATTATTCGTTTCATGCGGTTCCGCCGCGGCATGGCCATTTTTTCGGCTGCCGTGGTGTTAGTGGGTTTTGTGTCGTTGGTGACTAAGGGTCTGAATTTAGGTTTGGACTTCACCGGAGGCACGGCCGTTGAGTTGCATTTTGAGCAAGCGGTACAGCAACAGGAAATTAGCCGAGCACTGGCGGCGGCCAATGTGGACGATGCGGTCGTGCAATATCTGGGCGATGCAAACTCAGTGATTGTGCGTATGCCGCCGCAACCGGGCGATGCCACTCGTCTGGGTCAGAAGATTGCCAGTTTGGCGAGTACGCCTGAAAACCCTGCCGTGGTTCGTCAGGTCGATAGCGTGGGCTCGCAAGTGGGTGACGAGCTCTACGCTAACTCGCTCATGGCGGTTGGTTTGTCCTTGATCATGATGATGCTTTACGTGGCGGTTCGCTTCCGCTTCAAATTCGCTGTTGGCGCCGTGATTTCGCTGTTCCACGATGTCTTGTTCACTGTTGGGATTTTCTCGCTCCTCGGTTTGCCATTCGATCTCACGGTGCTGGCGGCGGTATTGGCACTTATTGGCTACTCACTTAACGACACCATCGTGGTATTCGACCGTATTCGTGAAAACTTCCGCAAGTTACGCAAAGCTGATGCCATGGAAATTGTCGATATTTCGCTCACGGAAACCTTGCGTCGTACCATCATGACGGTTGCAACGGTGGCGCTGGTGGTCTTTGCTCTGCTACTGGTGGGCGGGCCCGCCTTGCACTGGTTCTCGGTAGCAATGCTGATTGGCTTGTTTGCAGGTACCTACTCATCGATTTACATTGCGACCAGTTACGCATTAGCCATGGGTCTATCGAAAGAAGACTTTATTGTTGAAGTCAGCAAAGAAGAGGATGACCGTCCATGATTCGTGTCCACCACCTCAATAATTCGCGTTCGCAGCGTATTCTCTGGCTGCTAGAGGAGTTGGGCTTGCCCTATGAGGTGGTGCGCTATCAGCGGGATGCCAAGACGATGTTGGCGCCGCCTGAGTTGCGAGCGGTTCATCCCTTGGGTAAGTCGCCTGTCATTACCGATGACAATATTACCGTGGCGGAGTCGGGTGCGATTATTGAGTATCTCGTCGAGCGCTATGGGCAAGGTCGTTTGCAGCCCGCGTTAGGTACTCCTGAGCGCTTGCGCTATACCTATTGGCTGCATTTTGCCGAAGGCTCGGCCATGCCACCCTTGTTGCTTAAGCTGGTCTTTTCCTTTTTGCCTAAGTCACCGGCACTGCCAGCCCTGCTGAGACCCTTGGTGCGTAAGATCTCGGAAGGCGCGCAAAAAAGCTTTATTGATCCGCAAATTTTGCAGCAACTGAATTATTTTGAAGCGGAATTAGGTCGCAACGAGTGGTTTGCTGGCGATACCTTTTCAGCAGCGGACATTCAAATGAGTTTTCCGCTAGAGGCCGCTGCGGCACGCGGTGGTTTAGAGAAGAAATGGCCTAAAGTATCGGCGTTTTTACAGAAAATTCATGATCGGCCCGCCTATCAGCGTGCTTTGGAACAGGGTGGTCCCTACCAATTAATGAGCTAGACTGGCCACTCAAGTACTACAAAGCAGTCACAAAAGTCACTTGTTGTTGTTGAAAATTTAGGCAATTCTTTGCGCATACTTCACTCAGTGAACGTGATGGCTATGAAAAAGAAGCTGGTACTGGCAATTTCACTTTCTGCAGGCAGTGCTTATGGTGCTGAGTTGCAGCCATGGTTATCACTGAAAAACTTGTTTGCAGCCTTGCCTTCCCCATTGAAGCCGGTAAGTCCAGACGAGAAATCTTTACGGAGCGCCTTTGATGCCATAGAGGGCGGTATCAATGCACTTGATGCTGGCTTGAGCTTGGTGAGTAGCGAGTCAACATTTGATGGCGTGGCTTGCCAAGCCGATGGTTGTGATAACGGCAACGCAGTGAGTTTAAGTCAGCAGCGCAATGGCCTATCTTGGAACTTGCCCAGTAACGGGGATTTCTCTTTTTCACCGCGAGCTGAGGTAGTTCGCTATCAATGGTCTAGTCCAAGTCAAAATTTAACCAGCTCCAGTAGCTTTGGCGTAGGTGTTGGTGTCGATAGTCTTTATAAGCTTAGTGATAGCTATTCGGCGTATGCCAGTGCGGGCATGATGCAAATGACCAAGGGCAGCGCTTACGAAGGGCTGTTCGGCCTGCGTCGACAGTTCAGCGATGCCAGTCTGTTTTTGGAGGCTCGTTGGGCTGACTTGAGTCAGCCCAAGCAGATTGAAACTGCCTATGACTTTAGTAACTTACGCATAGGCATTTCACATCAGTTCAAAGGGCTTTAGCGCTTCAAAGCTTCGGGTAAATGCGGTGCTAGCGTCGTGAGCAAGCCTTTAAACACCTTAGCGTTGCCTGCCACAATATTGCCGGACTCCAGATAGCCGTGACCACCGCTAAAATCTGAAACCAAACCACCTGCTTCACGAATAATCAGTTCGCCAGCTGCAATATCCCACGGTGCTAAGCCAAACTCAAAGAAACCATCCAGACGACCCGCAGCAACATAGGCAAGGTCTAGCGCAGCTGAACCAGCACGACGTAAACCTGCTGTCTGACCGGCCACGGCTTTGAACATATTCAAATAGCCATCCATCGCATGCATTTGGTCAGGACGGAATGGGAAGCCGGTACCGATGAGCGCGCCCTCTAAACCACGACGTTCTGACACGCGGAGACGACGACCATTCATGGCGGCACCGCTACCACGGCTGGCGCTAAACGCTTCGCGGCGCATCGGGTCTAATACCACTGCATGTTCTGTCACGCCGTTTTGCTGGATAGCAATGGATACCGCATATTGCGGGAAGCCATGAATGAAGTTGGTGGTGCCATCGAGCGGGTCGATGATCCAAAGCCATTCCTGTTCGCCGCCCTTGCCAGCCTGAAAGCCAGACTCTTCCGCTTGAATGGCATGGGTGGGGTAGGTCTTGCGGACAAATTCAATAATGGCGCGTTCAGCGGCTTTATCGACTTGTGTTACGTAGTCGTTAAGGCCTTTGGCTTCGACATCGACGAGGTCGAGGCGATCGGCGGCCTTAGCGATAATGTCGGCGGCCAAGTTAGCGGCGCGCAGCGCCATGGTCAGCATGGGTTGCATGGAACAGACTCTGATAAAGAACGGTTGAAGCGCATAGTGTAACATGCGCACCCTATGAACATCTCGACTCGCATCATCCTCGTCAACACCTCGTTGCCGGCTAACATCGGTGCCGCCG
Source organism: Moraxellaceae bacterium UBA2477 (assembly GCA_002342025.1). Taxonomy (GTDB): domain Bacteria; phylum Pseudomonadota; class Gammaproteobacteria; order Pseudomonadales; family Moraxellaceae; genus Perlucidibaca. Next base: position 9,753 of record DDPD01000085.1, on the reverse strand, counting down.
CACGCGCCATGAAAACGATGGGTCTTTACGACCTTGTTTTAGTGGCACCGAAGCAATTTCCTCATGCTGACGCCAGCTCCTTGGCCTCTAGCGCATCAGATGTGCTCGCCAATGCGCGGGTCGTCGCGACGCTCGAGGAGGCCATTTCAGACTGTCAGCTGGTATTGGGCACCAGTGCGCGTAATCGCACGATCGGCTTGCCCCAGCTCGATGCTCGAAGCGCTGGCTCTACGGCGCAGCAACATGAGCTGACGGGTGCCAAGGTGGCGATCATTTTTGGTCGCGAAGACCGTGGCCTCACCAATGAAGAACTTATGCTCTGCCATGCCCATGTGTTTATCCCGACCAATCCTGTCTATGGCGTGCTGAATGTCGCCGCCGCAGTGCAAGTATTGGCATACGAAGTCCGAATGGCCTGCTTGTTGGCTGAAGATAAGTGTGATGAGTTTGCGGCTGTGCAAGGTGGGCAAAATAGCCGCGACAGATTTAGCTCTCTTTCAGTCGATCCGCTGGAGCAGCAAGGCATGCCCATTACGCTGGTGCCTTGGGATGAGGAGTTGGTCAAAGGCGAAGACATGACGCAGTTCTACGAGCACTGCGAGCGAACATTGGTTGCCGTGGGGTTTCTCGATCCGGAAAATCCCCGTCAGATCATGACGCGTCTGCGCCGACTGTTTGGGCGGACACGATTGGATCGCCCAGAGTACAATTTGTTGCGTGGTTTCTTTAAGCGCGTATTGGCGTTGAGCGGCGAAAAAGTTGGCCGTGGCGGCGTTACTCTTACCGCGAAGTCTTCGGGGAAAAACGATGTTTGAACGCATTCGAGAAGATATCGACTCTGTCTTTGCTCGTGACCCTGCTGCGCGGACACGCTTTGAGGTTTTTCTAAACTACCCCGGCTTACACGCTGCGATGGCGCATCGCTGGTCGCACGCGCTATGGCATGCGAATTGGAAGGGACTGGCCCGTTTCATTTCCACCCTATCGAGATTTTGGACCGGAATTGAAATACACCCCGGCGCGAAGATTGGCCGTCGTTTTTTTATCGATCACGGCATGGGCGTGGTGATTGGTGAAACAGCTGAAATTGGCGATGACGTGACGCTGTATCACGGCGTCACATTGGGTGGAACCTCATGGGATGGGGGTAAGCGCCATCCCACGCTAGAAAATGGGGTGGTCGTTGGCGCAGGTGCCAAGGTGCTGGGTCCGATTACCGTCTCGGCTGGTGCGCGTATTGGCTCGAATGCCGTCGTCGTGAAACCTGTCCCGGCTGGTGCCACCGTTGTGGGTACGCCGGGTCGCATCATTATTCGTACCGAAGTGGATGCGGAAGAGCAGGCGCGCCGAGACTATGCGGCAAAAATTGGCTTTCAGGCCTACGCCGCTAACCCTGACTTACCCGATCCTGTGTTGGACGCCATGCGAGATATCTTGGATCACATGCAGGCCAATGAAGCGCGCATGGATATGTTCTGCAAAGCACTGAAAGAGGCCGGTATTAATGTCTGCGATCAAAAGCCGGACGCTCTACTAGCCACTACTTTGGCTACGGTAAAACCCGATTAAGTGGCAGGGGCATGCGGACTCTAGAGTCATGTTTGCCCCTAAATTACTGATCGCGGCGTCTGGCAATCTGAAGCTGATCTCCCTACAATCCCGACCGTTCTACTGGGTCTATTACTTGACTGTTTTACTTGGTTTTAATACCCTAGTGAAATACTGGGTTAAGTAGTGGAGATGTTGCATGCGATTAACGACGAAAGGCCGCTACGCTGTAACGGCGATGTTGGACTTGGCGCTGCATGCGCAAAAAGGCCCAGTCAGCTTGGGCGATATTTCTGATCGCCAATCGATTTCGGTGTCGTATCTCGAGCAATTGTTTGCCAAGTTACGCAAAAGCGGCTTGGTCAGTAGTGTGCGCGGCCCCGGTGGCGGTTACCAGCTGGCGCATCTGGCCGGCGAAATTTTTGTGGCCGACATCATTGATGCAGTGGATGAGTCGGTGGATGCCACCCGCTGTGGCGGTCAAGGCGATTGCCAACAAGGCGTAACTTGTCTGACGCATGAACTATGGAGTGATCTCAGTGATCAGATCCATCATTTCTTGGCCAACATCAGCTTGCAAGAGTTGCTGACGCGGCGTCAGGTGCAGGCCGTGTCGATTCGCCAAAGCGAAGCACAAGCGCGCCGTCGTCTGGATATTGAAGCTGGTGCCAGTCTGGCAGTAGCTAACTGAATTGAGTGTTAGGGGTAATTCATGAAGCGTCCGATCTATCTCGACTATTCCGCGACCACGCCGGTGGACCCGCGTGTGGCCGAAGCCATGATGGATTGCCTGCGGGTAGAAGGTAATTTTGGCAACCCAGCGTCGCGTTCGCATTTTTATGGCTGGCAAGCCGAAGAAGCGGTTGAGGATGCGCGTGGTCATGTGGCTGCGTTAGTGAATGCCGACCCGCGCGAAATTGTTTGGACATCCGGCGCAACCGAGTCCAACAACCTCGCCATTAAGGGCGTTGCCGGTTTTTATAAGAGTAAGGGCAAGCACATTGTGACCTCGAAGATCGAGCACAAGGCCGTGTTGGATGCTTGTCGCCAGCTTGAGCGCGAAGGCTTTGAAGTAACCTATCTTGACCCGGAAGCAGGCACCGGCCTGATTCATCCGGCGGCTGTTGAAGCCGTGTTGCGCGATGACACCTTGTTGGTGTCGCTGATGCACGTTAACAACGAGATCGGCACCATCACCGACATCGCAGCGATAGGCGAGATCACGCGTGCGCGCGGCATTCTGTTTCATGTTGATGCCGCTCAGTCGACCGGCAAAATTGACATTGACCTCGACAAAATGAAAGTCGATTTGATGAGTTACTGTGCCCACAAAACCTACGGCCCGAAAGGTGTTGGCGCGCTGTACGTCCGCCGCAAGCCGCGCGTACGTTTAGAAGCACAGATTCACGGTGGTGGGCACGAGCGCGGCATGCGTTCGGGTACATTGGCCACGCACCAGCTGGTCGGCATGGGTGAGGCCTTCCGCCTCGCGAAACTGGAAATGCATGAAGAGCAGGCACGTTTGCGTGTATTGCGCGACAAGCTTTGGATGGGCTTGCAGGGGCTGGAGCAAGTGTTTCTGAATGGCGATGCCGTTCAGCGCATCGCCGGCAACCTCAATGTCAGCTTTAACTTCGTTGAAGGCGAGTCGCTGATCATGGCGCTGAAAGATCTTGCCGTTTCGTCAGGCTCTGCCTGTACCTCCGCCTCACTTGAGCCTTCCTATGTGTTGCGCGCCTTAGGTCTCAGTGATGAGCTGGCACATAGCTCCATTCGTTTTACCCTCGGTCGCTTCACCACCGAGGCCGACATCGATTTCGTGATTGGCCACGCCAGCCAAGCCGTCAACCGTCTGCGTGACCTGTCTCCTTTGTGGGATATGTACAAAGACGGCGTAGACATCAGTTCCGTGGAATGGGTCGCGCACTAAGCGCACCCTCTGCAACCAGGAGAAATATCATGGCTTACAGCGAAAAGGTCCTCGACCACTACGAAAATCCACGCAATGTCGGCAAGCTCGATAAGCTGGATGACTCCGTCGGCACTGGCATGGTGGGTGCACCAGCGTGCGGCGACGTGATGCAGCTACAAATCAAAGTAAACGAAGCCGGCATTATCGAAGATGCCCGCTTCAAGACGTACGGTTGTGGTTCAGCCATTGCGTCCAGCTCGCTGGTGACCGAGTGGGTCAAGGGCAAGACCCTGGACCAGGCTGCCACGATCAAGAACACCCAAATTGCGCAGGAGTTGGCTCTGCCGCCCGTGAAAATTCACTGCTCGGTGCTCGCTGAAGATGCCATTAAAGCAGCGATTGCTGACTACCGTCAGAAGCACGGCGCCTAAGCGCAATATGTTTACTGGGGCCCGTGCCGAAAGGTGCTGGCACAGCTGAGGAGACACGAGTGGGTATTACCCTGACAGAATCGGCCGCGCGCCACGTTCAAGCATGCCTCGAGGGTCGGGGCAAAGGTGAAGGCATTCGGGTCGGCATCAAGACATCCGGCTGCTCAGGCTTAGCCTATGTGCTGGAGTTTGTTGATGCGGTAGAAGAGGCTGATCAAGTCTTTGATTCTTTTGGGGTAAAAGTCATTGTTGACCCGAAAAGCTTGGCCTATCTCGATGGTACCCAAATGGACTTCGTTAAAGAAGGCCTGAACGAAGGCTTCAAGTTCACTAACCCGAATCAGAAGGGCGAGTGCGGTTGCGGTGAGTCTTTCACCGTTTAAGCGGAGTGTGGGTGTGAACCTGAATACGGACTACTTCAGCCTCTTTGGCTTGCCCGTGGTATTTGAGCTAGATGCCAGTGCCTTGCAGCCTGTGTGGCGAGCCTTGCAGCAACAATATCACCCAGACCGTGCCCCTGCTGATGATCCCGCAGCGCAGCGTCAGGCGCTGCAAATGACATCGCACCTTAATGCCGCTTATGACACGTTGCGCGACCCTGTGCGCCGTGCCCGCTACCTGCTGGAATTAGTCGGGCAGGGTGGAGATGCAGAGCGCGTCAGTGTTATGGACACGGATTTCCTAATGGCCCAGATGGAGCTTCGCGAGTCATTGGAAGAGGCCGCTGCCGTCCATGAGCTGGATGCCATTGAGGCAGAAGCTCAGGATTGGCTAGAGGCGCTGCTGCGCGAGTTTCCTCTCGATTACGTGGCGCAGGATTGGCCCGAAGCCACAGACTGCCTGCGAAAAATGCAATTCATGACACGCTTGCTGGCGGAGATCCGCGAGCAGCGTGAACGCCTCGAAGACGAACTGGACGATTTCTGATGGCCTTGCTGCAAATCGCCGAACCTGGCCAGAGTCAAGCGCCACACCAACATAAACTGGCCATCGGGATAGACCTTGGCACCACCCATTCTCTCGTGGCCACGGTGCAAAGCGGCTTGCCGCGTGTATTACCGGCAGAGGACGGCAGTTTCTTGTTGCCTTCGGTGGTTCGCTATCTGGCGGATGGCGCGGTGGTGGTGGGGGAGGCGGCACGCCAAGCGGCAGCCAGCGATGCCCTTAATACCTTGGTTTCCGTGAAGCGCTTCATGGGTCGCGGTCTTGAGGCGGCCCATCAGCTCGGCGACCAGCTCCCCTACGAGCTGGTCATGCACGACAACGGCATGCCCTATTTCAACACCATCGCGGGTCTAAAAAGCCCCGTGGAAGCGTCGGCTGAAATTCTCAATGTGCTGCGGGTGCGCGCCGAAGCGGCCTTAGGCGGCGATATAACCGGTGCGGTGATTACTGTCCCGGCCTACTTTGACGAGGCGCAGCGCCAGGCCACCAAGGATGCCGCCACGCTGGCTGGCCTGAAAGTGCTGCGTCTTCTCAACGAGCCCACGGCGGCGGCTGTCGCCTATGGGCTTGACCAACAGCACGAAGGTATCCACGCCATTTATGACCTTGGCGGCGGCACCTTCGACATCTCTATTTTGCGTCTGCATCAAGGTGTGTTCGAAGTGCTCGCCACCGGTGGCGACTCTGCGCTGGGTGGCGATGATTTCGATCATGCCATCGCCAGTTGGATTATGGCAGAAGCCGGCATTGTTAATCCGGATGCTGAAATTCAACGTCGTCTTTTGCAGACGTCGCGGCGCGTGAAAGAAGCGCTTAGTGCGCGTGATTCGGTGCCCCTGTCGTTGGCGGCCGGTACCGGTGGCGCACCGGCAGATTGGCAGGCGACGCTGACTCGCGAACATTTCGAATCACTTATTGCTGCCCGCGTGGATGACACCTTAAAGGCTTGTCGCCGCGCCCTTCGCGATGCGGGTCTGAAGCCTGCAGATTTGAGCGAAGTCGTCTTGGTGGGTGGCTCTACGCGGGTTCCGCTGGTGCGTCGTCGTGTCGCTGAGTTTTTCGGTAAGCCTGCACTGGATCATCTTGATCCAGATCAGGTTGTGGCCGTGGGCGCGGCGGTACAGGCCAATATACTTGTTGGCAACAAGCCCGATAGCGACCTGCTGCTGCTTGATGTCATCCCGCTATCGTTAGGTCTTGAAACCTACGGCGGCTTGGTTGAGAAGGTCGTTCCTCGCAACACCACCATTCCGGTGGCACGTGCGCAGGAATTCACCACCTTTAAAGATGGCCAAACCGCGATGAGCCTGCACGTATTGCAAGGCGAGCGTGAGATGGTCAGCGACTGTCGTTCGCTCGCGCGCTTTGAGCTGCAAGGTATTCCGCCGATGGTCGCTGGTGCAGCACGCATTCGCGTGTTATTCCAGGTCGATGCGGATGGCCTGCTCAGCGTCAGTGCGGAAGAAACGACATCCGGCGTGCGTGCTGAAATTGTCGTCAAACCATCCTGGGGTTTGCAGGATGACGACATTCTGCGCCTTCTGCGCGAGTCGCAGGCTGCCGCCGTGCAGGACATGCAAGCGCGTGCATTGGCCGAGGCCCGTGCGGAAGCCGAGCGCCTCTGGATTGCTACTGAAGCTGCCTTGGCGCAGCAGGGTGAATTGCTTAGTGCGTCCGAGCTGGCCGAGTTACAGGCCGCCGTGCAGGGCCTGAAAGCCCTGGCCGCTGCCGACGATGCCGCTGCCATTAACGCTGCTGCTGAGGCACTTAACCACGCCAGCGAAACCTTTGCTGCCCGGCGCATGGACGCCGGCATACGTCAGGCCTTTACTGGTAAGACGCTGACTGATTTCGAGGAACACTGATATGCCCAACATCATTTTGCTGCCGCACCACGAGATCTGCCCGAACGGTGCCGTGATTGAGGCTGAAGTCGGCGAAACCATTTGTGATGCGGCCTTGCGTCAGGGTTATGCCATTGAGCATGCTTGCGAGAAGTCCTGCGCCTGCACGACCTGTCATGTGGTGGTGCGCGAGGGGTTTGATTCGCTCAATGAGCTCGACGAGCTGGAAGAAGACATGCTCGATAAAGCCTGGGGGTTGGAGGCAGAGTCGCGATTGTCGTGTCAGGCGGTCATGGGTACTGAGGATCTTGTTATTGAAATTCCTCGCTATACGTTGAATCACGCTTCAGAGAAGCATTGATAGTTAGGCCGGCGCTGACGGATGACACAAGTCGCGCACGCCGTGAATACATCCCTGTAGGCTCTCATGCGCCATCCATGGCGCATGACGGCGCGGCCTGTTTCACCCGTTAGCGCCGACAACACTCTCATACGCCCCTGAACTTCTGTATTCCGAGAGGGTTCTCTGCCCACCGCACTGGCGATATGTAGCTGACTGCAGGGTGGGACCTCACGCTGAGCGCCCGAGGCAGGATTGAGCTGTACAAACCGTCATGCGCCATGGATGGCGCATGGAGCCTCCATGGATGGATTCACGGCGTGTTTGAACAGCTCAGTCCTGTCTCGGAAGCGGGCCAGCTAAAGAACCCAAACCATCTCTAGCAGTTACCCACAGACGCCGGTATAATTCGCGCCCAAGTTCTGGCATGACATGTGCCCGACACCTCTTTCTAAATTGTGACACTGGAGCCCACCATGGCCGTTGAACGCACACTTTCCATCATCAAGCCCGACGCCGTTGGCAAGAATGCTATTGGTGCTATTTTCAGCCGCTTCGAAGCTGCCGGTCTGAAGATTGTTGCCACCAAAATGAAGCACCTGTCGAAAGCAGAAGCCGAAGGCTTTTATGCTGAACACGCCGGTCGTGGCTTCTTCAACGACCTGGTTGCTTTCATGACTTCCGGTCCTGTTGTGGTTAGCGCTTTGGAAGGCGAAAACGCTGTTCTGGCCCACCGTGACATTCTCGGCGCCACTAATCCAAAGGATGCAGCGCCAGGAACCATTCGTGCTGATTTCGCTGTTAGCATCGATGAGAACGCTGCTCATGGTTCGGACTCGACAACCTCCGCTGCTCGTGAAATCGCTTACTTCTTCAGCTCGCTGGAAGTTTGTGCACGTACCCGTTAAGGTTGCGTAGGGTTCTGCGCTTTAATGGCGCAGAGCAGCCGTGAAAGCGGCGAGTTGATGCAAAGGCCGCAATACCTGAGTACTGCGGCCTTTGTGCATGATAAAAGTGGTAAAAATGACATGACTGACGCTGCCCCTATCGACGTAACTGCAACGCCCAAGGTCAATTTGATCGGGCTCAGTCGCGAGCAAATGGAGGCCTATTTCGCCACCCTGGGTGAGAAGAAATTCCGCGCCGGTCAGGTGATGAAATGGATTCATCAGCAAGGCATCACAGAGTTTTCTGAGATGACCAATCTGGCGAAGTCGCTTCGCGTCAAGCTAGAGCAGTATGCGGAAGTGCGTCCGCCCAAAGTCACGCACAAGCATTTCTCAGCGGATGGCACGCGTAAGTGGATCATCGAAGTGGCACCCAATGCCATGGTCGAGACCGTGCTCATTCCCGACGGCGATCGTAAAACCCTCTGTGTGTCGTCTCAGGTTGGTTGTGCCTTGGATTGCAGTTTCTGCTCGACGGGCAAGCAGGGGTTTATGCGCGACCTGACGCCGGCAGAAATTATTGGCCAGGTTTGGATTGCCAATCGCTCCTACCTCGATGATGGCGAATTCAGCGGTCGTAATGCGGACGGCGAATTAACCCGGACGCGCGCATTGACCAATGTTGTGATGATGGGCATGGGTGAGCCGCTACTCAATCTCGATGCGGTTTTACCGGCTATGAGCTTGATGCTGGATGACTATGCTTACGGTTTGTCCAAACGTCGTGTCACGCTATCCACCTCGGGCGTTGTGCCCATGATGGACAAGTTCACGCAGGCCATCGATGTGTCGTTAGCGGTGTCATTGCATGCGCCCAATGACGAGCTGCGTAATGAGCTGGTTCCCATCAATAAAAAGTACCCGCTGCATGAGCTCATGGCGGCGTGCAAGCGCTGGTTGGTGCACCATCAGGGCAGTGAAGTAGGGCGTCGTCGCGTGACCATGGAATACGTCATGCTGGCAGGCGTCAATGATCAGCCAGAACATGCGGCTCAGTTGATTGAGCTGCTGCGTGATGTGCCCAGCAAGATTAATTTGATTCCGTTTAATCCTTTTCCGCATGCGCCCTATGACAGTACGCCGCGAGCACAGATTATTGAGTTTCAGAATCAGCTGATTCGTGCCGGTTACACCTGTACTATCCGTGCTACACGGGGCGATGATATTGACGCTGCTTGTGGCCAGTTGGTTGGCCAAGTTAAAGATAGAACGCGTCGTGCTGAGCGCTGGCAAGCACAGACGCGCAGCAATGAAATTATTAGAGTTTAATTTGCCCTAACTAGGCTTTTTGAGGAATGTTTCCGTGAGCTCGTCAGATGATCTGAGTTTGTCCGTTAATGGTGGCCGCACTAGCCCTACGCCTGGCCAACAGTTAAGGCTTGCGCGTGAGGCGCGAGGCTTATCGCTGGAAGCGGTAAATGCGGAAACAAATCTGTCGGTTAAGTATTTGCAAGCCCTAGAAGCGGATGATTTCACCGCATTACCGGGCTTGGCATTTGCTCGTGGTTATGCTCGTCGATACGCGCAGCTCGTTCATTTAGATGCTGCCACTTTGATTGCTGAAATTGATGCTCTGGCTGCTTCGCAAGGGGTTGTCGTTGCCCCAACGTTGATCAGCTCTAGCTACGCTATGCAGCAATCAAACATAGGTATTTCTCAGGTTAATACGCGTAAAGCGAGTGATGGACCTAGCGTAGTTTCAAAATTCTTGGTGATTATGCAGCAAGTTAGCTTCTCGCAAATCTTATCGATGGGATCGCTGTTGCTGTTGCTGTTGCTGTTGCTG
>DDPD01000082.1 GCA_002342025.1 Moraxellaceae bacterium UBA2477 | reverse complement strand
GTGGTGTGACTGTGGGCTTCGGGCAAGTAACCCCAGCCAACGGCAACAGTCTGCATGCCGGCACGGCGGCCGGCCTCAATATCACGGGCATGATCACCTACATAAATACAGGCACTTGCATCCACACCCGCCATGGTAGCTGCCTTAAACAGGGGCTCCGGGTGCGGCTTGCTATGCACGACCTCATCGGCAGACACCGTGGCGGCACTGCGAACAGACAGCCCTAAAGCCTGCATGAGCGGGCGCGTGTAGGTGCTGGACTTATTAGTGACGACACCCCACGCAATGTGCGAGCGCTCCAGCAACTGCAGTGACTCTTCTAAGCCCGCAAAGACCACCGAGGTGTCAGCCAAATGCTCAATGTAGTCGGCGAGAAACGCGAGTCTTAGCTGCTCAGATTGCTCGCTGTCGGGGGCGACGTGTGGAAAGCCTGTGCGAACGACCGCTTTAGCGCCCTCTGATACCACCGCACGTATCGGCTCATAGGGCATAGCGGGCAGCCCATGCGTCGACCGAAGGCGGTTGATACCTGCATGGAAGTCCGGTGCGGTATCCACCAGCGTGCCATCTAAATCAAAAAATACCCCTTCAATACGACTCATGCTCAAGACTGCTCCGCAGCAGGTTTGGTGCAGGCGACCATGTAGTTGACGTCGACATTGGGTGCAAGCCAGTAGCGGCCGCTTAGTGGGTTGAAGTGAAGACCCGTCATCTCATCAAGTTGCAGGCCGGCTGCACGAATCCATTGACCGAGCTCGGAAGGTCGAATGAATTTCTGATAATCATGCGTGCCGCGGGGCAACATACGCAGCACATATTCAGCGCCAACAATGGCAAACAGCCAGGATTTCGGATTACGGTTTAGGGTGGAGAAAAAGACGCGGCCACCGGGCTTAACCAGACGCATGCAGGCAGCAACAATCGCTGAGGGGTCTGGCACGTGCTCAAGCATTTCTAAGCAAGTTACGGTGTCGAAACTTTCTGGCTGTTCAACCGCAAGCGCTTCCACGGTCACTTGGCGATAGGCCACCGATTTCACGCCCATTTGTTCGGCATGCAAAGTGCCCACGGCGAGTGGCGCAGCGCCCATATCAATGCCCAGCACTTCAGCGCCACGACGCGCCATGCTTTCCGACAAAATTCCGCCGCCACAACCCACGTCCAGCACGCGTTTGCCAGCCAAACCCACGCGATCGTCTATCCAGTTCAGGCGTAAGGGATTGATGTCGTGCAGTGGCTTAAATTCGGAGGTGTTATCCCACCACCGCGCAGCCAGCGCCTCGAATTTGGCAATTTCGGCGGGATCTACATTGTTTGTCGGCAAGTCAGCTGGAAGAGACATAAGTGCAGTCTGTCAGATAAGAAATTGGATGCGCAGTATAGCGGCATTCGTTGTTGCTCGTGACTACGGCAAAGCCATCACATGTGCTAGACTCCAGCGCTTTGCAACGCTTAAAAATAAGAGAAAACTGCATGTCCGACGTTGCCATGGAAATCCTCCCGGTCAATATCGAAGACGAACTTCGTCAGTCCTACCTCGACTACGCCATGAGCGTGATTGTCGGGCGTGCGCTGCCGGATGTTCGCGATGGTTTGAAGCCCGTCCACCGCCGTGTGCTGTTCGCTATGCACGAGCTCGGCAACGACTGGAATAAAGCCTATAAGAAGTCGGCGCGTGTCGTCGGCGACGTCATCGGTAAATACCACCCGCACGGCGATACCGCCGTTTACGACACCATCGTGCGTATGGCGCAGCCCTTCTCGCTGCGCTATTTGCTGGTCGATGGTCAGGGCAACTTCGGTTCGGTAGACGGCGACAACGCCGCTGCTATGCGTTACACCGAAGTGCGCATGACGCGTCTCGCGCATGACCTGCTCGCCGATCTCGATAAAGAAACCACGGACTGGGTGCCGAATTACGACGGCACCGAGATGATTCCGGCGGTCATGCCAACGCGTGTGCCGAATTTGCTGGTCAATGGCTCTAGCGGTATTGCCGTGGGCATGGCGACCAACATTCCGCCGCACAATATGACCGAAGTCATCAATGCCGTTCTGGCATTGATCGACAATCCGGATCTCGATGTTGACGGCCTGATGCAGCACATCACCGGCCCAGACTTCCCGACCGCTGGCATCATCAATGGCCGCGCCGGTATTGTTGAGGCTTATCGAACGGGTCGCGGCCGCATTTACATGCGCGCCCGTCATCATGTCGAGACCGATGCCAAGACCAATCGCCAAACCATTGTTTTCACGGAAATTCCGTATCAGCTCAACAAGGCTCGCGTGATCGAGAAGATTGCCGAGCTGGTGAAAGAGAAAAAGCTCGAGGGCATCTCCGAGCTGCGTGATGAGTCCGATAAAGACGGTATGCGCATTGTCATCGAGCTGAAGCGCGGTGAAATGGCAGAAGTGGTGGTGAATAACCTGTTTGCGCAAACGCAGCTGCAAAGCGTGTTTGGCATCAACATGGTGGCCATTGAAGATGGTCAGCCTAAGATCATGAATCTCAAGCAGATTCTTGAAGCCTTTGTGCGCCACCGCCGCGAAGTCGTCACCCGCCGTACTGTCTTTGAACTACGCAAAGCCCGTGAGCGCGGCCATATTCTTGAAGGCTTGGCGGTCGCACTGGCCAATATCGACCCGGTTATTGAGCTGATTAAGCAGTCTCCTAGCCCGAGCGAGGCTAAAGAGCGCCTGATGGCTGAAAGTTGGTTGCCAGGTGCGGTTGAAGGCATGCTTGAGCGTGCTGGCGATGTGCATGCTTGCCGACCAGAAGGGTTGTCGCTGGCCTATGGCTTCAATAATGGCCGCTATTCGCTATCTGCCGAACAAGCACAAGCTATTCTCGATCTTCGTCTCAACCGTCTGACGGGTCTTGAGCAAGATAAGCTAGTGGCAGAATACGCTGAAATTCTGACTAAAATCAGTGCGTTGGCATTGATTCTTGAAGAGCCTGAGCGTCTCTTAAACGTGATTCGTGATGAACTGCGCGACACCCTGGCACTCTACGGTGATAAGCGTCGTACCGAAATTATCGCCACGCGTCTGGATTTGACGCTGGAAGATTTGATCAACGAAGAAGATGTGGTGTTGACCATTTCGCATACGGGTTACGCCAAAATTCAGCCGATTACCGACTATCGCGCGCAGCGTCGTGGCGGTCGCGGCAAGTCCGCCACCAGCATGAAAGATGAGGACTATATCGAGCATCTTCTAGTCGCCAGCACGCACGATACCGTGCTCTGCTTCACCAGTGCGGGTAAGGTCTATTGGTTGAAGGTTTATGAGCTGCCGCAAGCCAGCCGTGGCTCCAAGGGCCGACCGCTGGTGAACTTACTGCCATTGGCGCCAAATGAGCGCGTTACAGCACTGCTCCCCATTGATTTGGCGGCCTATGCCGATCAAGAGCTGGCAGACGATGAAGAGCTAGACGAAACCGTCATTGATGCGTTGCCAGAAGGTGATGACGAAGAAGGCGACGACGCGGCCGATTTGGGCGTAACGGGCACAGATGAACCCACTGGTGACTACATTTTCATGGCGACCGCGTCGGGCACCGTGAAAAAGACCTTGCTGTCACAGTTTAGCCGTCCCCGTAGCAGTGGCCTCATCGCTTTGAAACTTGATGAAGGCGATACCTTAATTGCTGTTGCAGTTACCAACGGTGCATCCGAAGTCATGTTGTTCTCGGATGGCGGCAAAGTGATTCGCTTTAAAGAAAAGCATGTGCGTACCATGGGCCGTACTGCGCGCGGTGTTCGCGGCATGCGCTTACCTGAAGGTCAGCGTTTGATCTCCATGATCATCCCGCAAACGGGCGCCAAGATTCTCACGGCGTCCGAGAACGGCTTTGGTAAGCGTTCGGAGTTGGCCGAATACCCGCGTCGCGGTCGTGGCGGTCAAGGCGTTATCGCCATGCAAACCAGTGATCGTAATGGCGCGCTGATTGGTGCCGTCCAAGTCATTGATTCAGATGAGCTTATGCTGATTTCTGATCAAGGTACTTTGGTGCGTACCCGTGTCAGTGAAGTGTCCGTGCTGTCCCGCAATACCCAAGGTGTCACGCTGATTAAGCTGGGTAAAAACGAGAAGCTTGTTGGCTTGGTGCGCTTAGATGAAGTGGAAGAAGACGACTTCATTGAAGGCGAAGCCGAGGCAGTGACAGCGCTGGCCTCACCAACAGACGAGGCGGCTGAGCCGACTGAGAATTTGTCCACAGACCCATCGGTGCAAGATGACGAGAGCGTATAACTTTTGCGCGGGCCCGGCTGCATTGCCGGAAGCCGTGTTGCAACAAGCCCAGATTGATTTAGTCGATTGGCAGGGGCGTGGCTGCTCCATCATGGAAATGAGCCATCGCGGTGCCGATTTTGTGGGTATTGCGGAGCAAGCAGAGCAGGATCTGCGCGACCTGCTCAATATTCCAGCGAATTACAAAGTGCTGTTCCTTCAGGGCGGCGCCACACTGCAATTTGCCCAAGTGCCGCTGAACTTGTTGCGTGGCCACGCATCGGCAGACTATGTCTGCACCGGTGTTTGGTCAGAAAAAGCCATTGAAGAAGCGCGTAAGTACGCGGGCGTTAACGTGGTGGCCACTGATGTGGCCAACAATTTCCGTAGCGTACCGGCCTTCAACACCTGGCAGCTCGACCCTAAGGCGGCCTATCTGCACTACACCCCGAATGAGACCATCCACGGCGTTGAGTTCGATTTCATCCCACAGGTGGATGTGCCCTTGGTGGCGGATTATTCGTCAAGCATTCTTTCCGAACCCTTAGATGTGTCTAAGTTCGGTTTGATCTACGCAGGCGCTCAGAAAAACATCGGTCCGGCAGGCATTGTCGTGGTCATTGTGCGTGAAGACCTGCTGGGTCACGTCAAGCCCGGTACGCCTACTTTGCTGGATTACGCGGTGTCCGCGAAGAATGGCTCGATGTACAACACGCCGCCGACTTACGCGTGGTACTTAGCGGGCTTGGTCTTTCAGTGGCTGAAGCAGCAGGGCGGCCTGACGGCGATGGCAGAGCTCAATGCCCGCAAAGCCCGCAAGCTGTATGCCGCGATTGATGGCTCCGATTTCTATGCTAATCCAGTTGCGCTAGCGAATCGCTCGCGCATGAATGTGCCGTTCACCTTGGCGGATGCCAAGCTAGATAAAACATTCTTGGCCGAAGCCGAGCAGCTGCGCCTGCTGAATTTGGCCGGCCACCGTTCGGTGGGCGGTATGCGTGCCAGCTTGTACAACGCGGTGCCCGAAGCGGCAGTAGATGCCCTGATCGATTTCATGGGCGATTTTGCCCGTCGTCATGGCTAATCTGAGTTCAGGAAGGCGGCTAGCATGAGCGAAAAATTGCCCAGCTTGGAATTAATCCGTAGCGAAATTGACGGGATAGACGCTGAGATTCAGCGTTTAATCAGTGCCCGTGCGCGTTGCGCTCAGCAAGTAGCCGAAGTGAAAAAGGCCACAGAGCCTGACGCTACGGTGTTTTACCGCCCTGAGCGCGAAGCGCAGGTACTGAACAAGGTCATGGCGCGTAACGAAGGTCCGTTACACCCCGAAGAGATGGCACGCCTGTTCCGTGAAATCATGTCGGCCTGTTTGGCGTTGGAACATCCGCTGCGCATTGCTTTCCTGGGGCCTCACGGCACTTTTACGCAAACGGCGGCGCTGAAGCATTTCGGCCACTCGGTGCAAACAGTACCGCTGGCCAATATTGACGATGTTTTCCGCGAAGTGGCGGCTGGCAGCGTCAATTATGGCGTGGTGCCAGTAGAAAACTCGTCTGAAGGGATGGTCAGCCATACGCTAGACTCTTTCTTGGACTCGAATCTGCAGATTATTGGCGAGGTAGAGCTGCGTATTCATCACCATTTATTGGTGTCTGAAGGCACGCAGTTAGCGTCAATTTCACGCATTTACTCGCATCAGCAGTCTTTAGCGCAGTGCCGTAAATGGCTGGATGCGAATTTTCCAAAAGCTGAGCGCGTGGCGGTGTCGAGCAATGCCGAGGCTGCGCGCCGGATTAAAGGCGAATGGCATTCGGCTGCGATTGCGGGTGAAACCGCTGCCGAGCTCTACGGTCTAACGAAGTTGCACGAGCGCATTGAGGATAATCCGAACAATACGACCCGTTTCTTAATTATTGGTCGTGAGTCGGTAGCGCGTTCTGGAGATGACAAGAGCTCAATCATCGTCTCCGTACGCAATAACGAAGCCGGTGCGCTCTATACCTTGTTGGAGCCTTTCTACCGTCGCGGTATTAACTTAACGCGTATTGAAAGCCGTCCGAGCAAGCATGATGTGTGGACTTATGTGTTCTTCATTGATTTCGAAGGGCACCAAGACGATCCGCTGGTTAAAGAAGTCATGGCTGAACTTGAGCCGCGTATGCGTCAAGTGAAATGGCTGGGTTCCTACCCGCGTGCTGTGCTCTGAGAACGCTGCCATGACGCCATTTCTTAAGCAAGCACGACCCTGTGTCCAACACCTCGCGCCTTATCAGCCGGGCAAGCCCATTACTGAGTTGCAGCGCGAGTTGGGCCTGACCCGTGTGGTGAAGTTAGCCAGCAATGAAAACCCACTCGGACCCTCGCCAAAAGCACTCGCTGCTTTGCAGCAAGCAGTGCAGGGTGATCCTGTGGAGCTGGGCCGTTACCCCGATGGCAATGGTTTTATCCTTAAGCAGGCGCTAAGCCAGCGTTTTGGCTTAAGTTTGGATAGCATCACGCTGGGCAATGGCTCTAATGATGTGCTGGAGCTGGTTGCTCGTGCTTTTCTGGGTGAGGGTGATGACGCCATTTTTGCTGAACATGCGTTTGCGGTTTATCCCTTGGCAGTGCAAGCGGTAGGTGCGCGCGGAATCGCTGTGCCGGCACGTCATTATGGTCATGATTTACCGGCCATGGCTGCTGCGATCACGCCGGCCACGAAAGTCATCTTTCTGGCAAACCCCAATAACCCCACGGGCACTTGGTTCGAAGCGGCTGATTTCACAGCATTCATGGCGCAAGTGCCAGCGCACATCGTGGTTGTGTTGGATGAAGCATACGGTGAGTTTGTGACTGCCCCCGATGCTTTAGATGGCCTGAAAGAGCTGCCTAAGCACCCCAATTTGATTGTGTCCCGCACTTTGGCGAAAGCTTATGGCTTGGCCTCTTTGCGTGTTGGTTATGCTGTTTCTTCTCCTGAAATAACCAATATTATCAATAGAGTACGCCAGCCATTTAATGTTAATAGTTTAGCGTTAATTGCGGCTGCGGCAGCCATTAATGATGATGAGTTCGTGGCTAAAACCCGCGACTTGAATCAGGCGGGAATGCAGCAATGGTTAACGGGATTGGCGGCCCTTGGGCTCAGCGCCATTCCCTCGCGCGGAAATTTTCTATGCGTCGACATGCAGCAAGACGCCGCCCCCTTGTTTCAAGCGCTGCTGAGAGAAGGCGTGATTGTTCGACCCGTGGCCAACTACGGTTTACCAAGGCATTTACGTATTTCCATCGGCCTGGCTGAAGAAAATGAATTTGGCTTAGAGGCCTTGGCGCGTGTACTTGCTGCCAGCCGGAGCCCGGCATGACACGCTGGCCACTGCGCCAAGTCGCTTTTGTCGGCTTTGGTCTCATCGGCTCTAGCTTGGCGCGCGTTATGCGCGAGCAACAGCTGGTGGAGCGCATCACCGCTGCTAGTCGTAGCAGTCAGACTTTGGCTCTGGCACGTCAGCTAGGGCTGATTGATATCGGTTATGCGGACCCGGCAGATGCCGTGCGCGGGGCTGATTTGGTCATATTGGCCATGCCTGTTAATGCCACTGAAAGCATTTTGCGCGCTATTAAGCCAGCACTGTCGGCGCAGGCAGTGATAACCGATGTCGGCAGTACAAAAGGTAATGTCGTGGCTGCTGCTGAAGCCGTCTGGGGCAAAGTGCCGCCTACGTTTGTTCCGGGCCATCCCATTGCAGGCTCTGAGCAAAGCGGTGTGCTTGCGGGTCGTGCCAATCTCTTTGCAGGCCACAAGGTCATTCTCACGCCATTGCCGACTACGCAGGCCGAGGCCCTCGCGTTGGTGACCTCGCTGTGGCAAAGGGCGCAGGCGGATGTGTTAACCATGAGCGTTGAGCGTCATGACTCTGTACTAGCCCGGACCAGTCATTTGCCGCACTTACTGGCGTTTTCACTGGTCGATACCTTGGCGCGAGAATCCAATAACCTGGATATTTTCCGCTATGCCGCCGGCGGTTTCCGTGACTTCACCCGCATTGCCGGCAGCGATCCGACCATGTGGCATGACATCTTCTTAGCGAATCGCGATGCCGTTCTGGAGGCCTTGGATGGCTTTGAGTCGGGCACGCGTCTACTGCGCCAAGCCATTACCACGGGTGATAGCGAAGCTTTACTCGGAATTTTCACGCGTGCCCGTGTGGCACGAGAACACTTCACCCACATGTTGGCCGGAACGGCCTATGCGAAACCCATGACTGCCGAAAAAGATCTGACCTATACCGTCCAGCCCGGAGGCCGCATGAATGGCCGCATTCGTGTGCCGGGCGACAAATCCATCTCGCATCGCTCCATCATGCTCGGCTCTATTGCAGAGGGCATTACGGAAGTAACCGGCTTCCTCGAAGGCGAAGACGCGCTAGCAACCCTACAGGCATTCCGTGACATGGGCGTGGTCATCGAAGGCCCCGAGCGCGGTCGCGTGCGTGTGCATGGCGTTGGTCTGCACGGCCTAAAGCCTGCACCAGGCCCGCTCTATGTTGGTAATTCCGGTACCTCCATGCGTCTCTTGTCCGGCATTTTGTCGGCACAACCCTTCGATACCGTGATGACTGGCGACGCGTCGTTGACCAAACGCCCGATGGAGCGCATTGCCAAGCCTCTGCGTTTAATGGGAGCGGATATCCAGACCACGGGTGAGCGCGGCACGCCTCCGGTCAGCGTTCACGGTGCTAGCACGGCGGCTAAGGGCGGCCTCAAGGGCATCCATTACGATATGCCTGTGGCCAGCGCTCAAGTGAAGTCCGGTGTATTGCTTGCTGGCCTCTGGGCTGACGGTGAAACCAGTGTCACTGAACCTGCACCGACCCGTGACCATACCGAGCGCATGCTGAAAGGCTTCGGTTATGAAGTGAAGGTGCAGGGCGCTACAGCCTCGTTGCGCGGTGGCGGCAAGCTCACCGCAACGAAGATTGATGTGCCCTCAGATATTTCCTCGGCGGCGTTTTTCCTAGTTGCAGCTTCCATTGCCCCGAACTCTGATCTAACCCTGGAACATGTTGGCATTAACCCCACGCGTGTGGGTGTCATCAATATTCTAAAAGCCATGGGCGGCAATCTGGAAGTATTCAACGAGCGTGAAATTGGCGGCGAACCGGTAGCGGATATCCGCGTACGCTCAGCACAACTGAAGGGCATTAACATTCCGGAAGATCAAGTGCCCCTGGCAATTGATGAGTTTCCAGCGCTGTTTATTGCCGCTGCCTGTGCAGAGGGCACAACGGTACTTACCGGTGCTGAAGAGCTACGCGTAAAAGAGTCGGACCGTATTCAAGTGATGGCCGATGGCCTGGCTATTTTGGGCATCAGCGCAGAGCCCACACCCGATGGCATCGTTATTCAAGGCGGGCAACTCGGTAGTGGTGAAGTGGTCAGCCACGGTGACCACCGAATTGCCATGTCCTTTGCCATGGCGGGTTTGCGGGCAAACGGCCCCATTGTGATTCGTGACTGCGCTAACGTGGCGACCAGTTTTCCAGATTTCCTCGGCCTAGCAAAGCGCTGTGGCTTGGCCATTTCGGCCAGCGAGTAAATCTTTTTTAATGTTTTGTTGAGCGTATTCATGAGTGCTGAAATCGAAAAGTCCCCACGCGTCCTGCTAGCGCCGGTCATCACCATTGATGGCCCCAGTGGATCGGGTAAGGGCACTATCGCTCATCGTGTGGCCACCCGTTTGGGTTTTCATGTGCTCGATTCAGGCGCGCTGTATCGCTTGTTGGGTGCAGCGGCAGAGCGTCATGCCGTAGCCGTGACGAATGAGGCCGCCTTAGAAGTATTAGCGGCTCATCTTGATGTGCAGTTTTTATTCGATGCGTCTGGAGAGGCTCAAATCTTGCTGGAAGGCGAGGATGTGACTCACAGTATCCGCACAGAGGAGGCCGGACGTGCGGCTTCCCAGGTCGCAGCATTGCCTCGTGTACGCGATGCGCTCATGGCCCGTCAGCAAGCGTTTCGTGAAACGCCGGGCCTGGTCGCCGATGGGCGCGATATGGGCACGGTGGTTTTTCCAGATGCCGAGCTCAAGATTTTCCTCACCGCGTCGGCCGAGGCCAGAGCTGAGCGGCGCTACAAGCAATTGCTGGAAAGAGGCTTTAGTGCTAGTCTCGCCGCCCTAATCGATGACATCCAAGCCCGTGACGCACGCGACACGCAGCGTACAGTTGCACCGCTGAAGCCAGCGGATGATGCCATCGTGTTGGACAGTACCGATCTTGGCATTGATGCCGTGGTAGCTCATGTGTTTGAAGCGGCCCAAAAGATACCGAGTATTGCCAAATATATGTAATTTAATCCATGGCTTAGCGTCATGAATTAAATAAAGGCTAACGAGCATGTGCCTTGCCCTAAGGCCCATGTTGTTGGGGGTTTCTCTTCTCGCGTCCACCAGCTTGGCGAGTCGAGAGACTAAAAAACCACAACGCCTCCTGAGCTGGTCAGGTGGATTTACACACAAGTGCCATCCCGGCACTGGAAGGATTACATGACTGATTCATTTGCCGCCCTATTTGAAGAAAGCTTAATTTCCCTGGACGTGGAGCGCGGTGCGCTGATCCGCGGTACCGTCGTTGCAATCGATAACGACTGGATCACCGTTGACACTGGCCTCAAGTCCGAGGGCGTTATTGCCCGTGAAGAGTTCCTGAACGATCGCCGCGAGCTGGAAGTTGCCGTGGGTGACGAGGTTGACGTTGTTGTTGACGCCCTCGACAACGGCATGGGTTACACCGTGCTGTCCCGCGAAAAAGCCAAGCGTGCCGAAACCTGGATCCGTTTGGAGAAGGTTTTCGAAGCCGGCGAAATCATTCGTGGCATCATCTCCGGCAAGGTCAAGGGCGGCTTCACCGTCGACGTCGGTTCCATCCGCGCGTTCCTGCCAGGTTCGCTGGTCGACATCCGTCCAATTCGCGACACTGCGCATTTGGAAGGCCGTGAGCTGGAATTCAAGCTCATCAAGCTCGATGCTAAGCGTAACAACGTGGTTGTTTCGCGCCGCGCCGTGATGGAAGCCGAGTCGTCTGCAGAACGCGAACAGCTGCTCGCCAACCTGCAAGAAGGCCAAGTCGTTAAGGGTATCGTTAAGAACCTCACCGACTACGGCGCATTCGTTGATCTGGGCGGTATTGATGGTCTGTTGCACATCACTGACATGGCTTGGAAGCGCATCAAGCACCCATCGGAAATCGTTGAAGTGGGCACTGAGTTGACCGTTAAGGTTCTCAAGTTCGACCGCGAGCGCAACCGTGTTTCCTTGGGTCTGAAGCAACTTGGCGAAGATCCATGGCTGGCGCTGATGGGCCGTTACCCAGAAGGTACACGTGTCAACGCTAAGATCACCAACCTGACCGATTACGGCTGCTTTGCCGAAATCGAAGAAGGCGTGGAAGGTCTGGTTCACGTGTCTGAAATGGATTGGACCAACAAGAACATTCACCCGTCCAAGGTCGTTCAGATCGGCGACGCCGTGGAAGTTATGGTTCTCGACATCGACGAAGAGCGTCGTCGTATCTCCCTCGGCATCAAGCAGTGCCGTGAAAATCCGTGGGATGCCTTTGCGCGTCAACACGAGAAGGGCGAGAAGGTTTCCGGCAACATCAAGTCGATCACCGATTTCGGTATCTTCATTGGTCTCGACGGCGGCATCGACGGTCTGGTTCACCTGTCCGACATTTCTTGGAACGAAGCGGGCGAAGAAGCCGTGCGTCGCTTCAAGAAGGGCGATCCAATCGAAGCCACCATTCTCTCGGTTGATCCAGAGCGTGAGCGCATCTCGTTGGGCATCAAGCAACTCGAGCGCGATCCGTTCGGTGACTTCGTCGGCAGCTTCGACAAGGGCTCCATGGTTAAGGGCACGGTTAAGTCGGTTGACGCTAAGGGCGCTACTATCGACATCGACGGTGTTGAAGCCACGCTGCGTGCTTCTGAGCTGAGCCGTGACCGTGTTGAAGACGCGACCAAGTTCCTGGCTGTCGGCGATGCCGTTGAAGCCAAGATCATCGGTATCGATCGCAAGACCCGCGTCATTTCCCTGTCCGTGAAGGCCAAGGATGAAGCTGAAGACCGTGAAGCAATTGCTTCGCTGAAGGATCAGGGTGCTGATGCAGCCGGTCCTAAGACCATTGGTGACCTGATTAAGGCGCAAATGGGCAGCTAAGTGCTAACTTTGCTGTAAAAAAAACGGGGATAGTTGTCTATCCCCGTTTTTTTATGTTTAAAATCAGGCTCTTGTTTCTTGCCCCGTTTGTTTGAAACGGTTGAGGCTTTGCCATGTCATTGACCCGCTCCGAACTGATTGACCGCCTCGCTGCGCGTCAGACCATGCTAACGCTGAAAGATGTTGAGCTTTCAGTTAAAACCATGGTTGAGCACTTGTCTGAAACGCTATCAGCCAGTGAGCGTATTGAGATCCGTGGTTTTGGCAGTTTCTCGCTGCATTATCGTGCGCCACGTGTAGGCCGTAACCCGAAAACCGGGGAATCGGTGAAATTGGAAGGTAAGCGTTCTCCGCACTTTAAGCCGGGGAAAGAGCTGAGAGACCGGGTGAACGAAAGTGCGAGTCATACCCCCATCCAGGAAGGAGAGAGCTAATGCCTGTCCTTAGGCGTGTTGCTTTTTACTCTTCAACAGTGCTTGCCGCGTTCGTCGTGTTATGGATGGTGATCGTGAACGACCAGTCCATCGCACTAAATTTGATCTTTGTTCAAACGCCTTCGATCAATGCCGGCTTTGTCATTTTGGTCACTTTTTTGCTGGGTCTATTTTTAGGCTTTTGCTTAGGTGCTCTGCGTGTCCGTTTGAATAAGCCCAAAGCTTAAGTTACGTCGAAGAGAGTTTTTCATGTCGGTTCCTTCTCAGTCTGTGCGGGCTACATCACCCGTAATCGTAGCCTTAGACTTTACGTCTGCTTATCAGGCGGAAGCCTTTGCAGACCGATTACCTGAGGGGTCTTGCCGTCTAAAAATAGGCAAGGAACTATTTACCCACACGGGCCCTGCTTTAGTTCGCTCACTACAGGACCGGGGCTTTGAAGTCTTCTTAGATCTCAAGTTCCATGACATTCCAAATACTGTTGCTGGTGCTGTTGCTGCGGCAGCAGACCTTGGTGTGTGGATGGTCAACGTTCATGCTCAGGGCGGTCGTCGCATGATGACCGCTGCCCGTGAGCGTTTAGAGAAAGGCGACTATCAGACGCTCTTAACCGCAGTGACTGTGTTGACCAGTATGGAAGCAGAAGACCTTCAGGAAATTGGTATTCAGCGCTCACCATTGGAGCATGTGAAATCACTTGCTTCGTTGGCTGCCGATTGTGGTTTGCATGGTGTCGTATGCTCTGCGCAAGAGGCCGTCTCTCTGCGCTCACTCCTGCCTAAGGATTTTGCACTGGTCACTCCGGGTATACGTCCAGTTGATGCTGTGGCTGATGACCAGCGCCGTATCATGACACCAGAGCAGGCGATAAAAATGGGTGTTAACTACTTGGTAATTGGGCGTCCGATTACACAAGCCACTGATCCTGTAATGGCACTCCAAAAGATCAACAACTCCATTGGAATTTTTTAGTCAATTGCCTGCTTTACCGATTGTCTTATTTTTATAGCCTCCCATCTGATTTGTAGCCTTGTTAGAATGTGATTATTAAGTCCTCGCACCGAGGCTTCACTCTGACTCACTGCATTGGATGGGATGTTCATGTTTTATCGCTCAGCACTTTTACCCTATCTGCTTTTAGCGCCTACGGCTGCTCTTGCTGCTGGGATTGAATTCCCATGGCAATCAACTAGCGCGATGGGGTCTGCAAATGCTAATGCTGCAGAAGCTGCAGATGCCTCTACGATATATTTTAATCCTGCAGGGATGTCTCGTCTTCGGGGCACCCAGGTAAGCCAAGGCCTGCAATTACTTTCTGTTCGCGGTCAGTTTGAAGATCAAGGTTCGACTTTGGTCGATGGCACCCCTACGGGTGGTGGTAATGGCGGTACTTACCATCCCAAATTTATTGGTGGGGGCGAGTTTTATGCTACTACACCACTAGATGACCAGATCACCGTTGGCTTGGGTGTGTTTGTGCCTTATGGGGCAAATGTTAATTACAAGTCTGACTGGTCTGGTCGTTACTCTATCGATAGAGGTGCTATTGAGTCGGTAAATATCAATCCATCATTCTCGATTCGTTTTGATGACAAGCACTCCATTGGGTTTGGGATCTCTGCGCAAATTATGCATGTGCGTTTACGCTCTAAAGCAGATGTGAAAAATGCAGTCGCTGGTGTTGCACAAAATACCGCGTACGAATTTGCGGGCGGCGTCCCCAATACAGTGTGCACAGGATTGAACATCGCCCTAGTAAACGGTTTATGCGAACTCACGACGAGTACCATTGGCAATTTATTAACCACCGATAATCCGCTGCTAGGTACACAGGCAGTTCAAGGTGAGGGGATTCTCAACGTTGAAGGCTATGGCTATGGCTTTGGATGGAATGCGGGCTATTTGTTTGCATTCAATGACGATCAAAGCCGAGTTAGTTTGTCCTATCGCTCCAAGATCACTCAAGATATTAAGGGTGAGTTTGATTGGGACTTTAAGGACATTTCAGGGCGTATCCCAAACCCTAAGGACCCCCTTTCTCTTATAACAACGGGTGCGATCGATGCGCGCACTTATATTGAGCAATATGTTCGCCCTGATACTGACTCGAAGTTACGCATTACCACCCCAGAAGTGGCTATCGGTGGTGTTTTCCACCAATTAACACCGAAGTTAGCATTAATGAGTTCGGTTAACTGGACTCGAGCCAGTCGCGTTAACGAATTGCGCATTGAGGCGGAAGATAGAACGGATCCCGATGGCAATACCGTTCGTCAAGGTGCGGTGGTTGTAAAAACGAAATTTCGAGATGTCTTTAAGGTCGGTGTCGGGGCTAACTATCGCGTAAATGAACATTGGCTGGCGCGTGCTGGTCTAGGTTATGAGCAAACGCCAGTTCCTAATGCAGAGGCTCGTCATGGCTCGTTGCCAGACGCAAATCGTCGTGTTTACTCCTTGGGAGTAAATTATCGCAAAGATAAAAAGACCAGCATCGATTTCGCCTACTCCTTTATTACGCTTGAGGATGCGCAGGCTAACTACCAAGACAATTGCCACCCAACGGGTTATGTCATGCCCGGTAACGCGGTAGGTGTTCAAGCCACAGATGAATGCACCGGCAATGCAGACCGCTTTAAGGGCAGATTCAGCAACACCTATGTAAATTCGGTTGGCCTACAGTTAAACCAGCGTTTCTAATAGCTTGGTTTACAGCGGCCAAGAGTTTTAGGACAATTCGCGCCTCTCTATGAGGCGCTTTTTTATGGTTAGCTCCGTGCAATTTATTGATCCCACAGATTTGGCAGAGACAAGCCCGTCTTCTGTTGACAGCCTATCTTCCAAAGATGACGTAAAGCGTCAGCGTCTCAATAAGTTGCAGAAGCGGCTTCGTCGCTTAACGGGCCAGGCTATTGAAGATTTCAATATGATCCAAGAGGGCGACAAGATCATGGTTTGCCTGTCCGGAGGTAAGGACAGTTACACCATGTTGGAAATTTTGTTAAGCCTTCAGATAAGCTCGCCAATAAAGTTTGAAATTGTGGCCGTTAATCTGGATCAAAAGCAACCAGACTTTCCTGAGCATGTACTGCCCGCATATTTAACGGCTCGTGGTGTTCCTTTCTATATTCTTGAAAAAGATACCTACAGCATTGTTAAAGAACTGACACCTGAGGGGCAAACGTATTGCGCCGTTTGTAGCCGGCTTCGCCGTGGCAACTTATATGCTTTTGCCCAAGAAATTGGTGCCACCAAAGTAGCATTAGGCCATCATCGAGATGACATTATGGCTACGCTAATGTTGAATCTCTTTCATAATGGCCGATTGAAGGCGATGCCACCGAAGTTATTGTCAGATGATGGTAAGAATATTTTGATTCGACCTTTGGCCTACTGCAAAGAAAAGGATATTGCGGAATATGCAGCGCTTAAAGAGTTTCCAATTATTCCTTGCAATCTGTGCGGTTCGCAGGCCAATCTACAGCGCGCACAAGTTAATCAAATGCTGAGGGACTGGGATAAGCAATTTCCGCAACGCTTAGACAGTATGTTTACTGCGATTCAAAATGTGGCGCCTTCGCAGCTGGCTGATGTAAAGCTTTTTGATTTTGAAAGCCTGGAAGGGAAAAGGGCTTCGATAGCTCCCAAAGAAGTGCCTGCTAATCGATTGGAAGTGATTAACGTTACGCTTTAAGCAGAAAAAAGCCGGCGTTATCATCAGCCGGCTTTTTTGTGTCAGTCAGATTAGAACTTTTGGTTCATCTGAACGCTAAGTGTTTGAATGGTAGTGTCAAAGAAGCGGCCTTTGAATTTCCCACCATTGCCCGTGCAGCTTTCGCCGTTCGGGTCATAGTTGCCTTCTGCATCATCCCGCGTCAACGTACGGCAACGATCGGTGTAGTTTGATTCGGAGTCGGCGAGGAAAGTTACGCTGTAGGCCGCATCAACGGTTAGGTTCTTTTTAAGCTTGTAATTGGCACCCACCGAGAACATGTAGCGATCGCTGTCTGGTGCGCCAGGGTGTCTAAACTCGGCAGAAGGCACGGGTGTCATATCATATTGAAAGCCGGATTTTAGGGTCAGCTTATCGTCATGGTGGTAGTTGCCGCCGAAGGAAACTTTAAATGAGTCTCTCCAGTTCGTATCAATACCGGCATCACCTTGCTTAATACGACTGCCATCGTTTCTTTTAACATCAAGCAGTTGAACTCGGATTTTATCGACTGCTGAGGTTTCAATAAATGTAAAGTCAGCCATTAAATCAATTTTATCATTTAACTGATGAAATACGTTGGCAGAAGTTCTTGCAGGGATAATCAAATTACCTTTTGTCGTGGTGTCTGGCCTTAGGTTTTCACGTAAGTATTCTTCTAAGGTTTGATTGGGCTGTAAAAGATTATAAACAGCTGATCCCCGAATATTTTTAATGTCCCACTCTAGGTCGCCACGAAACTTAACCTTGCTCTCAGAGCGATAGGCGAGTCCAAACCGTGTTTTATCATTAACTGCGAACATATAGCCCAAGTTAAAACCTAAACCGTAGCCATACATTTCAACTTGAGCAGAACCCGAGCTATTGGGGTCGGCGAGCTGTCCACCCAGTGTGTCTTGAATAAACGTACGGCAAATGGGATTACTTAATAAGCTTAATGTGGTGCCCAGTGATCCTGCACAAGCCGTATTAAATGCTGTGCCTAGTAATCCGCCTGTAGGCAATCCAGCTAAATTTAACGTGCCGGACTCAAGCGCGCTTCTTAAAAGATAGGGCGAGACTCCCTCAACATCGATTTGGGTTTTTTGGCGAAGATGACCAGCAATAACACTAACACCAAAGCCTAGGCTGTGCTTGTCATCAAAGCGAATGCCAATAGAAGGATTAATATTGATTAACTCAATAGCAATGCTGTCAATTTGGTAAGCGCCGGTCCAATCCGATTTATAATTTAAGTTACCACCGCCGGGCGCAAATACGCCTAAGCCTGCAGTGATCATGTCGTCAATTGGCATAGAGATAAAGGCGCCACCCGCACCCAAAATACGGGGCCAAAATGTACCTGGTTTGCCACTGGCTTTGGGGTCACCTGCTAAAGAGTTGCCTTCATCTGATTTTTGATCGGTAGCCGCGCCATGACGAGATTCATTTTGGTCCGCTTCCACCTTACCGTTAATGATTAGCGCCGAAACACCCTGTGAAAACTGTATGCCAGCTTTCATTCGCGCCAAACCGGCTGGATTATAATAAATCACGGAAGGATCGTTAGCTTCCGCACCGTTGGCATTCGAAGTGCCTTGGTGGGACGCCGTAATGGTAGGCAAATCTAAACCGCCCGCCATGCTCGTTGAAGCGGCTAAGGACAGCATGGAGAAGGTGAGGGTACGGAGAATGAAAAGAGGGCGTTGCGATACCATGGAGTATCCTCGTTATTCTTGTTTTCGATGAATGGAGTTTCCTACAGACTGGTCATTCACAGCAAGACTGAAATAACGATGTTACAAATTAAACCCATAAAAAAACCCACGCCGAAGCGTGGGTTTTTTTGAGCCTGTTGGGTGGGATTAGCCGCCGAACTGGTTCATGGTGTTTTTCGATGCATCGCCTGCTTTCAGGGCGTTGTCACCGGCAAACATTTCTTTGTGGTCATCACCAATGTCCGAACCGGCCATGGCTTGGTGCTTAACGCAAGCAATACCTTCACGGATTTCTTTGCGCTGTACGCCACCGACGTAGGCCAGCATGCCTTGGTCGCCGAAGTAGCCCTTGGCCAATTCGTGAGTCGACAGAGCGGCTGTGTGGTAGGTTGGCAGTGTGATCAGGTGATGGAATACACCGGCTTCACGTGCTGCGTCAGCTTGGAAAGTGCGGATCATTTCATCAGCGATCTTCGACAGCTCGGTGTTGTCGTAGTCAACGCTCATCAGCTTGGCGCGATCGTAAGCTGATACGTCCTTGCCTTCAGCCTTCAGGCGGTCAAAAGCCTGTTGACGGAAGTTCAGAGTCCAGTTGAACGATGGGCTGTTGTTATAAACCAGCTTGGCGTTCGGAACGATTTCCTTCACACGGTTGACCATGTGGGCGATTTCGGCAACGTTTGGTGTTGGGGTTTCGATCCACAGCATGTCCGCGCCGTTTTGCAGCGAAGTAACGCAGTCCAGAACCACACGATCAATTTGTGTGCCTTCACGGAATTGGTACAGACCGGATGGCAGACGTGTTGGGCGATGCAGCTTGCCATCGCGCTTGATCAGGATTTCATCATCAGCAGCTTCGGAGATGTCGATTTCTTTGGTGTCGAGATAGCTGATGTACTGCGAAGCCAGGTCGCCCTTCTGCTTGGAGACAGGGATTTTCTGGGTCAGGTCAGCACCTTCGGAGTCGGTACGGGCAACAATAACGCCCTCGTCAATGCCGAGCTCCAAGAATGCCAAACGCACAGCGTTGATCTTCGCGAGGAAGTCTTCGTGTGGAACAGTAACTTTACCGGCTTGGTGACCGCACTGCTTAGCGTCGGACACTTGGTTTTCGATCTGGATTGCGCAGGCGCCAGCTTCGATCATCTTTTTGGTCAGCAGGTAGGTCGCTTCTTCGTTACCGAAACCGGCATCGATGTCGGCAATGATAGGCACAACGTGGGTTTCGAAACCGTTGATCTTGGCTTCGATTTCGGCGGCCTTAGCGCTGTCACCTGCGTCTTCTGCCTTCTGCAGAGCACGGAACAGGTCGTTCAGTTCGCGGGCATCGGCCTGACGTAAGAAGGTGTAGATTTCTTCGATCAGTGCAGGAACCGAGGTCTTTTCGTGCATGGACTGGTCGGGCAGTGGGCCGAAGTCCGAGCGCAGGGCAGCAACCATCCAGCCCGACAGGTAGATGTACTTCTTCGAGGTGGTGCCGAAGTACTTCTTGTTGGCAATCATCTTTTGCTGAGCGATGAAACCGTGCCAGCAACCCAAGGACTGGGTGTACTTGCTGGAATCGGCATCGTACTCGGCCATGTCTTTACGCATGATGGCGGCGGTGTACTTGGCGATGTCCAGACCGGTGCGGAAGCGGTTTTGCACGATCATGCGAGCAGCGTCTTCTGGGTGGATAGCACCCCAGGTGCCACCGAGCTTAGCCTTAACGGCGCGAACGTGTTCCAACGCAGACTTATATGTAGTCATGACGATTTCCTGTTCAGGGTTAGATGGTGCCAGCACGCTAGAAAGCAGGTATTGGCAGAAAGCTCGCGCAGTCTACGATCTGTGGCATAATTTTCAAAATATATAACCATGATTGTCGGTATTCATTCTATGAATCTTGAGAGAGTCGATCTCAACTTACTGGTCTATTTAGATGTGCTGTTGCGAGAGCAAAGTGTGACGCGAGCAGCCGCTCAGCTAGGCATCACTCAACCGGCAATGTCTAATGGTCTCAAGCGCTTACGTGAACTCTTCAATGATCCGTTGATGATACGCTCAAGCACGGGCATGGCACCTACCGAGCGTGCATTGGAGCTGGCGCCATTGGTCAGGCAGGCCTTATCTGCCGTGACTGAAATTATGGAACCGAAGCAAGAATTCCGACCACTAACCTCTAAGCGTGTATTTCGCATCATGACCTCGGACTATGCCGAGGCCACGCTCATGCCCGCACTCGTGAAAGCGTTACGTTCCGAGGCGCCGGATGTGGTGCTCGACTTTCTCACGCCATCTGATGTGAGCATTCAAGACATTGAACAAGGCAAGATAGACCTTGCGATTAACCGTTTTAATGAAATACCTCAATCATTTCATCAGGTTACGCTGTGGTCGGATAGCTTTTCCTGCCTCTTAAACCGTAGCAACCCGGCGGCGGTACGCTTCAATTTGAAGAGCTATTTAGAGTCCCAGCATATTTGGGTTTCCAAAACCGGCATGGGTATTGGCTTTGGCATGAACCCCGATCGTGGCGGTATGGGGCAAATTGATGCCGCGCTAGAGCGTATTGGTCAGCGTCGTCGTATCACCATTTATACGCGGCACTATCAAATGCCTGCCTTGGTGGCTCATAAAGCGGACTTAATTGCCACCTTACCCACGCGTATTGCGCGTTTGCAAAGCGATCACCCCCAACTGGTGGTGAAAGACCCACCATTTTTTATTCCTGAATTCGAGTTAAAGATGGCTTGGGGTGCGTTGTTGCATCACAGCCCAGCGCATCGCTGGCTACGTCAATTGATTTTGTATGTGGCACGACAGATTACCGAGCAGGAAAAGCGTGACGCAGAAAAGGCCAATTGGGTGCCTAGGCGACGTACACGCATTGATCGGGAATGACCGGCGTTAAAGTTTTCGCTAGACTATCGCCACTTTTTGCATCCCCTTCGTCAGCCAATGGTTGACGCAACCCCTTTACGCATCAACGAGGCAAATGCACATGACTGAGCAGCGCATTCAACACGGCGATTTGGCTATCGCTAAATCGCTTTTTGATCTGGTTAACAACGACGTGGCCCCAGGCACAGGTGTAGAGCCTAAGCATTTCTGGGATCAGTTAGAGCAGATCATGGCTGATCTCATGCCGAAGAACCAAGCTCTGTTAGCTAAGCGTGATGCGATTCAGGCCAAAATTGATGCCTGGCATCAAGCTAATCGCAATGCCGATTTTGCAGCCTACAAGACTTTCTTGACGGATATTGGCTACTTGGTTCCGGAAGGGGCTGATTTCGCCGTTAGCCCTGACAATGTGGATGACGAAATCGCCACGATTGCTGGGCCTCAGCTCGTTGTGCCAGTTAAAAACGCTCGTTATGCCCTGAACGCGGCAAATGCACGTTGGGGTTCGTTGTATGACGCACTCTACGGTACCGACGCCATTTCGGAGGAAGGCGGAGCTGAAAAAGGCAAGGGCTACAACCCGGTGCGCGGAAACAAGGTCATAGCCTTCGCCCGTAATTTCTTGGACCAATCAGCGCCATTGGCGTCTGGATCGCACGTAGACAGCACAGCCTATGCCATCGTTGGCGGCCAGCTTCAGGTCACCTTGAGCTCGGGCGCAACGGTTGCGTTAGCGCAACCAGAGAAGTTCGTGGGTTACACGGGCGACATTACAAACCCAACGAGCATTTTGTTAAAAAACAATAATTTGCATGCCGAAATTCAATTTGATCGTGAGCACCCAATTGGCAAGACGGATGCGGCTGGCATCAAAGATGTGAACTTAGAGTCTGCCATTACCGCCATTCAAGATTGCGAAGACTCGGTTGCGGCCGTAGATGCTGAAGACAAAGTTGAGGTTTACGGCAATTGGCTGGGCCTCATGAAGGGCACACTGACTGAGTCCTTTGAGAAGGGCGGCAAGACTTTAACGCGTTCGCTCAATGGCGACCGTACATTCAAAGCGCCTAACGGCGGTGAGTTCACGCTCCATGGTCGTGCGCTGCTGCTGGTGCGTAACGTTGGCCACCTCATGACTAACCCGGCTGTTTTGTACAAGGGCCAGGAAGTGCCTGAAGGCATCATGGACTGCATGGTGACGGTTCTGGCGGCTAAGCACGACCTGCTCAAGGTCAATAAGCTGTCCAACTCGCGTACGGGATCGGTCTATATCGTTAAACCGAAAATGCACGGTCCAGAAGAAGTGGCTTTTGCTAACGAGATCTTTGGTCGCGTGGAAGATGCACTGGGTCTGGCCCGCAACACGTTGAAAATGGGCATCATGGACGAAGAGCGTCGTACCACGGTGAACCTGAAGGAGTGCATCCGTGCGGCTAAAGAGCGTGTGATCTTCATCAATACCGGCTTCCTCGACCGTACCGGCGATGAAATGCACACCTCGATGGAAGCTGGCGCGATGGTGCGCAAGGCCGACATGAAGACATCCAAGTGGATCGCCGCCTACGAGAACTGGAACGTCGATATTGGCCTGGCCTGTGGTCTGCAAGGCAAAGCTCAAATTGGTAAGGGCATGTGGGCAATGCCGGACCTAATGAAGGGTATGTTGGAGCAGAAAATTGCTCATCCTAAGGCCGGTGCTAATACCGCTTGGGTGCCGTCGCCGACAGGCGCAACACTGCACGCCACGCACTACCACCAGGTCTTGGTGCAGGACATTCAGAATCAGCTGAAGTCGCGTCCACGCGCTTCTCTGGACGACATTCTGACCTATCCCGTCGCGGCTAATCCGAGCTGGACAGCGGAAGAGATCAAAAACGAGCTCGATAACAACTGCCAAGGCATCCTCGGTTATGTTGTGCGCTGGATCGACCAAGGCGTGGGTTGCTCTAAGGTGCCAGACATCAACAACATTGGCCTCATGGAAGACCGTGCAACACTTCGTATCTCCAGCCAGCACGTGGCTAATTGGCTGCGTCACGGCATTTGTACGAAAGCCCAGGTCGTTGAAGCCATGCAGCGCATGGCTGCGGTTGTGGATGCGCAAAATGCCACTGACCCGCTCTACACCCCCATGGCACCTAACTTTGATGACAGCGTGGCCTACCAAGCTGCAGCTGAACTGGTCTTTGAGGGTTGTGCACAGCCTAACGGCTACACAGAGCCTGTGCTGCATCGTCGCCGCCGCGAATTGAAGGCTAAGCTCGCGGGTTAATGCTATTGATGCACTAAAAAAGCCGCCAGCCTAGCCTTAGGTCTGGCGGCTTTTTTATTTTTAAAACCAAGGAGATACTGTGCAATTCATTCAGAAAGGCATACTTCAAGAGGTCCCCAGCCACGGTATCTATGTGAGCTACCTACTGTCGGAGGTAGGGGCCGCTACGGAGGCCTTGCGCGCGATTCAGAATTTCGCTGATGGCGAAAGCTGTGTTGTCGGGCTAGGGACTTCGCTGGTGGCCGCACTCGGTCATTCGGTGCCGGGCTTACGGGAGGGGTTTTCAATACCCAATGCATTGGTTTCGCTCCCCCAACAGCCCATAGCGCTTTGGATGTGGTTACGCGGAGATGATCGCGGGGAGCTGCTGCTCGCAGAACGAGTCTGGACGCTGCGCCTTAAACCGGCCTTTCAGCGCCATCAGCGCATAGAAGCTTTTCGCTTTGATGATGGCCGCGACTTAACCGGCTACAAAGATGGCACAGAGAATCCAGAGGGCGATCTGGCTCTGGCAGCCGCCTGTGTAGATGCTGCAACTCCTCATTTGGCGGGTTCCAGTTTTGCCGCTATTCAGCAATGGCAGCATCAGTTCGATCGTTTTGAAGCGATGACCAGTGAAGCCCAAGATCACGCCATGGGTCGCAGGCGCAGCGATAATGAAGAGTTAGACGAAGCACCAGAGTCTGCACATGTGAAACGAACTGCGCAGGAGGATTTCGAGCCCGAGGCATTTGTGCTCAGACGTTCCATGCCTTGGTCGGCTGGCAGTCAGGCTGGGTTAATGTTTGTCGCCTTCGGCCATTCGTTTGATGCATTTGAAGCGCAACTGACGCGTATGTCGGGCGCTGAGGACGGCATTATCGATGCCTTGTTTGGCTTTAGTCAGCCGCTTAACACGCACTATGTGTGGTGTCCTGCGATGCTCAATCAGCGTCTGGATCTGCGGATTTTGGGTCTTTAGGCGGGGAAGGTCCCGTGCTTGTTAGTCACGGGACCTTATCTCTACTGCGTTACTGATTTAGCGCAACAAAGTCTACTTTTTCTCGAACTGCACAGTCAGGGCAGGGCCAGGTATCGGGAATCTTGCTCCACAAGGTGCCCGCAGGGAAGCCTTCCTTAGGGCAGCCCGTGCGTTCATCGTAGATGTAGCCACAATCGGAGCATTGAAAACGGGCATGGCCATCGGTAACCATGTTGGATGGAGCGCCTTCAGGGATCGGCTCCATTTCTGCACGATTCTCCAGCTGCGCGCGATTCAGCGCCGAATTCAGAATTTGCTCGCGCTTGGCGGGCAAAATATTCGCTTTGCTCAAGTCGCCCTTGTAGTGTTTAGCCACTAACGGGTCCATTTGGCGGAACCACAAGAC
>DDPD01000083.1 GCA_002342025.1 Moraxellaceae bacterium UBA2477 | reverse complement strand
ACGGCGGTCGTTGGTACGTACGTTGATCCCGCCGAGTGGAATGCGCTGATTCAAGACCCTGAGGTTATTGTTATTGATACCCGCAACGATTATGAAGTTGCGATTGGTACGTTTCAGGGCGCTGTTGACCCGAAAACACAAACATTCCGTCAGTTCCCGCAATACGTGGCGGAGCAGTTAGATCCGGCGAAACACAAAAAGGTCGCGATGTTTTGCACTGGAGGCATTCGTTGTGAAAAAGCATCGAGCTATATGCGCCAGCAAGGTTTTGAGACGGTCTATCACCTTAAAGGCGGTATTCTGAAATACCTCGAGGAAGTGCCAGCCGAAGAGAGTTTGTGGCAGGGCGAGTGTTTTGTTTTTGATGAGCGTGTGGGCGTGACACATGGCTTAGCCGAGGGTGTAGCAGAGCTTTGCTATGGCTGTCGTCGTGCCATTACGCCTGAAGATAAGCTCGCGCCTGGCTATGAAGAGGGGATTAGTTGCCCGGCGTGTCATGACAGTTTGAGTGAGCAGCAGAAAGCGCGATTTGCCGAGCGTAAACTGCAGAAGAAACTAGCGGCTGAGCGAGCGTCGGGCCTGCGCAAGTGAGGCTTGCTGGCGAGGCCCGGCGTGTTGCGTCGTGTCAGTGCAACGTAGTCGACAATAGCTCAGGGGTTAGCTGGCGCGTGGAACAGCAGATACAGCTCGGTGATCAGATCTGGAATCGATGCCGTCATGTCTTTCAGCAGCTTCTTGTCGCGTCGCAGCGTTTGCAGGTCATCGTCTTCGATCAAATCCGACAGCACGACCATGGGCAGAGTCAGGTCAGCAATGTCGTCTTCGTTGCCGGCGTACCAACGGTCTTCATCCAAGAACAGGCCTTCCATGAAACCTACACACCAGTCACTCAGGCTGTTGGGTTCATCCGGATCGGCAATCAGCGGGCAGGGCAGTTCCAAGCGGGAGCCGTGGTAAAGCACGGCATGAATGCTTTTCTGCCAGGCTTCGAGTTGCTGCTTCAGCACGCTCAATTGGCCGGCATCTATGCTGCTGGCCTCATCTTCGAAAAAGGCGGCAAACGCATCGGTGTCGAGCTTGCCACGCGGGCCCACGGTAATTGCGGTGAGAAAGCCATGAGCGCCATGAAAATCCAAGCCGTGTTCATTGGCTTCGCTATCGAGAAAGTCTTCCAACGCATTCAGGGTGCCAGTCGGCAGGGCGTATTGTTCGTGCATGATGTTCTCCA
The DNA here is from genome assembly GCA_002342025.1 of Moraxellaceae bacterium UBA2477. Lineage (GTDB taxonomy): Bacteria > Pseudomonadota > Gammaproteobacteria > Pseudomonadales > Moraxellaceae > Perlucidibaca. Next base: position 25,008 of record DDPD01000083.1, on the reverse strand, counting down.
GGACTATGAGGCTGATTGTAGTGCGGTAGCGCAATGGAATGTGAGGTTTCCTGCATGAAGTCCCTGCAAAGTGATTTGCTGGCTCAGGCTCGCGAGGTCTTGCAGCATGTTTGGGGCTATGACGACTTCCGTAGCCAGCAAGCCGACATTGTGACGCGAGTGGCTAGCGGCGAGGATGCGTTGGTGCTCATGCCGACCGGCGGCGGTAAGTCGTTGTGCTATCAGGTGCCGGCGTTAATGCGCCCAGGCACGGCCATTGTTATTTCACCCCTCATTTCGCTGATGCAGGATCAGGTCGCGACGCTATTGCAGCTGGGCGTTCGCGCAGCGTATCTGAGCAGTTCACTGGACGCTTATGAGGCCAGAGCCATTGAGTCGCAGTTGCTCGATGGCAGTCTCGACTTGCTCTATATGGCCCCCGAGCGCTTGGTGACCGCGCGTACGCTAGATATTTTGCAGCGCACACCTATCTCATTATTTGCCATTGACGAAGCCCACTGTGTATCGCAATGGGGGCATGATTTCCGCGCCGACTATCTGGGCCTGTCTGTGCTGGCTGAGCAGTTCCCGCAAGTGCCTCGACTGGCTTTGACCGCAACAGCTGATCTGCGAACGCGCGCCGATATTAAGCGTCTCTTACGACTGGAAAACGCTGAGGTCTATCTCAGCAGCTTTGATCGTCCCAATATTTTTTATCGCATCCTGCCGCGCCTAAATGCTCTAGAGCAGCTCACCGATTTTATTCAGCGTGAACACCCTTCGGATGCCGGGATTGTCTATTGCCTTTCACGCGCGAAGACCGAAAAAGTCGCCGAGGCGTTGCAGGCGCGCGGCTTTCCGGCGGTGGTTTATCACGCCGGTTTACCGGCCCACGAGCGTGAAGCCAACCAGACCAAATTCCTGAGCGAAGAAGGGGTGATTGTGGTGGCTACCATTGCCTTCGGCATGGGCATCGACAAGCCCAATGTACGCTTTGTGGCGCACTTGGATTTGCCGAAAAGTTTGGAGGCCTACTATCAGGAAACCGGTCGTGCGGGTCGCGATGGTTTGGCCTCAACAGTCTGCCTGTTCTACGGCTTGCAGGATGTGATTAAGCATCAACAAATGCTGGCGCAATCGGAAGGTAGTGAAGAGCACAAGCGTCATGAGCGCCGACGCATTGATGCCATGCTTCAACTGTGCGAGACCACGGATTGCCGTCGCCAACTCTTATTGCGTTACTTCGATGAGCACATGCCCAAGCCTTGCGGCCACTGCGATATTTGCGCTGAGCCGGTAGCGACTTGGGATGCCACCGAGCCAGCACGGATGGCGTTGTCGGCGGTTTATCGCACCGGCCAGCGCTATGGCGTGGAATATGTGGTGGAGGTATTAGTCGGGAAACGTAGCGACCGCATTCTGGCGAATCAACATGAGCAGCTCGCCGTGTTTGGTCAAGGCCAAAATCTAAGCCTTAAAAGTTGGCGTAGCCTGTTCCGACAGCTCCTGGCAAAGGGCTTGTTGCTGGTTGATGGGGAAGGCTTTGGCACCTTAAGGCTTGCGCCCGAATGTCGGCCTCTGCTGAAGGGCGAGGTGAGTTTGGCTTTGCGCCAAGATAAAGACACGCTCACGGCGCAACGTCGCAGTTCGACCGCCAGCCGCGCTAGCCAAACCTTAGACGCGGCCGATCAACCCTTGTGGCTTGCACTCCGTGCCCTGCGCCGTGAATTAGCCCTAGCGCAAGGTGTGCCACCCTATGTGATTTTCCATGACAGCACGCTCATGGCCATGGTCGAGCATATGCCCCTCAGTCTGAATGAAATGCGCCTTATTGGAGGCATAGGTGACAGCAAGCTCAGTCGCTACGGTGATGACTTCCTTGCAGTGATTCGGCAGCACGTTGATGCCATGGTGTAACCATGAGCTGCCCTGAATACGCCTTGATTCGCAGTGCTCGGCGCACCTTGGCGATTCAAATTCGTCGCGATGGCCTGGTACAGGTGCGCGCGCCTTTACGCATGCCCACCACGGAAATTCATGCGTTTGTATTAAGTCGGCAGGCATGGATCAACAAGCATTTAGCGGAAATTGCAGCGCGACGTTGCGAAGAAACGGAAAACGTGGCCGAAGACATGTGGTGGCATTTGGGCGAGGCGCTACCGCTTCATATGCGCAGCGAACTGCAATGGCAGCAATGGCAGCGAGAGCAAGCGCTGGAGCTGTTGCCAGCCCGCTGTATGGCTATCGCTAAGGCATTAGGCCCGCGATGGATACCCACCCAGATTAAGCTCAGACGCATGCGTTCTCGCTGGGGTAGTTGCTCTTTGAAAGGCGATATCACCTTCAATACGCTGCTCATGCACATGCCGCTGGCCTGCATTGACTATGTGATTTACCACGAGCTTTGTCATTTACATGAGTTTCATCACGGCCCTGCATTTTACGCATTGCAAAGCCATGTGAATCCAGACTGGCCGTCGCAGAAAAAAGCGCTCACGGCATTCGCGGTGCGTATTAAGCCCCTGTGACGCGCTCTAGCCATTGCTTGACGCGATTGGCGTCACCAATGCGCGTGTACTTGCCCCAAGAGTCCATCAGCACAATGACTACGGGTACGTCATGAATACGCGCCATCATGACCAAACAACGACCCGCCTCATTGATAAAGCCGGTTTTCGATACGCCAATATCCCATTCGGGCTCCTTCACCAGCGTATTGGTGTTTTTGTATTGCAGGAGTCGGCCGCGGCTATTCACTTCATATTTGGGGGCAGTCGAGAAAGCACGAATATCGGCATAGCGATAGGCTGCCTGTACCAGTTTGACCAAGTCACCTGGCGTAGAGATGTTGTCGCCGTTTAGGCCGGTGCCATCAAAAAAGCGTGTGTGCATCATGCCCAGTTTAGCGGCTTTGCGGTTCATCGCGGTGATGGCTGCTTTAGTGCCACCTGGATAGCTGCGTGCAAGGGCAGCCGCCGCACGATTTTCCGAGGCCATCAGTGCAATCAGCATCATGTCGGCACGGGTTAAGGTAGTGCCTATGCTAAGTCGGGAGTGGGTATGTCGCAGGGTATCAACATCGTCTTTGGTGATGGTGACAGGATCGTTCATATCCAGCCCGGCATCCAGCACCACCATGGCGGTCATTAGCTTGGTGATTGAAGCAATCGGCATGGTTTGATTGTAATTTTTGCCATAGAGCACTTCGCCTGTTTTGGCATTGGCGATGAGCGCAGCACGGGACTGCACATCGAGCGGAATATTCACGCTATTGTGAATTTCAGCCGGGGCTTGGCGTCGTTCTTGTGCGGCCAGCTCGGCAGCAGTCAAAGCGGCAGCGGCAACGGCTGCTGTTTTTGCCACTTGCTTATTTCGAGAAGATTTTTTCTTCGCAGCCAATCGCTTCTTAGCGGCAGCACGTTTAGCAGCTAATTTTTTTGCGGCGGCTTTTTTTGCTATGGCGGTTTGAGACTGTGTGGCTGCTTCGGCGTTTGGCGCGATGGTTACAACCGGCATGGCGACAGCCGCCGTCAGTAATAGCGATAAAATAAAGCGATTAAACCTACGCAGGGCGTGGCGCAAAGAGATTGAAAACATGGATGAAAAACCTTTACGTATAATGACTAGATAAGCTGAAAAGTAGGGACATAAAAAAGCCCGCAGCTTATCCATGAGTTGCTCGGCAGAGTACGACATAGGGCCTCTTAGGGCATGGCCATTACGACGAATTGCGAGTGATATATTTTTAACACATGTGCGAGTCGTTAAGATAGCTTGGTGTTAGTGGTGAAGGCCTGTTAGGTATTGAGAAAAATATGAGCATTCGCGTCGCCTTGGTTGATGATCATGCGCTCATTCGCCTCAGTCTGTCGCATTTATTGGCGGATGTTCCCGGCATTGAAATTCTTTGGCTGGCAACCTCCGGTGAGGAAGCTTTACAGCGCGTAAAAGAAGATTCTCCGGACGTATTGCTGCTGGATTTAGATATGCCGGGTATGGGCGGGCATGAGGCAGCGTTACGCTTACTCAAAATGGCCTCTGATGTTCGTATTGTGATGTTAAGTGTGACGGATGAGGGGCCGTGGCCGGCGCGACTATTACAGGCCGGTGTTGCTGGATATATCAGTAAGGGTGCTGAGCTGGATGAGTTGGTGATGGCCATTCGCCGTGCATCGCTTGGTAAACGCTATATCAGCCCGAATTTGGCACAACAATTGGCACTACAGCCGTATCTGCCGAATCAGGCAGATAATCCCTTCGATCAATTGTCTGAGCGCGAAATGCAGGTCTTGTCCGCATTAAGCAGTGGCAAGCGTGTCCAGGATATTGCTGAGCAGTTGTGCTTAAGTCCCAAAACTATTAGTACGTATCGCACCCGCTTATTACAAAAAGTAGGCGTCGATAATGATATGGCTCTTGCGCGTCTTGCGTTGCAATTTGGCGTGATGTTGTGAGTGAGGCACAAACGGCTATTTTGCCCCCCAGTGGCGATGACGATTTTCGTTTAACGCAATTAAAAGAAATTATTCGAACACTGCCGGTGCAGCCCGGCATTTATCGCATGCTGGCTGAGGATGGCGGTGTTCTCTATGTCGGCAAAGCCAAGAGCCTGAAGTCGCGTGTCAGCTCGTATTTTTTGAAGCAGGTCTCAAGTCCAAAAACACAGGCCTTGGTTGCGCGCATACATCATCTTGAAGTGACCATTACGGCATCAGAAACCGAAGCCTTGCTACTTGAGCAAACGCTGATTAAATCGCTGAAGCCGCCGTACAACATCTTGTTGCGGGACGACAAGAGCTACCCCTATTTGTTTATCTCCGAGGGTGATACGTGGCCGCGTATCGCATTTCATCGCGGCACGCGCTCACAAGCCGGCCGTTATTTCGGGCCATTTCCCAGTTCAACGGCGGTTAGAGAAAGCCTGAATTTGCTGCAAAAGCTTTTTCAAGTGCGCCAGTGCGAAGACAGCACCTTCCGCAACCGCGATCGACCCTGTTTGCAATATCAAATCCAGCGCTGTCGTGCGCCCTGCGTGGGCTATGTCAGTGCGGAAGACTATCGCAGTGATGTTACCAACACGCGGCGTTTTCTCGAGGGTCGCAACGAAGAAGTGACCGAAGACCTGATTGCGCGCATGAGTATGGCGTCGGAGGCGATGGCCTTTGAGCAGGCGGCGGTCTATCGCGATCAGCTCACCGCCCTGCGCCGGGTGCAAGAGCAGCAATTCGTGCTTAAGGATGTGGGCTCTGTCGATGTTTTTGCCGTGGCAGCTCAGCCGGGTGGCGTGTGTGTGCAGGTCCTGTTTGTGCGTGAGGGGCGCGTGCTCGGTACCAAGGCGTATCAACCCGCAGTGTTTGGTGAAACGGCACCGGCCGACATTCTCGAGGAATTTTTGCCTTCGTTCTATTTGCAGGGGGCTTTGTCGGAGGGGGGCGGTCGCGATTTGCCGCGCGAGATCATCACGTCGGTGGAGCTGCCCGGCGCTGAGGTCTTGGCCGATGCCATCCGGATGCAATATGGCCGCGATGTGGAGATTAAGTCACGGGTACGCGAGGCACGAGCGGCGTGGGTTGAGATGGCGCAGCGCAATGCCGACGCTGGATTAATGTCCGGTTTGGCCAATCGCAGCCACATCGCGAAACGCTTTGCAGCGCTTCAATCGCTGCTAGAGCGTGAAGCGCCGATCACACGCATGGAGTGCTTTGACATTAGTCACACCATGGGCGAAGCAACGGTGGCTTCTTGCGTAGTATTTGATGGCCAAGGCCCGAAAAAGAGCGATTACCGTCGCTTTAATATCGAAAACATCACCCCCGGAGATGATTATGCCGCAATGCACCAAGCACTGACTCGACGTTACAGTCGATTGGTTAAGGGAGAGGGCAGCCTGCCAGATATTCTCTTTATTGACGGTGGCAAAGGCCAGCTCACGCAGGCCATTGAGGTGCTCGACACCTTAGGTATTAGCTTGGGTGTCAGCGGTGTGCAACTCATTGGTATTGCCAAAGGGGAGGGGCGCAAACCCGGATTGGAGACGTTGCACTTTCCTGATGGCGATACGATATCGCTCAATGCCGACTCGCCGGCGCTACATCTGATTCAGCAAATTCGCGACGAGGCCCATCGATTCGCCATTACCGGCCACCGTCAGCGCCGAGATAAGGCGCGTAAAACGTCAACATTGGAAAGTATTGAAGGTGTCGGGCCTGCTCGCCGAAAAGCCTTAATTCAGCATTTTGGTGGCTTGCAGGAAGTACAGCGGGCGAGCGCACGCGATATCGCCAAGGTGGCTGGGATTAGCGAGTCTTTGGCACAGACGATCTATGCTGCCTTGCACAGTCATTAAACTTACGGGATAGTCGCTTACTCACTACCCGAGGAGACGGTGTTGCCTGCACGTCCACTGTGGAACATTCCCAATATTTTAACTGTCTCGCGAGTGGCGCTGATCCCCGTCTTGCTCATCGTGGCCTATGCCCCAGTCGCCTATCGCAATGAAATTGTTGCGTTTATTTTTGCGTTTGCGGCGATTACCGACTGGCTGGATGGCTATTTAGCCCGCATGTGGAATCAAGGCTCGGCATTTGGCCGTTTTCTGGATCCGGTGGCCGACAAACTCATGGTCGCGGCCGCACTGATTTTGTTAGTGGAATGGAACCCTCACGTTTTTATGGTGGTGCCCGCGATTGTCATTATTTCGCGTGAGATCACCATCTCGGCCTTACGTGAATGGATGGCGGAAATTGGCCATCGGGCACAAGTGGCTGTAAGCCAAATTGGCAAATGGAAAACCGCCGCACAAATGGTGGCGATTACCGGCCTGCTTTGGAATGAACCTCATCTCATGGGCTTGGCGTGGGGTCTGCTGTATGTGTCGGTGGTTTTAACCTTGTGGTCGATGTGTATTTACTTGGCCGCCGCCTGGCCCTCCTTACGACAAGCCGATTAAGTGCGCACCATTGGCGTAAATTTGTGCAGTTAGCACGCATAGCAGCGAGCTGTGCTTGACACGCGGTGTTGGCAACCTACAATGCGCGCCTGTCTTGTTTGCTCACTGCCAATGAGACAGCTGCCAAAGCAGTAAGCGGGAATAGCTCAGTTGGTAGAGCACGACCTTGCCAAGGTCGGGGTCGCGAGTTCGAGTCTCGTTTCCCGCTCCAATTATCCGAAACGCCGACCATTGTGTCGGCGTTTTGCTATCCTGCGTTTGGTCACAACGATCATGCTGATGACGCCCACAGGATTTGCTCCAATGTCCGCACCCAAGCGCTCCTCCCGTTCCCCGATTGGTGTTTTCGATTCCGGTATTGGCGGCCTGACCGTGGTGCGCGCGCTCATGGAGCGACTGCCCTTCGAAGATATTATTTACTTTGGCGATACCGCACGCGTGCCCTATGGCGTGAAGTCGGTGGAGACCATTCGTAGCTTCACCACGCAGATTGCAGACTATCTTCTGGAGCGCGACGTCAAGCTGCTTATCATTGCCTGCAATACCATGGCCGCCGTCGCGGGCGATGCCGTGCGCGAGCGCTCACCCGTGCCGGTACTGGATGTCATCGATGCGGGTGCGCGCGCAGCAGTGGACATCAGTCGCAAGGGCATTGGTGTGATTGGTACGCCAACCACCATCAACTCCAATGCCTATGCGCGCAATATTCATGCGCTCAACCCCGACCTGCATGTTTACTCGCAGGCCTGCCCGCTGTTTGTGCCTCTGGTGGAGGAGGGCTGGCTCGATCATGAGGTCACGCGCCTGACAGCCAAAGAATATTTGAAGCCCGTTTTTGTTGAATCGATTGATGCCCTTGTGTTGGGCTGCACCCATTACCCGCTGCTTAAATCCTTGCTGCAGGAAGTGGCAGGCCCTGGCATTAAGCTGGTGGATTCGGCCATCACCATTGCGGAGCAAACGGCGCGCGTGCTCACTGAAATGGATATGCATAACCCGCAACGTCAGCAGCCGGAATATCGCTATGTAGTGACGGATGTGCCGCTGCGCTTCCAGACCGTAGGCGGGCGTTTCTTGGGCCGAGAGCTCACGAAATTAGAGCAAGTGCGCTGGTAAACGCGGGCCTGACTTGTCAGTCGTTCGTTCGTCTGATTTGTCGGCTTTAAAGCACTAATATAGTGACCTTCGCACGCTCATTTTGGGTAGGTCAGGCATGTCGGTTTTGGATGTTCGTCAGCAGCAATGGCAGTCTCTGCCCCATCATCTGTGGGATTTGATCATCATCGGTGGCGGCATTACTGGCGTGGGTGTTGCTCGCGAAGCAACGCGTTTGGGGCTGAAAACCTTACTGATCGAACAAACCGACTATAGCTGGGGCACATCTAGTCGATCCTCGAAAATGGTCCATGGTGGCCTGCGCTACATCGCTCAAGGTGAGATACGCCTGACGTGGCACTCTCTCACCGAGCGCGAGCGTCTGTTGCGTGAAGCCCCCGGTTTAGTAGAGCGCATGGGCTATTACTTTGCCCACTATCGCGGCGTTTTTCCTGGACGCTGGCCATTCCAAGTGCTGGTCATGGCCTATAATTTTTTGGCCGGCGTGAGTGATCACAAGTTCTTTAAGCGACTCGATTTTCTGCAACGTATTCCCGGTCATCGCCAAGATAACTTGCAGGGCGCGTCACGTTATACCGATGCACTCACCGACGATTCGCGACTGGTGCAGCGCGTGCTTGATGAAGCGGTGGCTGAAGGCCTGACTACACTCAACTACATCAAAGCCACAGATCTCGTCATGGCCGGTAGTCGCGTGGCAGGGCTTCGCCTAGAGGATCGTGTATCAGGCGAGCATGCAGTAGTTAGCGCCAAGTGCGTGATCAATGCCACGGGCGCGTGGGCTGATCGTTTGCGCCAGAAGTTGGTCAACGAAGTGCGTGTTCGTCCGCTGCGTGGCAGCCATTTGGTCATCTCTGCTCAGCGTCTGCCCATAACCGAAGCGCTTATCTCTCATCATCCCGACGATGGCCGTGTGGTGTTCACTTACCCGTGGGAAGGCCGAACCATTATTGGCACCACAGACTTAGATCACCGCACAGACATGGACATCGAAGCCGTGCTTAATGTGGATGAAATGCACTACATGTTGCGTGGCGCGAATGCCCAATTTCCCGATGCAAACCTAGGCGTCGATGACATTATTTCCACATGGTCGGGCGTGCGCCCCGTGGTGAGTGCAGGAGACGGTAGCGATCCCTCAAAGGAAAGTCGTAGCCACAGTGTCTGGGATAATCAGGGTTTAATTACCGTGACCGGTGGCAAGCTCACGACCTTCCGTTTAATTGCCTTGGATGCCTTAAAGCTAGCGGCCCCTTACCTCGGCATCCACGTTAACGATAAGCGACTCGCTGTATTTTCAGCGCCAAACCCAGGCCCTGCTCCTACCGGCATGGCGCAGAATGTTTTTGCACGACTCGTCTCGCGCTTAGGCATTCATACACGAGCCTTCCTGGCAGAAATGCCGGCGGCTGAGATGACGCCCGTGGCGGATACACAAACTTTGGTGGCAGAGCTGCGTTGGGCCTGTCGTCACGAGCAAGTAGTGCATTTGGATGACTTGCTATTGCGTCGTGTTCGGCTGGGGCTTTTGCTGCCGCAGGGGGGCATTGATGCGATTCCAGGTCTCGATAAAATCTTGTCGGAAGAGTTGAGTTGGTCCGCCGATAAAATTGCGCAAGAACGTGTACGCTACTTGGATATATGGCAACGTTACTATTACTTGCCCAGTGCTTAAGACCTAAGCGAATAGCTGGAATACAGACTTTTTCAGGAGCTATGCCATGACTTTTCCGCTGCAAAGGACTCGCAATTGGCTATTGCCTGTAGCGCTTATGATGGCGCTGAGCGCTTGCACGACGACGACGCAGCAAGGGGCGACAGGCATTAAGCGTCAACAGCTGCTGCTGTTGCCTGCCAGTCAAGTCGATGCCATGGCGTTAGAGTCTTACCAAGCTGAACTGACGAAAGCCCGTGGCAAAAACTCATTAAATACCGATAAGGCCAATCTAGAGCGTATTCGCCGCATTGCTGACCGTTTGATTCCGCAGGTCGCTGTATTTAGAGAGGATGCTTCCGGATGGAAGTGGGAAGTGAATCTCGAGACGCGCAATGAGCTCAATGCCTATTGCTCGCCCGGTGGGAAAATCATGTTCTTCACGGGCATCATCAATCAGCTCAAACTGACCGATGACGAGATTGCAGCCATCATGGGGCACGAAATGGCGCATGCCCTACGTGAGCATGGCCGGGAGCGCATGTCGCAAGCTTATGCACAACAAACCGGACTAGGTCTCCTAGGCGCGATAACGGGCATGTCGGCCTCTACGGGTCAGATGGTGCAGGTCGCTGCGCAGCTCGCACTGACGTTACCGCACAGCCGTGGCCAAGAGTCTGAGGCCGATATCATGGGCTTAGAGTTGCTAGCGCGAGCCGGTTTTAACCCCAATGCCTCGGTCAGCTTGTGGCAAAAAATGGCGCAAGCCACTGGGGGCGGCCAAGGTTCGTTTACCAGTACCCACCCCTCGAGCAACGAGCGTATTGCCAATTTACAGGCCGCTATTCCTAAGGTCATGCCGCTCTATGAGCAAGCGCGTCGTCAGCCTGCACCTACCCGCATGATGGTGCCTAGAACAGCAGCTCGCTAAGGTCGTTGCCGATTAAATAAACCAGCTCAGCGCCTGAGTGGGGATGTCGGTAATTAGTCCATCGACGCCCATCTCAGCCAGCGCGTGGGCTCGGTCGGCATCGTTTACCGTCCACGTGGATACCATTAAGCCCGCAGCATGGGCTTGAGCCACCAATTCTGCCGAGCAGCGACTGTGATGCGGCCCAAGCGAACTGGCGCCCACGGCTTGCGCTAATTGGATGGCATCACCGGCAAAGTCTGCTTCGAATAAGAATCCGCGAGGAATGTGGGGCGCTGTTATCAGCATGCTCTGTAAATATCGGGGGTTAAACGACGTGGTCCGTGCTCGTCCTGCCAACTGATGTTGATCCCAAAGCTGTGGTAGCTTTTCGCGCACCACCGCCTCATGTTCTGGGGTTCGAGCTTTCACTTCCAATTCGATGTGGGTGAAGTCAGCCAGCAGGGTCAGCACGTCGGTTAGCCGGGGGATGCCTTCACGTGTTGGCCATTGCGGGAAATGCTTATGGCTGGCATCGAGATCTGAAAGCGCCCGTGCGGTCAGTTCATGCACGCTGCCTGAGCCGAGACTGGTGCGCTGCACATCGGCATCGTGAATCACCACCAGCTCGTTGTCGGCGCTGACTTGGATATCAAACTCCACCGCACGGACACCTAAATTGTGTAAGTGTCGGAAGCCACTCAGGGTGTTCTCCGGCGCTTCGCCGCGAGCGCCACGGTGTCCAATAATGAGCATCTATAATATCAACCGTTGTAAGTGATCATTGCGTAGTGAACGATAGTGTAGCTATCTTCGTTAAAGCCGTGTGACGCTGATCAGGAGCTGTGGTCTAATCGCCACCATCATGTTTAAACCACTCTCTGTTTTTATCGGGCTGCGCTATACGCGTGCTCGCCGCCGCGAACGCTTCATCTCCTTCATGTCGCTCAGTTCCATGATTGGATTGATGTTGGGCGTAGCCGTTTTGATTACCGTGCTGTCGGTAATGAACGGCTTCGATCGCGAACTGAAGCAACGCATTCTCGGCATGGTGCCACAAGCAACCATTACGTCGAGTGAGCCTCTGCAAAATTGGCCTAAGCTCGTACAAATTGCCGAAAGCACCGTGGGCGTTATTGCAGCGGCTCCCATGACGCAAGTTCAAGGCATGCTGACGGCGAATGGCCAAGTTAGCGGCGCCATGATTACGGGCATTGAGCCGGCGCGTGAGCAGCGAGTATCTATCCTGCACGACTTCATGGTGCAAGGCAGCATGGCCACCTTGCGCGATGGGGATTTTGGCATCGTACTTGGCCAACAACTGGCGAACAGCCTGGGCGTGGCCGTGGGCGACCCCATTACCTTGGTGTTGCCCGAGGCGACAATCAGTGCGGCGGGCGTTATTCCGCGCTTCAAACGCTTCACCGTGACGGGAATATTCAAGGTCGGTGCTGAGGTCGATGGCTTACTTGCCTATGTTCACTATGCCGATGCCGGCAAGCTCTTACGCATTGGCAGCAAGGTCCAAGGCGTGCGTTTAAAAGTCGATGACCTATTTCAGGCTCGCGCCATTAACGAGCGCTTGCTAGCTAAGTTGCCGCCCTTTTTCTACGGCAATGACTGGACGCAAACCCAGGGCAGCTTGTTCAACGCAATTAAAATGGAAAAGACCATCATGTCTTTGCTGTTGCTGCTGATTGTTGCAGTAGCAGCTTTTAACATCGTGTCCAGCTTGGTCATGGTGGTTAATGACAAGCGCTCGGATATCGCCATTCTGCGGACTTTGGGGGCAACCCCGCGCATGATTCAGCGTATTTTTCTGGTGCAAGGCACGGCTATCGGATTGGGTGGGACGCTGGCGGGTATGCTGCTGGGTGTGACCTTATCCCTCACCGTCAGTGACCTGGCGGCGTTTTATGAGCGGGTCTCCGGGGTACATTTGTTTGATGCCTATTTTGTGAACTATCTACCGACTGAGCTGGTGATCAGTGATGTGGTCTGGGTCAGTATCACCGCCTTTATTTTGAGTTTCCTCGCCACCTTATATCCCGCCTATCAAGCAGGGCGCGTTCAGCCGGCGGAGGCATTACGCTATGAGTAATTCGTGGGTGTTAAGCGCAGAAAACCTGAGTCAATGTTTTCGCGAGGGCCCGCAAGCCATCGACGTCTTGCGCGGCGTCTCCTTTCATATTGAGCGGGGCGAATGTGTTGCCATCGTAGGGCGCTCGGGCTCGGGTAAAACCACGCTGCTGCATTTATTGGGTGGTTTAGAACAGCCCTCACAAGGCGTCGTGCAATTGCTCGGTGAGCCCTTTAGCCATGCCAGCGAAGCGAAGCGGAGCCAGTTGCGTAATCGACATGTAGGCTTTGTTTATCAGCTGCATCATCTGCTGCCAGAGTTTACCGCACGTGAAAATGTGGCGTTGCCGTGTGTCATCGGTGGCCTGTCGGTACGTGAGGCACAGCAGCGGGCAGATGACTTGTTGGCGCGTGTGGGCTTGGCAGATCGTGGCGGACATACCCCGGCGCAACTCTCAGGTGGCGAGCGTCAGCGTGTGGCCTTAGCGCGCGCGCTGGTGACCCAACCAGCGGTGGTTTTAGCGGATGAACCTACCGGCAATCTCGATCGAGATACCGCTGAACAAATTCATGACCTGATTCTTTCGCTAAACAAGGACTTAGAAACCAGCTTTGTCATTGTCACCCATGAAGAGCGCTTAGCTTCGCTCATGGACAGACGCCTGCGCTTGGAGCAAGGCCAGCTCGTGGCCTCAGAGTAGACCTTAAGTGCGCTGCGTCAGCGCGCGCCGAGCGGAGCGTGCCTGCCATTGTTTGGCAACATGCCAGCGCCAATACACCTGCATCCCCAGATAACCGAGGCTGCCGAATCCCACACCCAAGAGCACCGTGCCGACCAAAAAAGGCTTAATCGGTGCATTGACGCTGCTTGTGGTTGAGTTGATGTCTAGCGAGATCATGGTAGCCAATAAGCCCTCCATGTCGGACCAGCTCAGCATCGGTACGCCCAGAATTAAACTGCCCGTTGCGTAGGCAACATACATAAACGGCAAGATCGTAATGGGGTTGGTCAGCCAGGTCAGCACCAAGACCATAGGCAAATTAATGCGCAGAGCCAGCGCCGTTAGCGTGGCGGGCACCATTTGAAATGGCATGGGCATAAAAGCAAAAAACAGGCCCCAAAACATGGCCAAAGAAGCAGAGCGCCGATTGAGATGCCAAACACTGGGGTCGCCTAATCGGTGCCGCAAGAAGCCCAAAGATTTTTGCGCACGGATTTTGTCGGGTGAGGGCAAATAGCGGCGAATCAGGGCTTTTGGCATGGTAAAGCAGCTTCCAACAAGCGAGAGCGGAGAGCCTAGTCTACACTGACTAAAGCAACACGAGCAGGCGAACAACGCCAGGGATTCGTTTTGCGATGTCACAAGGAGTGTGGCTGTGCGAGTCAGTATTCGTTTGAGTACGGCATGTTTATTGGGTTGGATTTTCGGACATCTCAGCTTGTGGTTTTGGTCAGAGTTGCCTTCGACAGAACTGACCATAGGCTTCGCCTTGCTGGCTTTAGTTATCCTGTATTTTCGGCCCCAACATCTGCTTGCCGGTTGTGCTGCCTTGAGCTTGGGCATCTTGTGTGCAACTCAGGCAGCGCGCCTACAACTGGATACACGCATTCCTAGCGCCTGTGAGGGGCAGCTGCTGACGGTGAATGGCGTCATAGTTGGGTTGCCTGAGCCAGCAGAGCCTTTGGGGGTTCGCTTCCGATTTAGGCCTGATCGCGTCCAGTCAACTCCTACGGAATGTCTTCATAAAGAAGCACTTTGGCAGCTGAGCTGGCGAGCCGACGCAATGCCTTTGCCTGGCGAACGTTGGCGTATTCAAGTCAAGTTAAAGCGACCCCACGGCCTGCAAAATCCTGGTGGATTTGATGTGGAGCGCTGGCATCACGCTGAAGGTGTGTCGGCCACAGGTTGGCTGCGTGATGGCCATCGTTTAGCACTTGCAACACCGTCCATTGATCTCTGGCGATGGCAGATCCGTCAGCGCTTACTCGGTGAATTTCCGCTCCAAAGGGATGCCGCAGGTACCGTTTTGGCCTTGCTCACTGGTGACCGCGTGGGCATTAGCCCGGCGTCATGGGAGCGTTATGCGCGCACTGGGGTCACGCACTTAGTTGCCATTTCGGGTGTGCACATCACCTTAGTTGCCTGGCTAAGTGGATATCTCTTTCAGCGCTTGTGGCGACGAATCCCTACTGCTGCAAAGTATTGCTCGGCACTGCGCCTGAGCGGTCTAGTGGGTTGGCTGGTGGCGGCAGCGTATGTGTTGCTGGCGGGTGCCGAAGTGCCTGCACAGCGCACCTTGTTTATGTTGGCGGTGATTTTGCTGATGCGCTGGCTGCCGGGTCAGTTTAGTGGGCCGCAGATTTGGATGACGGCACTGGCCGTGGTGCTGTTATGGGATCCTTTGGCGGTTCACAGTGTTGGACTGTGGCTATCGTTTGGCGCGGTAGGGCTGTTGATGGCCGCCGGCATGCCCTTGGGCGAAGAGGGCGGATGGCGTGCTGCCTTGCGTGCCCAATGGCTAGCAACATGGGGTTTGTTGCCCTTGTCCTTAGCCATTTTTAGTCGCGTTTCGTGGGTGAGTTTTCCGGTCAATCTCATCGCCATTCCGGTCATTACCTTCGCCGTTGTGCCTTTAAGCATGCTGGGCTTGGTGTGCTGGCCTTGGCCGGCACTTATAGCGGCCTGTTGGTGGCTGGCCGTTCAGCTCATGCAGCATCTCATTACGCTGTTGGAATGGGCAGCAGCGCTTCCTGGTGCTTGGCAGTCTTTTGCGTTGCCTTCTGGCAGTGCGTGGGGCTTGGCGCTAGTCATGATACTCATGCTGATGCCAAGGGCCATGCCGGGTCGACTGTGGCTTATTTTTCCTCTCGCTTGGGTGGTTTGGCCGCAGGCGTTACCGCCCATGGGGGCTGTTCGTATGATCTTGCTCGATGTGGGGCAGGGCTTATCGGTGGTGTTACAGACGCGGCATCATCAGTTGCTGTATGACACCGGGCCCAGCTTTGGGCCCAATGCCGATACAGGCTCTCGCGTGATTTTGCCGGCCCTGCGAGAGGCGCGCATTACGTCTCTCGATCGCTTAATTTTTAGTCATGATGATCTAGATCATACCGGTGGCGGCGCCAGTGTGTTGGCGGCTATGCCAGTCAAACAGGTCCTAGGCGTTTGGCCTTCGGTGCTAGATGCTCCTGCGCGCCATACGCCGTGCTGGGCAGGACAACGCTGGCGCTGGGAAGGAGTGCAATTTGACGTGCTCTGGCCCCGCCCGGATATCGTCGTTGCTGGTGACAACAATCAGTCCTGCGTACTGCGAGTGCAAGCGGGTGAGCACGTGGTCTTGATCATGGGCGATTTAGAGGCCGTGGCGGAATTGCAGTTGGTCGCAGAAACCCCGGTGCAGCGTTTAAGGGCCGACTTGCTAGTGTTAGGTCACCACGGCAGTAAAACTTCCAGCACGGCCACGTTGCTCGATGCAGTTCGGCCTAAAGAGGTCATTGCTGCGGTAGGGTATCGCAATCGCTTCAAACATCCGGCAAAAGTGGTGTTACAACGATTGCAGGTGCGGGGCATAAACGGTTGGCGTAGCGATGCTACCGGAGCGCTCTTATATGACATCGTGCCTACCCAGCATTGGCCGGACGTACAGCGCTGGCGAGTACAACAAGCGCATTATTGGCTTTGGCCAGAACATAGTGCCGCAGGTCGCGCAAGCCTTGGCGCACTTCACGTGTTCCCGTAGAGTAGCCCCATCGGAAATGGGCTTAGCCCTCGGGAGTGTGCCCTGTGTGGGAAATGATTAAATCGGGTGGCTGGCTAATGGCTCCCTTGCTGATTGCCTCGGTGTTGGCGCTGGCAATTATTCTGGAACGTGCGTGGACGCTGCGCAGTAGTCGCATCGCGCCCAAAAACTTGCTGGCGGATGTCTGGACGCAATTACAAAGTGGCGAGCTCAAGGGCGAGGCACTGCTGCGTCTGCAGATGGGCTCGCCGCTGGGCGCGCTGCTGGCCGCCGGCCTGATCAATGCGCGGCATGGTCGTGACATCATGAAGGAAAGCATCGAAGATGCGGCGTCGG
Source organism: Moraxellaceae bacterium UBA2477 (assembly GCA_002342025.1). Taxonomy (GTDB): domain Bacteria; phylum Pseudomonadota; class Gammaproteobacteria; order Pseudomonadales; family Moraxellaceae; genus Perlucidibaca. The sequence continues at coordinate 8,244 of DDPD01000083.1, read as the reverse complement.
CCGTGGTGCATGAAATGGAGCGCTACCTGACGCTACTCGGCACCATTGCGCAAATCGCGCCCTTGCTGGGCCTGCTCGGCACGGTGGTTGGCATCATCGAGGCGTTTCTGGTGGTCACCAGCGGCGGCATCAGCGATCCCACGGCGCTGGCTGGCGGCATCTCCAAGGCCTTGGTGACAACGGCGGCAGGCATTGGCGTGGCCATTCCGGCGATGATTCTGCACCGTTACTACCTGCGCCATATCCAGTCGCTAGTGGTGTACATGGAGCAGCAGGCGGTGAAGCTGGTGGACATGCTGCACGGTGATCGTGAAGTCGATATTCGTGAAGGTGGCGCGTGAAACTGCGCCGTCCGTCTCAGGAGCCGCTGGAGCTCAATCTCACGCCGATGATTGACTGTCTGTTGTTTCTGATCATTTTTTTCATGCTGTCTACCACCTTTGCTAAGACTGGCAAGTTGCAAATTCAGCTCCCGCAAGCCGATGCCGGGGCCAGCAAGCCGGTGGCCAAGGCACTGGAGGTGTCTATTGATTCTCGTGGTCACTATGCCATCAATGGTCAGCCCTTGGCTTCCACGAAGGCTGACGACATTCGTCAGGCGATTGAATCAGCAGCCGGCAATCAGCGTGACCAGCCGTTTGTAATTTCCGCCGATGGTCAGGCGCCGCATCAAGCCGTAGTGACCGTCATGGACATTGCCGGCCAGCTGGGTTTTCGTTCTCTGGGTATTGGCACGCGTGATGCCAAACCTCAATCGCAATAAGGCTTTTTCATGACCGATGAAGTGACTGCCGCGCCACCAACCCCGCCCGCCACAAGCTGGGAGTCTTATAAGCGTTTATTGAGCTATACCCGGCGTTATTGGAAGTTTTTTGCTTTCGCCGTGGTGGGTTTTATCATCAATGCGCAAACTGAATGGGCATCTGCGCAATTACTGAAATACATTATTGATTCCATTCAGAACAAAGATCAGACCGCTAAAGACTGGATCCCTTTCCTTATCGTGGGCATTTTCTTTGTTCGCGGCGTGGGCTCATTTATTGGCACGTACTACATGTCCATGGTCTCGCGCCATGTGGTGTATGCCCTGCGTATGGACTTGTTTACCAAGCTGCTGAAGTTGCCGGCTAGTTTTTATCACCACAACTCGCCTGGCCATATCGCTGCGAAGCTAATTTATAACGTTGAGCAAGTCACCGCGGCTGCCACCGAGGCGCTAAAAACCATCGTTCGCGAAGGCGCGATTGTGATTGGCCTGTTTAGCTATTTGCTCTACACCAACTGGCGTCTGTCGTTGTCACTGTTGCTGGTGGGGCCGTTTGCCGCACTGTTGGTACGCACGGCGAGTAAGCGTTTCCGTAAGCTGGCTAAGCGCATGCAAAACACCATGGGCGATGTGAACCACATTACCAATGAAACCATCACGGGTTATCAGGTGGTCAAAACCTATGGTGGCGAGCCGTTCGAGTTGGGGCGCTTTAATCGAGCCTCTCAGGAAAACTTACGCCAAGGCATGAAAATGGTGGTGACCAGCGCGGTGAGTACGCCCTTGGTTCAGCTCCTCATGTCGATAGCAATGGCCTGCGTAGTTTGGGTCGCATTACGTCCCGACATCATGCAGGGCACCTCGCCGGGCGAATTTATTGCCTACATCACCGCTGCTGGCCTGTTGGCCAAGCCCATCAAGTCGCTGACTGAAGTCAATGAAAAGCTGCAGCGCGGTATTGCCGCGGCACAATCCGTGTTTGAAGTGCTAGATGAGCCTGCGGAACCCTCGGGTGGCACGCGGGCCATCGGGCGCTTGCAGGGCGATGTGGAGTTTCGGCATGTGCAGTTTGCTTATGAGCCCAACCATCCCGTCTTGAAAGACTTTTCATTGACGGTCAAAGCCGGGCAGACCGTGGCTATTGTGGGGCGCTCTGGTTCGGGTAAAACCACCTTAGTGAATTTATTGCCGCGTTTTTATGATGCGCAAGCCGGCGATATTTTGATTGATGGCCATCCCATCAATGAATACCCCATCAGTGAGTTGCGCCAGCAAATTGCCTCTGTGGGGCAAAAAGTCATTCTCTTTGATGACACCGTAAGCAACAACATCGCCTATGGCGCATTCCGTGACTTGCCTCAAGAGGCGGTCGTTGAAGCGGCTAAAATGGCCTTTGCCGATGAGTTCATTCGAGCCATGCCCAACGGTTATGACACGCGAATTGGTCAAGATGGCGTGCAGCTATCCGGAGGGCAGCGCCAACGCTTGGCGATTGCACGCGCATTAATTAAAAACGCCCCCATCCTGATTCTCGATGAGGCCACGAGTGCGCTCGATAATGAGTCAGAGTTCTATATCCAAGCCGCCTTAGAGAAAGTCATGGAAGGGCGAACAACCCTTGTGATTGCGCACCGTTTGTCCACCATTGAAAACGCCGATTGGATCGTGGTCATGGATGCCGGCGAAATTATTGAGCAGGGCACGCACCGTGAGCTGCTGGCGCGTGAAGGCATGTATGCCCAGCTGCATAGCCGTCACTTTAGTGAAGAGGATACGGGTGGCCATGCCGCCTGAGGCTAAGGACTCTGTCGCGTCGCCCAAAAACTGGGCAGAACGTTGGTATCAAGGGCATCTGCTGTTTGCCTTGTTGATCCCGCTGGCCTGGCTCTTTATGGCAGTGGCTGGCCTGCGCCGGCTGGCTTATCGCTGGGGCGGGCTTCGTGCTTGGCGGGCTCCGGTGCCAGTCATTGTGGTCGGTAATATTTCGGTTGGTGGCACCGGCAAAACACCACTCACCCTAGCGTTGGTTGAGCAACTTCGTCAGCACGGCTGGCGACCCGGCATTGTCAGTCGCGGTTATGGCGGTAAAGGCGCGCAGTATCCCCAGCGTGTAGAGGCGGATGCTTGTGCTAGCAAGGTGGGCGATGAGCCACTCTTGCTGGCGCGTCGTTCACAGGCACCGGTGGTGATTGACCCCTTGCGTGCTCGTGGTGTGCAGCATTTACTCGCGACCAGTGATTGCAATGTGGTGATTTGCGATGACGGCTTACAACACTATGCCCTTGCACGGGATATCGAAATTGCCGTCGTGGATGGGCAACGCGGATTCGGTTCAGCTTGGCGTTTACCCGCCGGCCCGATGCGTGAGTCCTTAGCGCGATTAGAAACTGTCGACTTCGTGGTAGTAAACGGCCCTTGGCGTGCTTCGGGAGCCGCTCCCGCGTCCGCCATAACCCTGTCGCTTCAGGCTGCACCTTGGCAGCCTGTTGGTGTTAACCCGTCTCTGCCCGTGCCAACAGCAGGTCATGTGCATGCTGTTGCCGGCATTGGTCATCCACCGCGCTTTTTTGCCTTGCTTGCGGAGCAGGGCTTTCAGCCTATTCCGCATGCCTTTCCTGATCACCACGCCTACAGCGCCGAGGATTTGCAGTTTAGCCCGCCTGCACCCGTGGTTATGACGGAAAAAGATGCGGTGAAATGCGCCGAAATTGCGCCGCCTAATAGCTGGTATGTGCCGGTTCAGGCTATTCTGCCCGACAGTTTTTGGCAGGCACTGACACAGCGCCTAGCCACTTGGAGAAAGCCTCATGTTGGATAAAAAATTACTCACGATCTTGGCCTGTCCGCTATGCAAAGGGCCTTTGCAGTATGTCCCGGAGCAAGCCGAATTGATCTGCAGAGCCGATGCCTTGGCATTTCCGATTCGTGAAGGTATTCCCGTCATGTTGGAAGGCGAGGCTCGCCGCTTAACGCTGGATGAAACCTTGCCGCCCAGTCGCGGCAGCTTCTAAGGAGCCTACCATGAGCTTTCGTGTCGTTATTCCTGCTCGTTTTGGCTCCAGTCGCTTGCCCGGCAAGCCCTTGCTCGATATCTGCGGCAAGCCCATGGTGGTGCATGTTTACGAGCGCGCTCTGCAGAGTGCAGCCAGTGATGTGGTGGTTGCCACCGACGACCCGCGCATTGAGGCGGTATTGCGCGAGTTGGGCGCGCCGGTGGTGATGACCCGTGCGGATCATACCTCGGGCACCGATCGTTTGCAGGAGGTGGCGGCGCATTTTGATTGGGCTGCCGATGACATCGTGGTGAACGTGCAGGGCGATGAGCCACTGATTCCGCCCGCGGTTATCAATCAGGTAGCGGAAAACCTAATGCAAGCGTCGGCCGCGAGCATTGCCACGCTAGCCGAGCCCATTCATAGCGCCGAGCAACTGTTTAATCCGAATATCGTCAAGCTTGTGCGCGATGCGAGTGATCACGCGCTCTATTTCAGCCGTGCCCCCATGCCCTGGGCGCGGGATGCTTTTGCGCAGAGTCGTGAGCAGCTCCCGCCCGAAGCGCTGTCGCTCTATCTGCGCCATCTCGGTATTTATGCTTACCGCGTCGGCTTCTTACATGACTATGTGTCGTGGCCACCGGCACTGATCGAGCAAGTTGAGGCGTTGGAGCAGCTTCGCGCGTTATATCAAGGCGTGAAGATTCATGTCGGTGTGGCAGCCGTTGAGTTGCCGCCCGGGGTTGATACGCAGGCCGATCTGGATCGTGTCCGTGTCGTCATGGCCGCGCAGCTCGCTTCTCGATCGGTGTGACGTCTCGCGTGAGCACTGAAAAACCTGTCCGTATCCTGTTTGTGTGCCTGGGGAATATTTGTCGCTCGCCCACCGCCGAGGCGGTATTTAAGCGCCAAGTGGAGCAGGCCGGTTGGCAGAGTTTGATTCAGGCGGACTCGGCAGGCACGGCAGCCTGGCATGAGGGTAAAGCCCCGGATGCCCGATCACAGCAGCATGCGCGTGTGCGTGGATATGATCTGTCAGCATTAAGAGCGCGACAAGTGAAAGTGGAAGATTTCGCCGATTTTGACCACATTATCGCGATGGATGCGGCCAATTTAGCCGAAGTTAAGCGCCTCCGCTTGCAGGCGGGCGAATCAGTCAAGGCACGTTTATCGTTACTGCTCGACCATCACCCCGAGCTGCAGGGGGGGGATGTTCCAGACCCCTACTATGGCGGTGCTGAGGGCTTCGAGCAGGTCTTAGATCAGGTCGAAACGGCGTGTACGCAGCTATTACGCTCATTATTGAAAACGCAGGGAGTATTTGGCTGTGGCTGCTGAGCTGACATTTATTGAAAATGCCGATCTCACCCGACTCAATACCTTGGGCTTGCCGGCGCGCGCGCGGTTTCTCGCGAAAGTCAGTAATGAAGCGGCTCTCTTGCACGTGTTGCGCTCGGTTACGGCACAGCGTATGCCCGTCGAGATTTTGGGTGGCGGCAGTAATTTGGTGTTGGCAGGCAATGTGCCGGCGCTGGTGATTCAGCCTTGCCTGATGGGGCGGAAAGTGTTGTCTACGCACGGAGATGCTGTGCTAGTTGAGGCTGGTGCGGGTGAAAACTGGCATGCCTTTACGCAGTGGACTATCGATCAGGGTTTCTCGGGGCTGGAAAATTTGTCGCTGATTCCGGGCTCTGTGGGTGCATCGCCCGTTCAGAACATTGGCGCCTATGGAGTTGAAATAGCGGATGTGATGCATTCGCTGACGGCGATTGATCGACTGACTGGCGCGCGAGTGGAATTGGCGGCTGCGGCGTGTGCCTTTGCCTATCGCGACAGTTTGTTTAAGTCGCGGGCGCCGGGTCGCTACATTATTACGAAAGTTCGCTTCTTATTGTCGCGAAAACCCACAATACGACTCGATTATGGCGATATACGTCGCGAAATTGAACGACTTGGTATTGTGCAAGTGACGCCGAGAGCTGTTGCTAATGCAGTCATTGCTATTCGTCAGAGTAAGCTGCCAGATCCGACTAAATTAGGTAATGCGGGCAGTTTCTTTAAAAATCCGGTGGTGGCGGTAACGCAGGCGGATGAGCTGCGCCTGCGGTTTCCCGGCCTGGTTAGCTATCCGCAGACGGTTGGTGTGAAATTGGCAGCGGGCTGGCTTATCGAGCAGGCAGGCTGGAAGGGTCGCAATCAAGGCGCTGTAGGCGTTCATGATAGGCAGGCCCTGGTGCTGATTCATCGTGGCGGCGGCTCAGGTGCACAATTACTGCAGTTAGCGGCAGATGTTCGCGCCAGTGTGCTGGATAAGTTTGGGGTGGTGCTGGAGCAGGAGCCAGTGATCTGGGGGCTTGTAAACTAACTTCACATCAGGCCATCGTCAGAAAGCAAAAAGCCCCATTTTTGGGGCTTTTTGCTATTCGCTAATCCGCTGGCGGATTAGCTCTGTGAGCCTTCGCTTTCAGCTTTTAGTTCAGCTTTGGCGCGCGCTTCGGCTTCACGCTGTAAGCGTCGACGAACACGTGGGTCATTGCTGGCACGACGTGGGGCCTTGCTTTCGTCTGCGCTATTAGTTTCAGGCGTTTCGCTGGCAACGATGTCAGTGGCTGCTTCAGGCGCAGGCGCAGCAGTCTCAGTCGGAGCTTCTGCAATGATTGGTGCTGGTTCAGAGATTTCAGCTTCAGCCACAACTTCAGCCGAAACTTCAATAGCGGGAGCCTTTGTTTCTGCTGCAACAGCAGTAATCACTTCATCGGCAACAGCTGTTACAGGAGCAGCTTCAACCACAGGCGCTGGCTCGACTTCAGTGGCGGCAGCCAATTCAGTCACAACTTCAGCAGGTGTTGCAGCCACTTCAGCAGCGGGCGCTACCGAAACGTCGCTCATGACTTCGGGTGCTGTCGTTTCTGTTGTGATGAGGCTTGTCTCAGCTACCGTTGCTTCGGCAACGACTTCAGTGGCAGTGGTTTCAACGGCAACCGTTTCAACTGCTGCTACGGATGCGTCGGCTTGCGACTCGCCCGGCACGGGCAGGCCAGCATCGATTAGCACCTGTGGGTCGCGCTCGCGCGGACCACGCTGACGGCGCGCAGGGTGACGGTTGCGACGACGACGCTCGCCGCCTTCGGCTGCTACAGCCGGTGCAACACCCGCTTCACCGACAACGGCATCATCAGCCACAACGACCGTTTCGTTAACCAGTGTTTCATCAATCGCTACTGCTTCACGCGGTGGGCGTGGTGCGCGCGGCTGCCGCTCACGGGGCGGGCGCGGTGCGCGCTCTGCAGGCGCAACGGCAGGAGTCGCTTCCAGTGGCTTATCAATCTGGCTGCGGCCGCCAACGGACTGCACTTCCAGGTTCTGACGATTGCCACGATCACCATTGCGAGGATTGCGATTGCCCTGACCGCCTTGGCCTTGACCCTGACGTTGCGGACGGTTCTGACCCTGACCCTGTGCGTTGCCACGTGAGTTCATGGGGCGACGCTCTGGCTGTGGTGCTGGCACCGGCTCTGGCTTGACGCCAAACAGGCCCTTTAGCCAGGCCATAAAGCCTGTAGGCTGGGGTGCTGCCACCACGGCAGGTGCACCACGACCGGACTGACCTGGGCGTTGTTGACGTCCACCGCCGATTTCACGGCTGGCCGTATCGCGTGCGGCACCGGTGTCACGGCTAGGAGCTTGTGCTTCGCGGGGTTGTTGTTCGCGTGGTGCTGGCGCTTGCGTCTGTGGCTGGATATTGCGTACCGCAGCGACCTGACGCTTAGGCGCGTCGCCGTCAACGGCTTCCAGCACGACTTCAAGGGCGGGTGGCTGGATGCGTTCTACCATCTTGAAGCTGGCGATATCTTCATCGCCTTCTTCGACTTGGTCATCACGCAGGCGTGTGACTTCGTAGTGCGGCGTTTCCATGTGTGGGTTCGGCAAAATCAGGATGCGCACTTTGCTGCGAGCTTCCAGATCGGCCAGCGTTTTGCGCTTTTCGTTGAGCAAGAAGGTGGCAACCGAGACAGGCACCGACGCGTTGATTTGCGCCGTGCGGTCTTTCAGTACTTCTTCTTCGATCAGACGCATGATGGACAGCGACAGCGAGCGCACATCGCGAATCACGCCAGTGCCGTTGCAACGCGGGCAGACTAGGCCTGTCGCTTCTTCCAGCGATGGACGCAGACGCTGACGCGAGAGCTCGAGCAAGCCGAACTTGGAAATGCGGCCGATCTGGATGCGAGCACGATCCATCGCCAAGGCATCACGCAGACGGTCTTCAACCATGCGCTGGTGCTTAGGTGGCGTCATGTCGATGAAGTCGATGACGACCAGGCCACCGCTGTCGCGCAGGCGCAGCTGGCGCGCGATTTCGTCGGCCGCTTCGAGGTTGGTATTGAGTGCGGTTTCCTCGATGTCGCTGCCTTTGGTGGCGCGCGAGGAGTTGATGTCGATAGACACCAAGGCTTCGGTCGGGTCAATCACGATGGAGCCGCC
>DDPD01000041.1 GCA_002342025.1 Moraxellaceae bacterium UBA2477 | reverse complement strand
CACTGGGTTATGGACCAAGTCTTCGAACTCTTTGACAACCTCGGCGCCACCGATGAACAGCTCGACTTCCCGGTGGTGTACGCCTCAGGTCTGAATGGCATCTCCGGTTTCGAAGCGGACAAGCTCGGCACCGACATGACCGCCCTATTCCAAACCATCATTGATCGCGTTAGCCCGCCGCCCGTCAACAGCGACGGCCCGTTCCAGATGCAGATCTCCTCGCTGGACTACAACAGCTACGTTGGCGTTATCGGTATTGGCCGTATCACCCGTGGTCGCGTCAAGACCAACACACCGGTGGTCGTGGTTGATCACGAAGGCAATAAGCGCAACGGTCGTATTTTGCAGATCATGGGCTATCACGGCCTGAACCGTATTGAAGTGCCAGAAGCAGAAGCCGGCGACATCGTCTGCATCACCGGCATTGAAAAGCTAGGCATCTCCGATACGCTGTGCGACCCAACTTGCGTGGAAGCCATGCCGCAGCTGAGCGTGGATGAGCCCACCGTGAACATGACTTTCCAGGTCAACAACTCGCCATTCGCCGGTCGCGAAGGCAAGTTTGTGACCTCGCGTAACATCAAGGACCGCTTGGATAAAGAGCTGATCCACAACGTGGCACTTCGTGTTGAGCCTACCGATAGCCCAGACCGCTTCAAGGTTTCGGGTCGTGGCGAGCTGCATCTCTCGGTTCTGATCGAAAACATGCGTCGCGAAGGCTTCGAAATGGGCGTGTCGCGTCCTGAAGTGATCTTCAAGATCATTGATGGCGTTAAGTGCGAACCGTTCGAAAACGTTATTTTTGACGTCGAAGAACAGCACCAAGGCGGCGTCATGGAGCAAATGGGTTCGCGTAAAGGCGACATGACCAACATGATTCTTGATGGCAAGGGTCGTATCCGCATCGAGGCCACCGTGCCATCACGCGGTCTGATCGGCTTCCGTTCCGAATTCCTGACCATGACCTCCGGCACCGGCATCATGACTTCAAGCTTCTCGCACTACGGCCCGGTTAAATCCGGCGACGTGGCCAAGCGTCAGAACGGTGTGTTGATCTCGATGGTTCAAGGCACGGCTCTCGGCTATGCATTGTGGAACCTGCAGGAACGCGGCCGCATGTTTATCGGCCCGCAGACCGAAGTTTACGAAGGCATGGTCATCGGCCTTTGCGCTCGTGGCGACGACATGGCCGTGAACCCGACTAAGGGCAAGCAGCTCACCAACGTTCGTGCATCGGGTACTGACGAAAACATCGTACTGACCCCAGCCATCCGCTTCACGTTGGAGCAAGCGCTGGAGTTCATCGAAGACGACGAACTGGTCGAAGTTACACCACAGTCGATTCGTATCCGTAAGCGTCATCTGACCGAGAACGAGCGCAAGCGCGCAGGCCGCAACTGATAGCTCTGTGTGGAGAGAAAGCATCCACAGCGGGCTAAAATGCCCGCCGCAGATACTTTCTCTCCACACCTACGCAACGGTTGAGGGCGACGCACGACCTGAGGTTTAAACACCGCTAGCTGCGGTGTTGCCCACAAACGGTTGCATACAAAAAGGGGTTTATCTGTTNNAACAGATAAACCCCTTTTTGCTATCCACACCTCAAGCAAGGCGAGAAAGCGACTCCCGGAACCAATCTGGCATGGCAATCTTGCGACCCGTTTGCGGGCTCACGCAGACTTGGATGGTCTCGGCCTCGGCGGCAACGCGCTGCAGGCTTTCGCTAAACAGGGCGTAGTGAAAACGTACGCGGTCTTCGCCAATTAGCTCAGCACGCACGCCAATATGCAGGGTGTCTGGATATACCACTGGTGCTTTATAGCGGCAATGCGCGTCAGCAATTACCAGGCCCGTACCTTCCTCAAACAGTCGCGGGAAAATACCCATCGATTCCATCATCGTCAGACGGGTGTTTTCCAGATACTTAAAATAGACCACGTTATTGACGTGGCCCAGCGCATCCATGTCGCCCCAGTGCACTTTGGTCGGGGCGATATAAGCATAAGTCGCAGCTAACTCTGTTAAGGAAGTAGAGCTGCTGGAGGGGCGTATTGGGCTCGAACTCATTTTTCAGGAACCCAACCTTTGGGGCGCTCGTAATCATCACCACTGAGGAACTTCTCAAGCTGCTCTTCAAGGAACTGACGCGCGCTGGGCTCCATAACTTTCAAATGATTTTCGTTAATGAGCATGGTTTGGTGTTTGAGCCACTGCATCCAAGCTTCTTTAGAGACGGTATCGAAAATGGCTTGGCCCTTAGCGCCGGGAAAGGGAGGGAAGGCCAGACCCTCGAGCTCTTGCTTCAATTTTCGACAATGGACCAATCGCGTCATTTTTCGCTCTCCAGTAGCGCTTGTAAGCGCTGTAATAGCTGATGGACGGGGGTCGGCAAACCCAGTGCAGGAAGTGCCGCCGGCGGGGGTGCCAGTGTAACCCACTGACCAGAGGCCTCGTTAACGACCCACGCGTTATCCTGACTCACGCGCTCGATGGCAGGATGGATGTGCAGTCGAAAATGACTGAAGACATGCCAGAACGACGGCCATTGCTCGGTATTTTCAGCTAATGGAGCTTCTATTGTTTGCTCAGGGAAGCCCCACAACCCGCCCCAAATACCTACCGCAGGGCGCTGCTCTAACCAGACTTGGTCTTGCTCATTGAGTCGAATCAAAAATCGGACTGACTTTTCTGGCACCGCAGACTTACGCTTTTTCTGAGGAAATTGCGTCGGGTTCCCGCTGTGTAGGCCTTTGCAGCTGTGTTGCAAAGGGCAAATAGCGCAAGCCGGCTTGCTGCGTGTACACAGCGTCGCGCCCAAATCCATCATGGCTTGGTTATAGTTGTCGGTGCGTTGTAACGGTGTGAAAGCCTCTGCCACCGCCCAAAACTGCTTCAGTACGTCAGCTTTGGCGGGGTCGCCTGCCAGCGCTTCGTGCCGAGCAAGAACTCGCTTTACATTACCGTCGAGGATGGCGGCAGGCAGACCATGACCGAGTGAGCGAATCGCGCCTGCGGTGGAGCGGCCAATGCCTGGCAACGTGCACAAGTCATCCACCGCTTCCGGCAATGCCCCACCATATTCTGAAACGGCCAGACGCGCCGCCTTATGCAGGTTTCGCCCACGGGCGTAATAGCCCAGTCCCGTCCATAAATGAAGCACATCATCTAAGGGGGCTTGGGCGAGATCCATCAGGGTGGGGAAGCGCTGCATAAAGCGTTCGAAGTAGGGGATAACCGTAGCCACCTGCGTCTGCTGCAGCATGATCTCGGAGACCCAGACGCGATAGGGCGTAACGGCCTGCTGCCACGGCAAATCCTTGCGGCCGTGGCAGTCAAACCAATCCAGTACGCGCGTTGCGAAATCAGCGTTTGAAGAGGTCAAAGATCTGCTTCACGGCTTCTTGCTGTTGCGGGTTGAGTTTCTCACCCAGCTTCTCGTTGAGCTTGGTTTCAAGCTTGTCTTTGCCCTTATCCACTTCTTCGTTCAGACGGGCTTGAGCCATCTGCGCGACAAGTCCTTGCATGCCCTGCTGGTCTAGGCCGCACAGTGTGGCCAGACTGCCCTTGAGATTGCCATTACAACGAACTGGGATCTGATAATCCGCCATTTTCGCGTACTTAGCGCCCCAGAACTTCTTGTCGAGCTTGAGCTGGAATCGGTAGTCCACATCTTGAGTGACCAAGTTATAGGTACCGTTGCCGCCGACCTGAATGTCCTTGAGGTCGGCTTTCATGGACTTGTTGCTGACTACGCCCTGATTCAGGCTAGTCTCGCCCAACATGCTGACGATTTCAGTGTCTCGCACTTTGCTTTTTAGGGTCGCAACATCTCGGCCGGACAATGCCGGCAGCAGCGCTTGATACTGACCCAAGGCATTAAACAGCGCATCGGTGACATTCACGCCCTTAATCAAGCCGTTATCTAAACCCAGGGTGTTCGGGCCTTGGGCGCTTTTGATCCACGCATCAGCATCGTTACCGACCACTTTCACCGAGCCGTTGAAGTTCATGCGGCCGGTGAATACATCCTTCTTCAATGCCGATTTAGCGATAGGGCCAAGATCAATATTTTTGATGTTTGGACTGAGATTGACCACCGGCTGGGCACCACGCACATCAATAGTGGCGGGCACGCTGAAGCTGCCGTTATAAATGCTGCCGCGCAGCTCGCTGACATTCACCACACCGCCTCGCGCCGTAGCTGCCACGCGGAACTGCCGGATGGGGTAGGTCATGATGTCGAGAGCTCCGGCACTCAGGGCCACATCAATATTTTGACTGCGCAACAAGCCTACCGGCAGCAGGCCAGCCACCGCTTTCTTGGTCGTTTCGGCATCGGCCTTAGCAGCGGAAGGCGCAGCAGATGGCGGCAAATAATTGTCAGCATTGATTTGGTCGAGATTTAAGCGCGCATAGAGTCTAGCCTTAGGTAGTTCACGCACACCCGCCTCGCCGGTGATATTGCTGCCATCCAGCGCGATTCGCAGATTACTCGCCAGCACCTGGGTTTCATTACCAGAAATCGCTGAGCTGATGCTGACACGCTGAAGCACGTTCGCACTTTTTGTGACTGGCGCCGCCATACCTAACGTTGCCATGAGCTGTCGCGGATTGAAGGTGTTGGTTTGCAGCGAACCATTGATGGTCATGCCTTTGCTGATCGGGCTGGTGCCACTCGCCAGCGCCGGCAGCTTCACAGCGACCTGACTGTCGACCCGAACACCGGCCAGCTGAGCGACTAGCGATGACAGACGCACATCGCCTGTCTTCCAATTAGCTTCCAGTGCCGTATTGACCGACACCGGCAGGGCTTTCGGCAATGACGTGTCTGCCAAAGTGGCATTGATGCTTAGCTTGGGCAGGCTGGCCTGACCACTGGCCAAATTAACCTGGCCTTGCGTGGTCAATTTGGCGGTGATCGGCGCAGGACGGCCAGCATCCTGGTACTGCGCATCCAGCGAAATACCGCTGAGCTGAATAATTTGCTTGGCAAGATCGGCATTGATATTGCCGGCGAATTTCAGTGTGGCTGGTTGCTTCAGTTTGGCATCGCGATAATCCACCGCCAGCGTCAACGCTTTCACCAGATGCTGCTGTGCCGGCAAATCCAGCTTAACTTCCTCTGCCTTGGCAACGATATCTACTTGCGCTGGCAGAGCATTGCCGCTGAGTTGGCTGCTCACGCTGAGCGCACTCAGCACATGCTGTTTGGCGTCAAGATTGAGCGCAACCGTCGTTTCAATTTGATTATCCGCCTGCAAAACTTTCCCGGCGGCATCTTTTTGTGCGAACTGGAATTGCGCCTTAATGGGGAACGCTTTATCGGGATCAATATCGTGAGCCTGCACAGCGACTTTCGATACCACGCGCGTCAAACCAGCCTTCTCATCGACAAGCGTCAACTGTGTATTTTTCACATCCAGCGTTTCAATCTCAAAAGCGACCTTTTTCGATTCTTCTTCTTCCGGGCTCTTCAGCTTTTCCAGTAAGTGGTCCCAGCTAGTCTTGCCATCAGCGTACTGCACGAAGCGCACCACGGCGCCATCCAGCAGCACGGCATTGACATTGACCTTGCCAGCCAACAACGGCATGAGCTGCACCGACACCGCCGCTTCTTGCACCGCAACCAAGGTTTCTTTTAGCTGGGGATCAGTTAGCGTGGTCTGACCTAATTTAATGCCGATATTTGGATAGAGTTGCCAAGCCAGTTTCCCGGTCAACGCCATATCCATGTCGGTTTTCTTTTTCACAGCGGACGCCAATTCCTGCTTATAGTCATTGGGATCAAGTACCAACACGATATACGCCGCCAGCGCCGATACCGACAGCAATAGCGCGCCAAAAACCCCTGCGACGACCTTCAAAATGCGTTTCATGACCTGATCCCTCATGCGTGTGCGTGAAATGTAGCGCGCCCATTGTTTATTTGACAGCTGGCGCTCGAAACATGAGAATAATTCTCATCTTTACTTAGAGTTCCTGTGCCCGTGCGCCTGTCTGATCTGCCTCGCTACACCACTGCCACTGTGCAGCGCGTGGAAGCTGCCTATAGCAACGATGCCATCGCTCAGCGCCTGGCAGACCTTGGCTTTGTACCGGGTGAATCTGTACGTCTCACGGCTACCGGTCCGGTAGGCCAAGACCCTATATTGGTCCAAATTGGCTTTACCCGTTTCGCGTTACGTCGCACAGAGGCCGATCGCGTACTGGTGGAGATCAACGCATGAGTGGCGATCTCGCGCACCGCGTCGCCCTAGTTGGCAACCCGAACTGTGGCAAAACCTCGCTGTTTAACCAGTTAACGGGCACCCGTCAGAAAGTCGCAAACTATGCCGGCGTCACCGTTGAGCGCAAGGAAGGCCGCGCCATTCTGCCCTCAGGTCGCTCATTACATGTTCTGGATCTGCCCGGCGCCTACAGCCTCACCAGCACCAGCCCGGACGAGGCTATTACCCGTGCCATCTGCTTAGGTGAACAGGCTGGCGAAGCACCGCCGGATCTGATTGTTTGCGTGGCAGATGCCACCAACCTGCGCTTACATTTGCGCTTTGTGCTGGAAGTTCAACGCTTGGGCCGCCCCATGCTGCTCGTGTTGAACATGATGGATGCCGCCAAGCGTCGTGGTATCCGCATTAATACAGAACAGCTCTCCCGCGATCTCGGCGTGCAAGTCGTGGAATGCATTGCTGTTCGTCATGACGGCATCGCAGCCGTTTCGGCAGCGCTGGATCAAGCCTTACCCACCGTCGCGCCAGCGGTACTTGCGGCCGATGCCGACCTGCATGCAGAGGTCCGTCGCTTGCTTTCCACCAGCGTGGTCATGCCCACCGATACCGACGCTCGCGATGACGCGCTTGATCGCGTACTACTACATCCAGTCTTTGGCCTAGTTTGGCTGGCCCTCATCATGTTCTTTATTTTTCAGGCCGTGTTCTCTTGGGCCGAACCGTTCATGAACGGCATAGAACTCGGCATCGCAGCTTTGGGCCAGGCCACCACCGAGTGGATACCCCCAGGCATTCTGCACAGCCTAGTGAATGACGGAATTTTCGCCGGAGTAGGCGGAGTGCTGGTGTTCCTGCCGCAGATTTTGATCTTGTTCTTCTTCATTTTAATGCTGGAAGAATCAGGCTACTTACCGCGAGCAGCCTTCTTGCTTGACCATCTCATGCACAAAGCGGGTCTTACTGGACGTGCCT
Organism: Moraxellaceae bacterium UBA2477; assembly: GCA_002342025.1. GTDB lineage: Bacteria > Pseudomonadota > Gammaproteobacteria > Pseudomonadales > Moraxellaceae > Perlucidibaca. The sequence continues at coordinate 6,051 of DDPD01000041.1, read as the reverse complement.
TTATTCCACTGCTATCGAGTTTCGCCTGCGCTGTGCCCGGCATCATGGCTACGCGCAGCATTTCTGACCCACGCGACCGCTTCACCACCATCATGGTGGCGCCGCTGATGACCTGCTCGGCGCGATTACCCGTGTATACGCTGCTCATTGCCGCATTCATTCCATCGCAAACCATTGCCGGCCTGTTTAACCTGCAAGGCATCGTCTTGTTTCTGCTTTATTTCGGCGGCATCGTCAGTGCCTTGCTCGTGGCCACTGCCATGAAATGGCTACAAAAAGACCGAAGCGAGCACGCGTTGCTGATGGAGCTTCCAAGCTACCGCCTGCCTGACCCCAAGAGCTTACTGATTGGCCTGCAAGAGCGTGCCATGATCTTCATTAAGCGCGTCGGCGGCATCATTCTCGCGGTGACCATTCTGCTCTGGTTTTTAGCCACGTTTCCGTCCCCGCCCGAAGGTGCGACCCTGCCTGCCATTAACTACAGTTTCGCTGGCCAGCTTGGTGCATTGCTAGCCCATGTGTTTGCCCCCATCGGCTTTGGCTGGGAAATTTCTATTGCACTCGTGCCAGGTCTCGCCGCACGTGAAGTCGCTGTAGCGGCGCTAGGTACGGTCTATGCCATTTCAGGCAACGAGGAATTGGTAGCCAATCAACTTGGCTCATTGATTGCCGCCCAGTGGACACTGCCCACAGCGCTCTCGCTGCTGGTTTGGTTTATTTTTGCGCCTCAGTGTTTATCCACCCTCGCCACAGTGCGTCGCGAAACCGGCTCTTGGAAAGTGGTGGGCATCATGACGGGCTACCTCTTTGGACTGGCCTATTTGGCCTCGTTCATTACCTATCGCTTAGCGTTGTATTTCTCATGAGCGCTAACGTGGTCATTCAGTGGTTAATTGTGGCTTGCCTACTGGCTTGGAGCCTGTGGCGCGTACTGACTCTGTTCACTCCCAATCGTCCTAACGGTTCTTTCTCAAATGCGGGCTGCGGCAGTGGCTGTAACACCTGTGGGGCATGTACGCCTACCGAAAGCGCCGAACAACCTGTGCAATGGCGTAAGCCGTCCTAATGTCATTAGGCTAATCGCCTACGCGCACATAATTTCCCTGCTCGTCGCAAATACCCCTAAAGCCCACACCAAAGGCCTGAAAGCCTAAACGAGGCCAGTCGGCACGATAGTCGCGACTGTCATGGTGATGACCATGAAAACTAGCTTTCACACCTAAGTGTTGCGCGAGCTCATCCAGCGCTGAGAAACCGTGTGGATGTGCGCTGGGCGCCTCATGCGTCACCAAAATATCCGCACGGTGTGTAGCCAACTGAGCCAAGGCTAATGGAAAAATGGTGCTGCGATGCTTGAGCGGCAGGCCGTTACGCCAGTGATCACGCTCGGGCAAAGCGGCCAACAAAGCTGCTTCACTAACGAAGCGCCAAGGAGTCGGCGGAAACCATACTTGGCCGCGAAAGACGCCGCCAAGTCCGGCAACACGGTGCCCAGCAATCTCAACCACGCGACCGTGCAAATTACGATCGGCCCAAGGCCCAGTGAATAAGTTGTCGTAGTGAGTCACGCTGCCGGTATCGTGATTACCGTGGATAAACCAAACCTGGGTCAGCGCATTCAGCTCGGCTAGTTGAAGATGCAAGGGCAAATCCGTCTGAATATCCCCGAGCAAAATAATGGCTGATGGCCGCTGAGCCCGCACGGCATCAATCAGATGACCGAAGCCTCCGTGCGTATCGCCACAGAACCAAATTTTAGCGCTCGTCATAACGCGCTCCTGCTTTCATTGGCTTCTGCTGTTGTCGGTACTGAGCAGGCGTCATGCCCTGCCAGCGCTTGAACGCCAATGTGAAGCTGCGCCGCTCATTAAAACCCAATTTCAGCGCAATACTTTCAATGTCCAATGCGGGGTCTCGCAGCATGACCGTCGCACGCTCATAGCGCGCCTGCGAAAGTAATGCCGCATAGCTTGTACCCGCCGCCTGCAATTCACGCTGTAGTCGTCGGGGATGACACTGCATGGCCGCCGATAGTCCGGGCAAGCCTTCACTGAGTAAGGACAATCGCTGTTGTAATAATTGTGCCGCCTGCATGTGTACCGTTTGGCTAATCCCATTCCCCAAGATTTTCACTCGCACTGTTTCCTCAGCGCGCTCGAAGGCCTGTGGCAGGCTGCCAGGCAAGGGCTGTTCAAATTGACTCACATGGCCTATCAGCACGTTTTCGTTGGCGTTAAAAATAACCGGGCACCCAAAGTAGGCCTCATACACCGCCGTCTCGCCAGCGGGAGCATGAGCAAAATGAATGCGCTCCACTAAGGGTAAGTTCGGCGCAATGCGTTTGGCTAACCGCAGAGTTACCGCGGACATCAATTCAATTAATAAGGGATGATCCTTTAAACGAGGATCCACTGACTGAACGGTGGGGCGAATATACATATAGCCTTGCGTTTCCGCTTCAGTAAAGGCGAAATCCGGATGCAGTACTTCAGGTACCCAATGTAGAAGTTGCAGCAGCTGCCGAAGATCATGAGCACTCGCAAGTAGTGCAGAAATTGCCGGCTGATCATCAAAATTAAACGCGTCTGCTAGCGCAAACACAAAGCGCTGCTTGCTTGACCTTGCCTCTAGCTGTTCAAACAACGTCACCAGAATATTGAGCGGAAAGCGCTCGGCGCGTCCCTCGCGGGTATGCACCCCCATGTTTAGCGCAACCAATACCGCACGCAAATCACTGCCACTGCGTGCAGCTGCTTGCGTCAGAATACTGACAAAGTGCAACCCAATCTCATTCGCCATGCTGTCGTCTTTTTATCCATTCTTGTCGCGTATTTATCCATAACATATCCCCGTGAGCCATACCATGCTTTCCAGCCCAATGGCTTAGGAGCACTCATCATGGCAAAGCCCGAATACCAAGAAGACATCGTTGTTCGTAAGAACCTAGACTTTCAGTTAGATGCCGATGACATTCCGCGCTACTGGATGGCAGGTGATGCCTTCAAAACACGCGTTTTCGATGCCGTACAGTCGACCTTTCCGGATGGTGAGCGGTATTTCATTTCTGCCGTGCGAGCTTTCCGTGACCGCATCACGGACCCCGTGCTGCTGCAAGCCGTTAAGGACTTCACCATGCAGGAAGGTCAGCATGGGCAAGTCCACACCAGTTATAACGAGCGCCTGCGTCGCCAGGGCATCGCCATTGATGCTTTCACGCGCCAGACCAAAGAGGTCACGGAAAATCGCCTTCAAACATTTTCTGCTGAATACAACATCGCCATGACGGCGGCCTTAGAACATTTCACCGCCATGATGGCGGATTTGTTTTTTGCTGAAAAAGACATGCTGGAAGGCGCCGACTCGCGGGTGCGCGCCATGTTTGCTTGGCATGCCATTGAAGAAATGGAGCACAAAGCTGTGGCCTTTGATGTGATGCAGAAAGTGGCGAATGTCCGCTATGGCCTTCGCGTCACGGCCATGACTCACGCCACTTTAGCCTTCAGTCTCTACACCGTGATTGCACCGTGGCATATGTTGAAGATGGATGGCTACTCCACGCGTGAACGCCTGACGATGTATGCCAAGGGCCTGCCTTGGTTAGTTGGCCCACGCAAAGGCGTTTTGGGACGGCTCTTGCCCATGATCGGCAGCTATTACAAGCCGGGCTTTCACCCGAATCACATTCCTACCGTACACAACTACCGTGCATGGTTGGATGCGTTTGTGGCGACGGGCGATCCGATGCTGGCAGCTGATGCGATGCATCGTGCGGCAGCCTAAGAGGGTCTAGGATTCAACGAAAAAGTTGGAGCGGGCGATGGGAATCGAACCCACGGCTCTAGCTTGGGAAGCTAGGGTATTACCATTATACGACGCCCGCGTAACGCAGGCCGGCATTGTAACCAGCGCCGGCCTGTCCACAACGACTTTTCAGTAAATTTGTCAGCTATCCAGCGCTGAATAATCTTGCGCCGACAACACACGCCGACCCGATGCATTCTCGAGCTCGCGCATATCATGGGCCAGTCGCTGTAACACGCCGCGCCCACGTGTGGCGGGGTGAATCCCAAAGTACAGTAATTGCCGTCCTTGCGTATCGCCACAGGCCCAAGCACCTGCCACTGGCTTATCGTTGAACCAGCCGATATAGAGCGTGGCGCCGCTATCCAACGGGAGTAAAGGCACTTCCGGTTCGAATTTTTGCATGCGTTGCTGCAAGTCAGCATCTAGGGGCAGGGCGTGAGCACGGGTTATAACTGGCATGATGACTCCTGAGTAATCACCGGAGTGTACCTAGGTCGGCCCCAGTGCGGCTATAATCGCCGCTTCCAATACAGCCGGCGACAAGCCGATGGGGTTCAGCATGACCGCACGCAGCGCGGAAGTGGTTCGTAATACGAAGGAAACAAAGATTCGCGCCGCCGTGAATCTTGACGGTACCGGCCAGGGCGACCTGCGTACCGGCATGGCCTTTCTCGATCACATGTTGGATCAAGTCGTGCGTCACGGCCTCATCGACATCACGCTGGTCTGCGAGGGCGATCACCACATTGATGATCACCACAGTGCAGAGGACTGCGGCATCACGCTAGGTCAGGCCTTCGCACAAGCGGTCGGCGACAAGACCGGTATCCGTCGTTACGGCCACGCCTATGTGCCGCTGGACGAGGCGCTGTCGCGCGTGGTCATCGACCTGTCTGGCCGTCCCGGTCTGGAGATGCACTGCGAGTTCACGCGCAGCCACATCGGTCAGTTCGACGTGGACCTGTTCTACGAATTCTTCCAGGGCTTCGTGAATCACGCCAACGTCACGCTGCACCTCGACAACCTGCGCGGTCGCAATTCGCACCATCAGGCCGAGACGCTGTTCAAGGCCTTCGGTCGCGCACTGCGCATGGCCGTTGAGGTCGACCCGCGCATGGCCGGCCAGATGCCGTCGACCAAAGGCTCGCTGTGATGTTTTTTAAGAGCGTCGCGCTGTGACCTCAGTAGCCGTTCTCGATTACGGCATGGGCAACCTGCACTCCGTCGCGAAAGCGCTGGAGCAGGTGGGCGCATCCCGCGTCACGGTAACGGATGATCCGGCGGTGATTCGCGCGGCCGATCGCATCGTGCTGCCCGGTCAGGGCGCCATGCGCGACTGCATGGCGGAGATGCAGCGTCATGGCATCGACAGCGTGGTGCGCGAGCTGGTGCAGCAGAAGCCGCTGCTCGGCATCTGTGTCGGCATGCAGGCCCTGCTCGGTCGCTCGGATGAAAATAGCGGCGTCGACGGCCTCGGCATCTATCCGGGCAGCGTGCGGTTTTTCAACGATGTGCCGGCGGTGCGCGAGCAGCGCCTTAAAGTGCCGCACATGGGCTGGAACAATGTCCGTCAGTCGCAGCAACACGCGCTCTGGGACGGCATTGCCGACGGCTCGCGCTTCTATTTCGTGCACAGCTATTACTGCGTTCCTGAGCGTCCCGAGCTGAGCGCCGGCGAGTGCGAGTACGGTCTGCCGTTTTCCTGCGCCATCGCCGAGGGCAACCTCTTTGCCGTGCAATTCCACCCGGAAAAAAGCGCGAAAGACGGCCTGCGCCTGCTGCACAACTTTCTCAACTGGAGACCCTGATGCTGATCATCCCCGCCATTGACCTGAAAGACGGTGCCTGCGTTCGCCTCAAGCAAGGCCGCATGGAAGACGACACCGTATTTTCGGATGACCCCATTGGCGTGGCAGCACAATGGGTTGAGCAGGGCGCACGGCGTCTGCATTTAGTCGACCTCAACGGCGCCTTCGCTGGCGAGCCAGTGAATGGTGAAATCGTTCGCGCCATCGCTACGCGCTGGCCGCAGCTGCCGGTGCAGATCGGCGGCGGCATCCGCTCGCTGGAAACCATCGAAGCCTATGTTCGTGCCGGCGTGTCGTACGTGATTCTCGGTACCAAAGCCGTGAAAGAGCCGAGCTTCGTACGGGATGCTTGTAAGGCATTCCCAGGCCGAGTCATTGTCGGGATTGATGCCAAAGATGGCTGGGTTGCCACCGATGGCTGGGCCGAAGTGTCCAGCGT
>DDPD01000052.1 GCA_002342025.1 Moraxellaceae bacterium UBA2477 | reverse complement strand
CGCTTGGACTGCGATGGTGATGTGCTGGTGCTGCAAGTGGAGCAATTAGGTGGGATCGCCTGCCATACTGGGCGCGAATCTTGCTTTTACCAACGCTATGAAAATGGCGCATGGCAGGTAGTAGATGCCGTGCACAAAGACCCCCATGAGATTTATGCGTCATGACTGATGTATTGAGCCAACTCGCTACGGTGCTGGCCGAGCGCAAACTAGCCTCGCCAGACAGCTCCTATGTAGCCAGCCTGTATCACAAGGGTCTGAACAAGATCCTAGAAAAAGTGGGCGAAGAATGCACAGAAACGCTGCTGGCAGCGAAAGACGCTGAGCACAGTGGCAACACCGACGAGCTGGTCTATGAAACGGCGGATCTTTGGTTTCATACGCTGGTCATGTTGAGTCAGCTTAATGTGCACCCGGACGCGGTGCTGCAAGAACTGTCACGTCGCTTCGACCTTTCTGGGCTGGCCGAAAAGGCTTCTCGTCAATCCTCTTAACCTGTATGCCCTTGGGCTTGGAGTAGAAAATGTCTGGACTCTCACTACCACACATTCTGCTGTTACTCGGCGTTGTTATTTTGGTCTTTGGCACCTCTAAACTGAAAAACTTAGGCAAAGACTTGGGCGGCGCCATCAAGGGTTTTAAAGAATCCATGAAGGGCGAAGAGGAGCCGGTTGCGCCAACCCCGCCGCCCGCTCAGATCCAACAAGCACAAACGCCACCTGCTCAGCCCGTGCAACAGCCGACTGACCAGAAATCGGGCCAATAACCCATGTTTGATGTGGGCTTTAGCGAGCTTCTTCTGCTCGCCGTCATTGCCTTGGTCGTGCTCGGCCCAGAGAAACTGCCGCATGCTGCACGCATGACCGGCGCTTGGGTGGGCCGTATTCGCCGCATGATTGTGAGTGTGCAAGCCGACATTGAAAATGAAGTGGCTGCCGCTGAAATGCGTGAACGCATTAAGCAAGAAATGGAAAAAGTGAAAGCGGCATCTGGCCTAGATGAGGCTCAAGACGCCCTAAATACCGCACTCGAAGCCCCTAAGCCCGAGCGCATTGAGAAGCCATGACCTCGCCAGCCGAACTGCCACCCACTGAAATGCCATTGGTCACGCATCTGATTGAGCTGCGTACACGACTCGTGCGCGTGGTCATAGCCTTAATCGTGGTGTTCTTTTCGCTGGTGTATTTCGCTAACGATATTTATGCCCTGCTGTCTGCCCCATTGCGCGCACTACTTCCGCCGGGCAGCACCATGATTGCCACCGATGTGACTTCGCCGTTTATGGCGCCGTTTAAGTTAACGTTTTTTGTGTCGCTGTTTGCCTGCGTGCCCTACATCCTGTTTCAGCTTTGGGGCTTTATTGCACCGGCGCTCTACACCCATGAGCGCCGCATAGCGATTCCCATTGTGCTCTCGAGCATTCTATTGTTCTACGCGGGCGTGAGTTTCGCCTACTTCATCACGCTGCCCGCCATTCTTGGCTTTTTTACCAGTGTCGGCCCCGAAGGTGTGGCCATCATGACCGACATTAATCTCTACCTCGACTTTGCCCTGAAGCTATTTCTGGTCTTCGGCTTCACCTTCGAGATTCCGGTCGCCGTGCTTGTACTGATTGCCGCCGGTGTCGTGAAGAGTGCCGCTTTAGCCGAGCAACGACGCTACATTATTGTCGGCTGCTTTTTTGTAGCCATGTTCCTGACCCCGCCCGATGCACTGTCAATGACCATGCTGGCGGTACCAATGTGGCTGCTGTTTGAGTGCGGGCTGTTTGCCGGCAGCCTGCTTGAAAAACAGCGCGCTAAGGCATCGAACAAAACCTAAGCGATTAACAAAAAATTCACGTTAAATTACAAAAAACACACATTGCAATCCCGATCGAACTCTGATCATATCTAAAGCAAGGGAAAAATAGGCACATGGAAGTCGCCAGTAATAATTAAAGGTAGCCTCTATGAAACGCACCACGCTTGCTCTTGCCATTCTTGCTTTGTCTACATCTGCATTCGCTGCAGAAACCCCAGATGCTATTTACAATGGCGCCGACACCACGACTGCCGCACTGGCTGCACAACCAAATGCAATTCCTGCTCCAGGCAATGCAGTCGGCGGCCCTGTCGCCAATGTCGCTGGCACAGTCCAAGAGGGATTTTTTGCTGATAACGCTCCTGAACCACTTGAAGATCTCCCCACGCCTGCTGCTGCAGCTCGTGCAGCAGCCAACCTGGTCGCAAGTAGCTTGATCGAAACTGCCCCGGAAGAATTCCCAGCCGCTACCGGTGACACCGCACTCTCCATCCTGATCGGTGATGGCGTATTTGGTGCTGCATCGGCCGCTATTGCCCTGCCAGCCGCTTTTGCCGCTGCCGCCGCCGTTCAAGACCCCGCCATTGCGGCTGATGCGATTATTGATGTACCAACGGCTTTAATTGCTGGCTTAACAGGAGCAGCTGGTGCATTAGGAGCCCCAGAAGTACCCGGCTTGCCAGGTGGTGAAGAAGAGCCAGAGCCAGAGCCAGAGCCAGCCCCATCGGTTGCAATCAGCGCGACCGGCATAGCACCAGCTGCTGCTGAGACTTGCGAGGTTTCCTCCGCCCCAGTCGCTTTTGGCTTCGGTTCGGGTGGCGCCTATTCCACGTTCGACACACGTGCTTTGGGTGATACACCAATCACCGTAAGTTGTGGAGAAGACCGCGCCACCTCAGCAACTGTCTTTTTATCAACCACAGACACAGCAACACCTAGCGCTGCCACTGACACAGTTTCAGGTAAAATTGGTGACGTTGTTACAACATTTACCATTAAACAAGCAGGTGCGAATGCCGCAGAAGACACGGCGATTGGCTCACAATCCGCAGGCACAGTGGCTGCTGCCGGAAGCGCTGACTTCGATCTAGCAGCAACCTACGACAAGGCTCGTGCAAAAGCTGGTGGTGCCATCAGCTTTGATGCTGGTTCCGCTATCTACGTAGTTATTCAGTAATCTCTGATAAGGTGTGGCCTTCCCATAAGGGTTGGCCACACTTGCAGCGCTCACATTATGTTTAAGCTTCTCACTGTTTTTCTGCTTCTTTGCAGCGCTAACGCGTCTGCCAAATTCGAAATCTCCGAAAAACGCATTTTTTTCTTTAGCCGAGACAATAGCTCAGCCTTTACTCTCGTCAATTCGGGCACACAGCCCCAAGAATACGTACTCAGCACTCAACACTGGGGCCATCAAGCCATTAACCAAGTGGCCGATCTCATTGCCTACCCACCCGTCTTCACCTTGGGGCCGGGTGAAAAGCAGCGCGTTCGCCTTTTACTGCGCGATAAAGACAACCTAAAGCCGCCCATTTTTTTTCGGCTACGCCTTCGTGAACAAGTGCCTAATGAAACACTGAATAACACTCAGCTGCCTACCGTATTTAGTTTTCCCGTGTACTACGTGGACCACGAGGCGAAGGCCTCCCTGCGCCTAGCCATTGCCTATGAGGCACGTACTGGCAAGCCCGCCAAAGCCATCGTGAATAACAACAGCAATACCGTGGCACATATCACAGCGGTCCGAAATGGGCGCAATGAAGTAGCGCCACTCGACTTGGTTTTGCGCAGTGAAGAAACCTACGACTTCCTTCTCGCTGACACGCCCTTACCCATAAGTTTTCAGCTGAAAAATGGGGCTTGGTTCACGGCGACCGGTGTTGTGGCAAAGCGAAATACCCCATGATTTTTCGCCGCTCGACGTTAGCCTCTGGAGCCTTAACCCTCGCGGCACTTGCCGCGACACAGACTCATGCCTCCGCCGCCGTAGCGGTCTTGCTCACGATTGATGATCAACCAGCGCGTGGCTTAGTACTAGAACAAGCCAACGGCATTTTATTTATCGCGGAAAAGGATCTACCGACGGCCTTAATCAGCCCGCAAGCGTTTCGTGAGTTACCCCGCATTGAGCTGCCGAAATGCCCTGTTTGCATACCCATCAATGCCTTGGGTCAGTACAGCGAAAACCGTAACGAGGCTAGCGCCAACCTCAGCCTGTTTAATCACCTCAAGCCGGTGAAATCGTTTGATGTGAGTGGTCGCCCGTCGGCAGCCACCGTGCCCGTGCAACAAGGTTTCGCTCTGATTAACCAGTTTAGCCTCTCCGCGCGTGATAGCAGCGAAGACGGTAAGAGCTACCTCGGACTGATGGAGAACCGCTTAAGTCTGGGGCCTTTAGGCACACTGACCACAGGGCTTCGCTACCTAGACCAAGCACAGGCGGATCAAGCAGAAATTCAACGTCTTGCGTCGAGCATCACCAAGCACTGGGTCGATCAACAACTCAGTATTGATGTGGGCGATGTGCGTACGGATGTAGATCGCAACGAATCCGGCCTGAGTCTGCTGGGTCTTCGTTTTTACCGTAATTTCGCCACACGCCCGGACAAACTTGCCTCGCCCAGCTTAGATTTTTATACCAATCTGGAGCGGCCCTCGGTTATTTCTCTGTTCCAAAATAATCGTCAAGTTTTTCAGCGTGAGGTCAATGGCACAGGCCCCGTGCAAATCAGTGATTACCGCCCCGGTGGCAGCGGCGAAGTGCTGCTCGTGGTCACCGACGCCTTGGGTAGCCAACGCATTGTTGCGACCGATTTTTACCAAGATGGCGGCCGCCTGGATAAAGGCCTTTTCGACTTTGGCATCAGCGCAGGGGTGCTAAGCCAAACCAACGAAAAACCGCTTCGCAGCCTCGGCTATGGCGTTCGCGGCAGTTACGGCCTCACCCCCTTACTCACCGTCGGCAGCTTTGTGGAAGGCTTGGCGGTAGATCCGCGCGATGAGCTGAACTTACCCTATCGTTACAGCTGGTCTATGGGCTTGCGAGCTGCTCTAAGCTCCTCGCTAGGGGCGTTTGAACTGAGTGGACGAAGCATTCAAGACAATCGTCAAGTTCACGCCGGTTACAGCACCAAATTGAATTGGCGGATTGTTGAGCCATTGAGCTGGGGGGCCATTTCACTGGGCGCTACCGGCATCCTAGAAGAGGACTATCGCAGCTTGCTGGGCGAGTCTCGCGATCTTTCCGGCTGGCGCAGCTACGCCACCCTAACCACACGCTTAGGCTTTTTTTCCGCGAACCAATTCGCCTTCCGTGAACAGCAAGGCTATGGTGCCAGCGTAGGCTTTCGACTGGGTCCCGTTAGCACACAACTCGCCTGGCAAATGATTGATGACGTAGGGCAATTTGGGAGCATTGGCCTGAGCTTACCTTTAGAGCGCATACGCTCTGTGGTGGGTACCCGCGTCCGATTTGATCTAGACAATGGCGAAGAAAATTACCAAGTTACCGCTCGCACCAGCAGCAAAGACAGCCGTATCAACCTCAATTTAAGTGGCTCTGAATCCTCAACCTTGGATAAAAGCAAAGCCCGCTATGAGGGCACACTTTCTGCCCGAGGCGACTTTGTTGCCGGCAACTATCAATACCGATACTTTGGTGGTGAAGACGAACACCTCATCAATGTTGGCAGCACTTGGTATGTAGGCCCACAATTCAGCACGGGCTGGGCGCTCAATGTGCCTTCCAGCTATGGCTTGGTTACTGTCGACACGGGTGTGGGCGATATCGCACTCCGTAGCGGGCCTTATCGCACCACGTCCAACTCGCGAGGACTGGCCACCCTCCCGGTTCAAGCGTTTACTGAAGAAAGTGTTCGAATCGAAGAGTCCTCTTTGCCGTTGGGCGCCACTCCCAATGAAGCACGTAAAAAAATCGTGGTTTTGCCGGGCCAAGGCGCTAAATTACAACTCCCCATCCAGTCGGCTGGCGCTTTCCTAAAGCTGCCGGGGTTGCGCACGGGGCATATTGTGACTGTTAATGGCTCACCACTCCCTGCGTATGACTTTGGTGTGTATGTGGAGGCTTTGCCACTCGGGGAAAACCGCATGACACTGGGTAAGAAGACCTATCGCTTACGTTTGGATAAGCCCTTAAGAGGGCTACCGACTCTCCTTATCACGGAAGAGGTCAAGTAATGAGACACCCGAGCATCCGCTTTGCCTTAGCGCTTAATGCCTTGCTCTGGGTATCTCTGGGTCACGCCCTCAATGTGCCGACTCCCATTACGCTGCCTACACTGCCTACGCCGCTGATGCCCTCTGCAGCTCTGCCGTCCACGCCTACGCTACCCTTGGCACCACTGGCCAATGGCGTAATCGACACCGCTCACCAAACCATTTCCGCCACCGGACGAGGCTCGGCAGTCTGGCAGGTGTTGCCGATGGCGACTCTACAGCCCTTAACTCAGGGGGCAGATCAATTCTTTCGCACCGATCTTGATGGTCGCCCTCTACTAGACAGCACACCGGTGCTCGCGGCGCTCCCCAAACCCGCCAAAGCCATTCTCAGCACGCCCTGTTTGATCAATGCCGGCGGCCTTGGTTTAGCGCTCAATTTCGATGAAATTCCGCGCCAGCAAAGCATTGATTTGGCCGAAACCACGCTGGTGACGGTGTGCCCTCCCGGCTATCGCTTTCGCTACATCACCACCTTGAATCAGCTGCCCACACGCGCCCTGTCGGGCACGCTAGGAAAAACTCAACCTGTGGCATTAGAGCTTTTAGAGAGTGGTGGTCTACATGTATCAGAGAGAATCCATGTGGGTACCGGAAAGCCAGAATCGCTTCGTATATATGGTCGCTTGAGTACGCCACAAGGCGATCGCTTTCAAGCCGGCCCTCTCGTGTTAGACCCCAGCTCTGAACTGAGCATAAGCCCTGAGAAATAGTCCACCACTTTCGCAGTGGACTAAGCCAACTAGCCCTCGATCTAAACGGCGATTTCGCCACCATCATCTTTCGTAATCACCATGGTAACCGAGCGTGCTCGGCGACTACCCGGCATTGACTCCAAGGCATTAAAGCTACTCTGCTCAGTGAAAGTGCTCATTTGCGAATAGTTACTAAAGCCGCCCGACTCGCCGGGATGCTGAATATTCACAAACAGGGCTTTGCGATCTGGGGTCATATCAATGCCGGTAATTTCCGCACCTTTGGGTCCTACCAAGAATCGCTTCAGGTTATCCGCGGTGGGGGCTTTGCCTGCCACGGTGACCACGGTGCCAGTCGTTGACCCGATGACATTGTTCACCGTCACTGGGCCGCCATCGCCAACCTTGCCGGGAATCGCAGCCAACATCATGCAGTTCGTTTCATCGAGGTAGGCGCCATCATCGGTTTGAATCCAGAGGATGCCGCGCGGATCGAACCACAAGCCATCTGGGCTCGAGAAATCATTGGTGTCGGTTAAGCCGGAGAGATTCACCGAAGCAGCCGCATCGGCCTCTGCGCCAAACGCATAGATATCCCAACGGAATGTTGTGGCCGCCGGATCATCGCTCGTTTCTGCTAAGCGGATGATGTGGCCATTGACGTTACCGTTGTTGGTGCGCGTCTGACCATCGCCAAAGGTATCTTTAAACTGGCGGACATCACTGTAAGCGCGCGGGTTGGCAGCGTCGGCCGTGCCGGTTGTGCGCTGGCTGTTATTGGTCAAGGTGAGATAAACCTCGCCATTACTCGGGTTAACCGCCGTCCACTCCGGGCGATCCATTTTCGTGGCTCCGAGTTTATCGGCTGCTTCACGGGTGAAGACAGCAATTTCAGCAGCCGTCATGGCCAAGGTCATATTGGTCGCCGCCAAAGGCAGCCATTCGCCCATGCCATTGGCATTAAATTTCGCGGCGAACAGCGTGCCATTGTCCAAAATATCGTTCACACGATTTTCGCTACCGGTAAACACGGCGTCGGTGACAAACTTATAGAGATACTCGCCGCGCGAATCATCGCCCATGTAGAAGGCCATCTTCTTGCCCACGATAAATTTGGGCCAGCAACCTTCGTGCGAAAAACGCCCTAAGGCCGTACGCTTTTTCGGAACCGACAACGGGTCGTAGGGGTCGATTTCTACCACGTAGCCAAAGGTATTGGCCTCATTACGATAGTCTTGCGTGGCGGTCATGCCGGCTTGCGGCTGCAACTGAAAACGCGACATCAATTGCGCCCGATCACCCGTGCCCATGGGATCGGGCGCCGTGTACCAGCGCAGCTGTTGGAAGCCATGACGGGAAATGCCATAGCGTGCTTGGCGTTTCTGTTCTGCTGTGCCACTAGCTAGGCTGATACGTCCGGCAGTCATGTCGTTAGCATCATGCTTCACATCGGCGTGACCAAAATAGCCTGCCCAGTTCTCTTCGCAGGTCAGGTACGTGCCCCACGGCGTGAAGCCATTAGCACAATTATTGAGGGTGCCACGCGCCTTCGTGGCGGTGTTGTCATACACCGTTTTCAGCAAATCACTGCCGCGTGCGGGTCCGGAAACTTGCATCGGGGTGTACGGGGTTAGGCGACGATTAAACGGGCTGCCCTGCACATAACGGTAACGGCCGTTCTGCTTAACAATCTCCACGACTGAAATGCCATGCAGCGCCATTTCCTTTAGACACTCTTCGGCGTCGGTACGGGCACTGTCCTTACTGTAATCACCAGCCTTGGGCAGCAGCTGTGAGCTTGTATCCAGCGTGGTTTTATCGAACGTTGCACCATTGGCATGAACAAAATCTTCCGTAACCGCCTCGTGGTTAATTACCAAAAGACCGCGATCATTGCTGTTGCGGTCGGGCAAGCCCGCCGCATTCAAACCAAAGTAATACATGCCATCGTGATGATCGCCAATGGCCTGCTCTTGCTGAGCAGAGGTCAACGCCGTAATGGTGCTGGGTAATGTACCGCCGGAGAACAAGGGGTCACCCCAAGACACTAACGGGCGAGCGGTATAGCCGGTTGGCACCGTCACGCTGTCAGCCACCGACTTGGCCACCGGGTTAAATTTCAATGTCAACGACTCAGCTGCCTTGGTTTCACCGCAGCCAGTCAGCGCCACACTGCCCATCATCAAGCCTGCGCCCATGGTCGCGCCGCCCTTTAAAACATCACGACGACTCATGCGCTGCTCAATCAGCACATCAATGTGCTCGTTGGCTGAGTGGTTACTATTTTCCATGGGGTGGTTGTGGCTCATCTCGTTACCTATCAGGTGGTTTTAGATAGCAGTACCCTGCCCCCACTGCGTGACATTGCCCTGATCGTTTCGTGACAGGCGCATGAATTTTTGCCAAGGCTGCGAGGCCGGCCTGAGTCGCGCTACACTGCTAAACCTTCGAATGAACTGCAGCCTGCACCATGAATCACCTCACCCTACTCGCGCGCATGCGCACCCTGATTGCAACGCCTAGCGTGACTTGCACGGATCCCGCCATGGATCAGGGCAATCTGGCCGTCATTGAGCACCTAGCGAGCTGGGCTGAGACGCTAGGCTTTCGCTGCGAAATCATGTCGGTGGCGCCGGGCAAGGCCAACCTGATTGCCACGCTCGGGGAAGGCCCCGGCGGCTTGGTGTTCGCTGGTCATACCGACACCGTCCCCTTCGATGGGGCCAAATGGCAGAGCGACCCGTTCACACTGACCGAACGCGATGGCCGCTTATTTGGCCTTGGCACGGCCGATATGAAGGGCTTCTTCCCGCTCGTACTGGAAGCCGCTGAGGCTGCTGTTGCTGCCGTGCGGCGGGGTGAATCGCTAAAAGCGCCGGTGATTATTCTGGCCACCTGCGATGAAGAAACCAGCATGGCGGGGGCCAAGGCACTGGTCGCCGCTGGCAAGCCAAAAGCCCGCTTTGCGGTGATCGGTGAGCCTACTAGTGGGCGACCGCTGCGCCTGCAAAAAGGCGTGATGATGGAGCGCGTGATTATTGAGGGTCGTAGCGGTCACTCCAGTGATCCCTCGCTGGGCCATAACGCGTTAGATGCCATGCACGCCGTGATCGGTGAGCTGATCAGCTATCGCCGTGAGCTGGCGGCGAAGTGGCACAACCCACTGTTTACCGTGCCGACACCGACCCTGAATTTGGGCTGTATTCATGGCGGCGATAACCCTAACCGCATCTGCGCCCGCTGCGAGTTGCAGTACGACTTGCGCCCCTTACCTGGCATGGAAATGGACAGCCTGCGTGCTGACATTAAGCGACGCTTAAAGCCCCTGGCCGAGGAGTATCAGGTCAGCATCAGCAATGAGTCCCTGTTTAGCGGCACGCCAGCCATGGAAACGCCAGCCGATTCGCTGCTGGTCAAGGCCGTGGAAGAGATGACTGGTTTTACCGCGGGTGCGGCCGCTTTTGGCACCGAAGGCCCGTACTTTCAGGAGCTGGGCATGGAGGCGGTGATTTTCGGACCCGGCGGCATTGAAACTGCGCATCAGCCCGATGAGCACTTGGAGATTGCCAGTCTGCAACCCACCATCGATAAATTAGCGGCGTTGGTGCGACGTTTTTGCTTGTAAGCAGACGCTACCGCCCGACCCCGCTTCACTTATACAATCTCAACACTTTGAGGCATTGCCTCCCACTGACCTAGGCCTACCCCCTTGAGCAGCCAGATCCCGTTTCAAGACACCATGTCGGAACAGTATGTGCACTGGTTCCGTAACTCCGCGCCCTACATCAACGCGCATCGCGGCAAGACCTTCGTGCTGTTGTTTGGCGGCGAGGCCGTCAATCACGAGAACTTCCGCAACATCGTGCATGACATCGCGCTGCTACATTCGCTGGGCATCAAGCTCGTGCTGGTGCATGGTGCGCGTCCGCAGATCGACGAAAACTTGGTTGAGTACGGTCTGACCACGCCGTATCACAATGGTCTGCGCGTGACCACGCGTGAGGCGCTGCGCTGCGTCATGGATGCTGTCGGTGCCATTCGCTTGGAGATCGAGGCACTGCTGTCGATGGGTCTGTCGAACTCGCCCATGTATGGGGCCAAGATCGATGCCGTGTCCGGCAATTTCATCACCGCCAAGCCTTACGGCGTGCGTGATGGCGTTGACTTTTGCCTGACCGGCGAAGTGCGTGCGGTGGATACCGAGGTCATTAATAAGAACCTCGCCAATCACCACATCGTCATTCTTGGCCCAACGGGCTACTCGACCACTGGCGAAGTCTTTAACTTGCTGGCGGAAGACGTAGCGGTGTCGGTAGCCACTGCACTGCAAGCAGACAAGCTGATTTGCTTGGGCGAGCGCGAAGGCATCGTGGACGATAACGATGACCGCCTGCTGCGCGAAATGATCCCCAACGAGGTCGATCAATACCTGCGCAATAAACCGCTAGACAGCGAGCTGCTACGGCACATGAACGCTGCTCGCGAGGCTTGCCGTGATGGCGTGAAGCGCATCCACATTATTTCCTATGCCCGCGATGGTGCGCTGCTACAGGAACTGTTCACGCGTGACGGTTCGGGCACGCTAATCACACACGACCCCTACGAAGAAATTCGCACGGCCGAGATTGAGGACGTGGGCGGCATCATCGACCTCATCGAGCCGCTGGAAGAAGAAGGCATCCTCGTGCGTCGCGAGCGTGAAAAGCTGGAGAACGAGATCGCCCATTTCGCCGTGGTTGAGCGTGACGGCATGATCATCGGCTGTGCGGCGTTGTACCCGCTGCCAGCACTCAAGGGCGAGGAGCCTGCGGGCGAAATTGCCTGCGTTGCTATCCACCCGAACTACCGCAAGAGCGACCGTGGCAGCGAGCTCATGGAGTTCCTCGAAAAGCGCGCCAGCAGCAAAGGTCTGCGTAAACTTTTCGTGCTCACCACACGCACCGGCCTCTGGTTCCAAGAACATGGCTTTGAGCCCGCCTCGGTGGATGACCTGCCGAAGTATCGCCAATCCCTTTACAACTACCAGCGCAACTCGCTGGTACTCAGCAAACCGCTTTAAGGATTTCGGACATGACAAAAATCACCGACAACATGCGTAAGTATTCCTCTCAAGTCGTGGACGGCGTGGAGGCGGCACCGGGCCGAGCCATGTTGCGTGCCGTGGGCTTCACCGATGAAGACTTTAAGAAGCCGCAGATCGGCATCGCCTCAACCTGGGCCAACGTCACGCCCTGCAACATGCACATTAACAAGCTCGCTGAAGAAGCCGAGAAGGGCGCTAACGCGGGTGGCGGTAAGGGCGTGATCTTCAACACCATCACCATTTCAGATGGTATTGCCAACGGCACCGAAGGCATGAAGTACTCGCTGGTGTCTCGCGAGGTCATTGCCGACTCCATCGAAACCGTGGCGGGCTGCGAAGGCTTTGACGGTATCGTGGCGGTAGGCGGCTGCGACAAGAACATGCCGGGCTGCCTGATTGGCATGGCACGCCTGAATCGTCCATCGATTTTCGTTTATGGCGGCACCATCAAGCCCGGTTATGGCCACACCGACATCATCTCGGTATTCGAGGCCGTGGGTCAGCACGCCAAGGGCGATATCGACCTGATTCAAGTCAAACAGATTGAAGACACCGCCATTCCCGGCCCCGGCTCCTGTGGCGGCATGTACACCGCCAACACCATGGCCTCCGCCATTGAAGCCTTGGGCATGTCGCTGCCCGGCTCCTCCGCGCAAAATGCCACGTCTTCCGACAAGGCCTCGGACTGCTTCCGTGCCGGCCAGCAAGTCATTGAGCTGCTCGCCCGCGACATCAAGCCGCGCGACATCATGACCCGCAAGGCCTTCGAGAATGCCATCCGCGTCATCATCGCGCTGGCAGGCTCCACCAACGGTGTGCTGCATTTGCTCGCCATGGCGCACGCCGTGGATGTACCCCTGACGCTCGATGACTTCACCGAAATCGGCAAGACCACGCCGGTGCTGGCCGACCTTCGCCCCAGCGGCAAATACATGATGTCGGAGCTGGTCGCCATTGGCGGTATCCAGCCGCTGATGAAGCGCATGCTTAATGCCGGTTTGTTGCACGGCGATGTCATGACCGTGACCGGTAAAACGCTGGCAGAGAACCTCGCCGAGGTTGCCGACTACCCGGCCGACCAGGACATCATTCGTCCCTTCAGCGACCCCATCAAGAAAGACTCGCACTTGGTTATTCTGCACGGCAATCTGTCGCCCACCGGCGCGGTGGCCAAGATCACCGGCAAGGAAGGTCTGCGCTTCGAAGGCACGGCGCGTGTCTATCACGGCGAAGAGGCCGCGCTGGCCGGTATCCTCAACGGCGAAGTGGTTGCGGGCGATGTCATCGTGATCCGCTACGAAGGCCCCAAAGGCGGCCCCGGCATGCGCGAAATGCTGTCGCCGACCTCGGCCGTCATGGGCAAGGGTCTTGGCAAGGAAGTCGCGCTCATCACCGATGGCCGTTTCTCTGGCGGTTCGCACGGCTTCGTGGTCGGTCACATCACGCCTGAAGCTTTTGATGGCGGCCCGATCGCTCTACTGGAAAACGGCGACAAGATCACCATTGATGCCGAAACTCGTGAAATCAGCATGGCCGTGTCCGATGCGGTGATGGCCGAGCGCAAGGCGAAGTGGGTGCAGCCGAAACCGAACTACACTCGTGGCGTACTCGCCAAGTATGCCAAGTTGGTCTCTAGCGCCTCCGAAGGCGCCGTGACGGACAAGTAATGACCGAAACCGTCGCCGTGCTAGGCGCCAGCCCCAAGGCCGAGCGCTACAGCAACCAGGCCATTCACCTGCTGCGCCACTATGGGCACACGGTGATTCCGGTGAACCCCATCCAACGGGAAATCGCCGGCCTGCCGGTGGCTGCCTCGCTCGCCACCATCACGGAAAAGGTGGACACGGTAACGGTGTATGTCAGCCCTGTGCATTTGGAACCGCTGGTGGACGGCCTGCTGGCCTTGAAGCCGACGCGGGTCATTTTCAACCCGGGCGCGGAGCATCCTTCAGTGGCAGCACGGCTTGAAAAAGCCGGCATTGCCACCGAGGAAGCCTGCACCTTGGTGCTGCTGCGCACGCGGCAATTTTAATCGCGCGTACGCATCCAGCCGGCAATGCTCAAGCGCTGCTGGTTCGCCGGCAGCACTTCATGCGCCAACGAGTCACTGCGAAACACCACCAAAGTGCCGGCCTCAGGCGTAACAGATAACGGCGTAGCACCTTCTGGGTAAAGCACCAGTTCCCCGCCCGCATCTGCTGGCCAATTCAGCTCGTTGAGATAGCACACCGTTGAAACCACGCGCTGCCCCTGCCCTGAACCCGCCATGCTGACATGCCGATCGATGTGCCGCCCGTAACCGCTGCCGGGCTCATAGCAGGCGTAATGCGCCTCGTATTCCGCCACACCTAGAAATAGCTCGCGATTCAATTGCTGACGCAGGTCATCCATGAGCTGGAGATACGCAGCGGCAGCTGGCCACGAGGCCTCTAGCCAAGCAATACGATCTCCCCGAATTTGACGCTGAATTTGCTGCGCTGCACCACGCCCTATGCCAGCGGCATAAAACTGCCCGCTCACATCCTGCTCGCGCAACTCATTACGCAACGCCGTCACTAGCGAGGTTGGTATAAAGTCTGGCAACACCACATAGCCCGGCTCGGGCAACACGGTTAAAACAGCAGCCCAATCTAAGGGCGGCAAAGCGGGTATCATTCGTTTCTCATTATTTGATGTTGCTACCATGAACTACCGTCACCATTTCCATGCCGGCAACTTTGCCGACGTGATGAAGCACAGCCTGCAAATGGGCTTGCTCGCCGCACTGAAGAAGAAGGATACCGCCTTCTGCTTTATTGATACGCATGCTGGCGCTGGCATCTACGATTTACACGGCATGCAAGCGCAAAAAACCGGTGAATACCTGCAAGGCATTGAACGGCTGACCGATCATCGTGGCGCACCCACGTGGGTTGCTGACTATCTGCAAGGCATTCTCGCCTGCCAAGCCGCCGGTGGTCGCAGTCATTACCCCGGCTCGCCGTGGCTCGGCCTACGCCAGCTCCGTACGCAGGATCGCGCCATTTTCATGGATGTGCAGCACGCCGAAGTCGCCAGCCTTCGTCATTACTTTAAGGATGACCCTCGTGTGGCGGTGCATCAACGCAATGCCTATGAAGGCCTGAACGCAATGATTCCGCCTAAGGAAAAGCGGGGTTTGGTGCTGATCGACCCGCCCTACGAGCTGGAACGCGACGCCTTTCCGCAGCTGGTCAAACTCATCGTGGCGGCGCATACCAAATGGCCGACGGGTGTTTACGCGATCTGGTTCCCCATTAAGCAACGCACGGCCATCGTTAAGTTCTACCGCGAGCTGATGAACAGCGGCATCCCTAAAATGCTTGCCTGTGAGCTGCTGATCCAGCCCGATGACAACGCGCTGGGCCTGAATGGCTCTGGCTTAATTGTGATTAACCCGCCCTTTGGCTTCTATGAAGAAGCGCAAAAAACCATGGCGTGGTTGCTTGACCGCCTGTCGGACCATCCTCAGAAGTCGAGCAAAGTGCGCTGGCTGGCAAATATAGAGTAATTGCTCTAGACTCTCGCGTCGCCATTCCCAGGACGCGAGCGTCTCATGAAACTCTCTAAAGAAACGCTGGGCTACGAAGCTCAGAAAGCCTATGTCACCACCATGATGAAAATCGTCGGTGGTGGCTTGGCGGCTGCCAGTCGTGTTGATGCCGACGTGCAGCGCAACCTGGCCGCCTTTCCAGCCGGGTATCAGATCTGCATGACCGTCTTCCCAGTCGGCCCGAACTTTTTCTTGCGCATGCAAGAAAATGGCATCGCTACGGTGATTGACGAGCCCACGGGCAAGCCTGATCTGACGATTCGCTTCAAGCACATGACCCATGCCTTCCTCGTCTTCTCGTTTCAAGAGGGCACGGCGCAAGCTTTTGCCAATGACCGCATGGTGGCCGATGGCAATGTGTCGCACTCCATTCGTCTGGTGCGCTGCCTGAACCGCATGGAAACCCTGATTCTGCCCAAGCTGATCGCCACGCGCGCCGTGAAGCGTTACGACGACGTACCGCTCACCGAAAAGCTGAGCAAAGCTGCCCGCATCTACGGCCTCGTGGCCAAGTCACTCGTCACAGGAAACTAATCATGAGCAAGCCCTACTACGAATTTTTCTGCCCGGTAAAAGTCATTGCTGGTCACGCCGCCCTCGAACATGTGCCGTTCGAACTCAACATTTTGGGCGCGCAACGCCCGCTCATCATCACCGATAAAGGTGTGCGTGGTGTCGGCCTGCTGACCCATGTTGAGGCCGCCTTTGCCGCCGCCGGTGCCAGCATTGCGGCGATTTTTGACGACGTCCCGCCAGACAGCTCGCTGCAAACCGTGCGCGCTGCTGCCAAGGCTTATCGTGACAATAACTGCGACGCCATCATCGCTGTTGGCGGTGGCTCGGTGATCGACACCAG
>DDPD01000003.1 GCA_002342025.1 Moraxellaceae bacterium UBA2477 | reverse complement strand
CCGTCGTAGACGCGTGGCGTGAGCTTAAACATCATGAAGATGTCAGCCAGCTCTTTCATGTTGGTTTGCCACGCTTTGGCGGAGCGACCGGTACGGCCTTTCGCCTTCTCGGTTTTTTCAGCCTGTGTGCGCAGAGCCTCGAAGCGTTCGCGCACCATCTCCATGTCGAGACCGGTGTCGGCTTCTTCCTCTTCGGCATCGCCTTCTACGGCGGCTTCTTCTTCTTCACCCACGACTTTAGCAACGGCGCCTTCGCCAACAACCAGCTCTTCTTCTTCGCCTTCAGGCAAAGAGATCGGTGCAGCAACAGGCAGGTCGGGATCTAAGAAACCGGCAATGACGTCGCCAATACGGCGCTCGCCAGCTTCAACCGCATCAAATTCGGAAATGAGTAAATCCACAGCGCCAGGCCAGTAGGCCATGGCATGCAGCACATCGCGAATGCCATCTTCGATGCGCTTGGCAATGGCAATTTCGCCCTCGCGGGTCAGCAGCTCGACGGTGCCCATTTCGCGCATGTACATGCGTACGGGGTCGGTGGTGCGGCCCGGTTCATTTTCCACGGAGGCCAACACAGCAGCGGCTTCTTCCGCCGCCAGATCGTCGTCGCGGGCTTCCGGTGTTTCTTCGCGCATCAGCTCATCGGCTTCTGGCGCGCGCTCATGCACAGGAATGCCGAGATCAATCAACATCTGAATGATGTCTTCGATCTGCTCGCTTTCGGTAACAGTTTCCGGGAGATGGTCGTTAACTTCGCTGAAGGTCAGGAAGCCTTGTTCCTTACCCTTGGCGATCAGCGCCGCAAGTAATGAGTGACGCTGGTCAACGTTGTCGACCTCGGGCGTTTCATTTTCCGGTTTTTCGGGCTGTGCAGTATTGGTGTCGGTGCTGGTCATGCGGGCCCCCGGTTAAGCCTGTGCAAAATAAGAGCGGGATTATACCCGCAAGTGACTGAATTTGTCAGTAGAGCAAGCTTAGGTCGATGCCTCGCTTGCGGCCTGACGTTGAAGTTCAGCGTGTTGTCTTTTGATGTCAGTCAGCGCTTGCAAGGTGCTGCGATCTGGTTGGTGTTGTAGTTGTTTATTGAGGCGGTCGGCCTCTAATTCAAGGGCGCGTAGTCTCAGGCGGTAAGTGAGATGACGCGCTTCAATCTCAGGGTCCGCTGGCGTGAGCAGCCAAGCTTCTGCAGCAATAGCGGCAAGGGCATCACCTTCCGGCGTGCCGTGCCAGCTGCCGAGCAGGGCGGCCAAGCTGCGATCAGGGTCGCGCTGCAAGTCATGCAGTAACGCATGCAGGACGCTGGATTCAGGATCATCGAGCGTGAGTAAAAGATCTTCGGGCCAGCGTGCGGCAAGGTTGGGTGCCTGAAGCAGCAGGCGAATCGTCTGCGCCGACAAAGAACGTAGTGCAGGGGGCTGCGTACGCTCACGACGGGGCGTGAAGGGCTGCTTTTTGTCGTTACGACTAAATTTAGTCTCACCAAAAGTACCTTTATGCGCGCCGAACTTGGGTGGATTTGCGTGTTGTTGGTCTTCGTGGTGCAGCCAAGCCATCGCGTCGGCATCTTCGTCGTGGGCATGAGCCCAGTAGGGTTCATCCGAGCTCTGAGGGTCGCTTGTCGTGGCGGGCGGCTGTGCGCTGTACTGCGCGGTATCCACTGCCGCTTGCTGTTGCTGAGCCACTTTCTGGACAGCGCGTTGGTTTAGCTGTTTTTCAATGACATCAACACTAAGCTCGGTCAGTTCACTGAGGCGTTGCAATAACAGCGTTTTAAATAGGCTTTCGGGCACCAGAGCGAGCAAAGGTAAAGCTTCGTTAGCAAGCTTTGAGCGCCCCTCCAGTGAAGTGAGCGTAATGCCCTCACTTAAATGTCGGAACAATTGCTCGGTGAGGGGTACGGAGTCAGCCTCAATTCGCGCCCGAAAGAGTTCGGGGCCTTCGCGTCGGACCAGGCTGTCGGGGTCTTCCCCATCGGGTAAAAACAGAAAGCGGGCGCTAACGCCATCTTTTAAAGCGGGCAGGGCATTTTCTAGGGCACGCCAAGCCGCGCGGCGTCCGGCATTGTCGCCATCGAAGCAAAACACCACATCCGAAACAACTCGAAACAGGCGCTCGATATGGGTGGTGCTGGTGGCCGTGCCTAACGTTGCGACCGCTTCAGGAATGCCATTTTGGGCGAGAGCAACCACGTCCATATAGCCTTCCACGACCAAAAGTCGCGAGAGTTTGCCGGATTGGCGCGCCTCGTACAGACCATACAACTCTTGGCCTTTATGGAAGACGGGTGACTCGGGGGAGTTTAGGTACTTTGGCTTATCGTCGTTGAGTACGCGACCGCCGAAGGCGATGACGCGGCCACGGAAATCGCGGATCGGGAAGATCACGCGGTCGCGCATGGCATCGTAGACGGAGTTGCGCTGCTCATTACGAATGAGCAAGCCGGCTTGCAACAGACGCTCGTTGGCAACAGGGTCTTGGCCTAAGTTCTGCAGCAGGTTATCCCAGCCGGGTGGAGCGTAGCCGAGACGAAAATGTTTTGCCACGGCGCCAGTGACACCGCGCTTTTTCAGGTAGCTCACGGCGCGATCACGCGCGGGGGCTTGGCGCAATTGCTGCTCGAAAAATTGCGCGGCTGACTCCAAGGCATCAAACAGGGGCTGTTGGGTATCTCGCGTGCTGCTGCCGGCTTCGCGGGTTTCGGGCAGTGTCATGCCGGCTTGGCCAGCCAGCTGTTTCAAGCCGTCCATGAATTCCAGACGATCATGCTCGATGAGAAAGCTCAGGGCATTGCCGGAGGCGCCACAACCAAAACAGTAGTAGAACTGCTTTTCGCGGTTGACGGTAAAGGAGGGCGACTTTTCTTGGTGGAATGGGCAGCAGGCGGCGTAATTCTTGCCGGCGCGTTTAAGTTTTACGCGGGCATCAATCAGATCAACGATATCGGTGCGCAGCAGCACTTCATCAATGAACGCTTGTGGAATTCGACCTGCAGACATGTCAGCTCGAGTCAGAAAAAGGCAATGCGGCAGTGTGCGATAGCATCACAAAGTGTGCAATGCAGTGCAAGGAATCAGCTGAGGCGAGTTTTTACTTGCTGAGAAAGCGCACCGACATCGGCGCGGCCTGCCACCATGGGGCGTAACAGGTTCATGACTTTGCCCATATCGCGAGCACTGGTAGCACCCGCTTCTGCAATAGCGGCAGAAATCAGCGATGCAAGTTCGGCATCACTTAAGGGCTCAGGCAAAAAAGTTTGCAAGATGGCAATTTCGGCCAGCTCTTTCACGGCCAATTCGGCACGACCACCTTGTTCAAAGGCAGCGGCAGATTCGCGACGCTGTTTCACTAGCTTTTCCAGCACAGCCAGTGATCGC
Organism: Moraxellaceae bacterium UBA2477; assembly: GCA_002342025.1. GTDB lineage: Bacteria > Pseudomonadota > Gammaproteobacteria > Pseudomonadales > Moraxellaceae > Perlucidibaca. The sequence continues at coordinate 30,225 of DDPD01000003.1, read as the reverse complement.
GCATCGTCGAGCTCAATGCGCTCATCCACTTCAATTTGCTTGAACGCGGTTAGCGCCATGCGAACAACGCCAAGACGATCTTTATCTTGGGCGCGCATTGCGTCTTTCATGGCTTCGGTCAGGCGAGCTTTCAGAGACATGATGGAACCAGCATGCTAAAGGGGATGCAACAACGAGAATTTCAGCGGTGCACATCGCATGACGCGCCCCGTGCTGAAATTAGTACAGGCGCTTAACCTTAACGGCTTCGCGTTGTACTTTCTTCGCGTGACGCTTTACAGCGGCAGCGGCTTTGCGCTTGCGCTCTTGCGTTGGCTTTTCGAAGAAATCGCGCTTGCGCACGTCAGCCAGAACACCAGCCTTTTCACAGGAACGCTTGAAACGACGCAGGGCGACGTCAAACGGTTCGCCTTCTTTCACTTTAACTTGGGGCATGAATGCTCACCTGGGTTCAGAAATTCGATACGCCGACTGGGCGTGGGGCGCGGATTTTAGCCAGTTATCTTGCGAATGGCAAACCCCCTGTGCGCAGCGTTACACTGCGCGCCATCAAATAGCTTCAATTCAGGTGCCGAAATGCGTGTTTTGGGTATGGAAACTTCTTGCGATGAGACCGGCGTAGCGATTTATGACGATGCCGGCAGTGGGCAGTTACTGGCACATTGCCTCTATAGCCAAATCGATATGCATGCCGATTACGGCGGTGTCGTGCCGGAGCTGGCCTCTCGCGATCACATCCGCAAAATGGTGCCGCTGGTGCGCGATGTCATGGCGGCGGCGGGATGTCAGCCGGGGGATATCGACGGCATTGCCTACACCGCAGGTCCTGGCTTGGCCGGTGCGCTGTTGACGGGTGCTCTAATGGCGCGGTCGCTGGCCTATGCTTGGGGCGTGCCTGCCGTGCCTGTACATCACATGGAAGGGCATTTGCTCGCCCCGCTGCTGGAGGCGAATCCGCCGGCCTTTCCGTTTGTGGCGCTGCTGGTGTCCGGTGGTCATACCCAGCTCATGCGGGTCGATGGCATTGGTCGCTACGACCTGCTCGGTGAGTCCATTGATGATGCTGCGGGCGAGGCCTTTGATAAGGTCGCGAAAATGTTAGGGCTGAGCTATCCCGGTGGGCCGGCGGTGGCTCGAATGGCGCTGACGGGGCGGGATGATGCCTTTAAGTTTCCTCGCCCGATGCTCGATCGGCCCGGCCTCGATTTCTCGTTTAGCGGCTTGAAAACAGCGGTGCTCACCGCACGCCAGCAAACGGCTGACTATCCCAATAAAACGGCGGATATCTGTGCCAGCTTTGAGGCCGCGGCGGTAGACACGTTAATTCGTAAATGCATTCGTGCAATGCAAGAAACAGGCTTAAAGCGCATCGTCTTGGCGGGTGGCGTAAGTGCAAATAAGCGCTTACGTTCAGGGCTCGCGGAGGCGTTAAAGCCAATGCAGGCTCAGGCCTTTTACCCTGCCCCCGAATTCTGCACAGACAATGGCGCGATGATTGCGTTTGCTGGCTGTCAGCGCTTACGGGCGGGTGAATCGGTTGGTTTAGGCGTAAGTGTGAGAGCGCGATGGCCGATGACGGAGCTGTCGGCCATCGCCTGAGCAGGGCTTACTTAAAGCGCCGCTCAGTGCCTTTCAGCAAGGACACGATATTGCGTTTATGACGTGCCAACAGCAGCACACTCATGCCAACTACGCCGAGCATGGCTTGAGGCATGAGCCAGCTCGCCAGAAAAGGCGCGGCAATAAACGCGGTAATGGCGCCCACCGATGAAATTCGGGTTAAGACAAATCCGGCAAGCCAGAGTAATACCACTGCAACGCCTAAGCCCCAATGCAGGCTGAGCATGACGCCAAGCGCCGTGGCCACGCCTTTGCCGCCCTCGAAACGGAAAAAGACCGGGTAGAGATGGCCTAGGAAAGCGGCAATACCAACGGCACTGAGCAAGACATCACTCATGCCGTACTCGCGCGCCAGGAGCACGGGGATGACCCCTTTCAGCATATCGCCGGTAAGGGTTAGCAAGGCAGCAGGTTTGCCGCCCAAGCGCAAAACATTGGTGGTGCCGGGGTTGCCGGAGCCGTCTGTGCGAGGGTCAGGCAACCCCATCAAACGACAAACGATGATCGCCGCCGAGACAGAGCCCAGCAGATAAGCGAGAATCAGCGCCGTACAGGCAATTAGGTCGGGGCTCATGTCTGCTCCATGACTGAAAATGAATAAGTTGCAGTATCGCAGCTTGGCAAAAACCTGTCGCAATCCTAGCAAGACAACCTGCGCGCGACGAGGCAACGAATGGATATTGTTTACATCCGAGATTTCAAACTCGAGACAGTCATCGGCATGTTCCAGTGGGAGCGCCGGATTAAACAGACCTTGAGTTTGGACTTGGAGATGGGCTGGGATATTCGCGCCGCAGCGGCTAGCGATGCCATTGCCGATGCGCTGGACTACAAGGCGGTATCGCAGCGTTTAAAAGCGCATGTGGAGACTGCGCATTACGAGCTGGTTGAGACGTTAGCGGAGTCGATCTGGACCATCTTGCGAGAGGAATTTCAGGTGCCCTGGATGCGACTGCGTGTGAGCAAGCCGGGCGCCGTGCGTGGCGCTCAGGACGTAGGTGTGCTCATTGAGCGCGGTCAGCGCACGAGCTAAGCCTTAGCCCCAGACGCTGCGTCCGCCATCTACCGCGATGATTTGGCCGCTGATGTAATCGCTACCCTCAATCAGGAAGGCAATGGTGTCGGCGATGCTATCAAAACCGCCGACGCGCCCCAGTGGCACGCTGGCCAGAATTTTTTCTTGCAGTACCGCCGACATTTCGCCACTGCCCTCAGGCCACGCAATCGCCCCGGGCGCAACGCCATTAACGCGCACGCGGGGAGCTAGCTCTTTGGCGAGCGACTTTGTCATGGCCCCTAATGCAGCTTTCGCCATGCAATAGATCGTGTGCTCTGCTAGTGGGAACTCGGCATGAATATCAATGACATTGACGATGCTGCCCCGAGCGCTGGCTTGAAGGGCGGGAGTTAAGGCCTGGCTGAGAAAAAAGGGCGCGCGAGCGTTACTGGCAAACAGGTCATCCCACTGTGCTTGTGACGTAGTTCCCACGGGGGTGGGATAGAACGAAGAGGCGTTATTCACCAGAGCGTCTAATCGCCCATAGGCATCGATGCTGTCGACTGCCAACGCGGTCACGGCATTGGCATCGCTAAGGTTGGCAATGAGCACTCGGGCGCTGTCCGGGCGAAAAGCGTTGAGCTCATCGGCGAGCAAGTGAGCGGTGCGCTGTGAGTGAAAGCAATGTAGTAGCACGCGCCAGCCCTGTCGGTGCAGACGCCGTGCGGTGGCGGCACCGACGCGACGACCGGCACCGGTAATAAGCACTACGCGAGCATTTAACGGATCGTCGTGAGTCATGGGCATCTCGTTTTAGCCTGGGCGAGGGCTCAGGTGTCGATAGTGGTTACGATAATCGGTGAGTTGACTCAGGCGTTGTTCGGCAATGGCTTTTGCCATATCAGCGCCTTTCAGGCCTTGTGCCAGCAGTGCAGGCATGTCGACCTGAGTGGCAGCAAATGCACCGAGCCAGTAATCCCGCTGCCAATAATCACGATCTTCCAAACCGGTGCGGCCACGTGCATCGGCTTCACAGGCAGTCAGGAAGTCGGCAAAGCGTTCGGGGCGACGCCAAGCATCCAGCAACGTCAATTTGCGCAACAGCGTGTCTGGGCGTAATTCATCAGCGCGATGACAGTCGAGATGCCACTCGCCCACCAGCAGCGCCAGTTCCTGCCACGCCTTGGGTGCGCGCAGGCGTTGGCCGATGGCGCGAATCAAGGGCAGGCCACGCGCCTCGTGGCCAGTATGGCGGGGCAGCACATCCGTGGGTGTGAGGCCTTTGCCAACATCATGGAGCAAGACGGCGTAACGTATTGCGGCATCGGTCGTTAGTCGCTCGGCTTGTTGCAGACTGAGCAGGGTGTGCAGGCCCGTATCCACTTCCGGGTGATAGTCGGCGCGCTGCGGAACGCCAAAGAGATGACTCACTTCCGGCAGCAAAATGGCAAGCGCACCGCAGTCCTGTAGGACATCAAAAAATACATCGGGGCGCGGCCCCGCCAATGCGCGTGACATCTCTTGCCAAACGCGCTCGGGTGTTAGCGTTTGCAGCTCACCGCTGCGACTGAGCTGCTGCATCAGAGCAAAGGTTTCCGGCGCAATACGAAAGCCCAGGGGTTTAAAGCGTGCCGCAAAGCGGGCGACACGGAGTACGCGCAAGGGGTCTTCGACGAAGGCTGGCGAGACATGGCGAAGCAGTCGTGCTGCTAGATCCTGTTGCCCCCCACAAGGGTCGATGATGCTGCCATCGTCGAGTTCGGCCATGGCATTGATGGTCAGGTCGCGGCGTTGTAAGTCCGCTTCCAGTGTGACATTCGGCGAGAAGTCACAAATGAAGCCGTTATAGCCGCTGCCGTGTTTGCGCTCGGTGCGAGCCAGCGCATATTCAGCCTGCGTTTGTGGGTGCAGGAAGACGGGGAATTCGTTGCCGACCTGGCGATAGCCCTGTGCCAGCAAGTCCTCGGGAGTGGCACCCACCACGACCCAGTCAATATCGACCACGTCCAGGCCGAGCAGGCGATCCCGGACAGCGCCGCCGACGCGATAGGCTTGATAACGCTGGCCGTTCATTGCAGCCCCGGACGGCTGTGGAAGCGTCGGCCGTCTTCCAACCGGTAGGCCGTGAGGTGGTTGCCCCAGACGCAGCCGGTATCTAGCGCAATGCATTGCGGCTGATGCGTGATGCCGAGAATGGCGGCCCAGTGCCCGAAAATAATTCGGGTGTTGCCCAAGGCACTGAGGTCTGCGGCATACCAAGGCTTAAGGCCACTAGGCGCGGTATTCGGCGAGTCCTTGTGCAGGAAATCCAGTGCGCCATCGGCATGCAGCAGTCGCATGCGAGTAAAGACATTGGTGATGGCTCGCAGGCGTGTCATGCCTGCGAGATCGTCTCGCCAGATGGCTGGTTCGTTACCGTACATGTTGGCGAGATAGCTCAGGGCATCCGGGCCGCGAAGAGCGACGTCGACTTCCCGCGCGTGATCGCGAGCCTGTGCGGGTGTCCAGCCTGGGAGCCAACCGGCATGGCAAAGCACATGCGGCTGCGCGGCGACATCCGGCAGCTCAATCAACAGTGGCCGTGCTTGTAACCACGTCATGAGCGCCGTGCGATCGAATGCGTCGAGAATGGGGAGCGTGCCGTCTTTCGCTTTCAGCGTGGCCAGACCGTGATGGGCGGCTATGAGGTGCAAATCGTGATTGCCGAGCACGGTGTCTGCCGCCGCACCGAGGTCATGGATTAGACGCAGCGTGCCTAAGGAATCGGGGCCACGTGCAACCAGATCGCCAGCAAAGTAGAGTCGATCTTGTGCCGGGTCGAAGGCTATGGTGTCGAGCAGGTTTTCCAGCGCGGCGCGACAGCCTTGCACATCGCCGATGGCATAGTGCGCCATGCAATCTGCCCCTTAGTTGAGTACGCGCGGAATGGCCAGCGTGAAGGCTGGGATGGGCGACTCAAAGCGCTCGCCCACTTCGTTGATCATGCCGTAGCTTCCATGCATGCTGCCCACGGGGGTTTCTAGCACAGAGCCGCTGGTATATTCGAAATGCTCGCCCGGGGCTAATGTGGGTTGTTCGCCAATCACGCCATCGCCCCGAACTTCCTGCACGCGTGCCTCGGCGTCGGTGATGATCCAATGCCGAGTCAGCAATCGCGCGGTACGAACGCCTTCGTTGCGAATTCGAATATGGTAAGCAAATACATAGCGCTTCTCGGCCGGATTCGATGGCTCCGCCAAGTACTCGCTGCGCACTTGAATGCTGATGCCATGGGCATCGACCGAATGCACTGATTGGCTCATGGTTTGGCTTCCGCTAACGCATTGGTGATTGCGACATAGTCTGCCACGGACAATGTCTCAGGGCGACTGGTCAGGTTGACACCCGTACTGCGCAGGACCTCTTCGGGATAGCGTCCGAGTGCATTGCGTAAGGTCTTGCGGCGCATGGTGAAGGCCGCCATGACCACCTCTGCCAGCAGCTTCTCGTCGCGGCAGGGGTAGGGCAGCTCGCTGTACGGTGTCAGGCGCACGATGGCCGAGGTCACTTTGGGGGGAGGGCTAAAGGCTTCCGGTGGTACATCGAATAGCCATTCGGGCTGGCAACGGTATTGGACCATGACGGACAGGCGACCGTAATCGTTGCTGCCGGGCTCGGCACAGAGCCGATCAACCACTTCCTTTTGCAGCATGAAATGCATGTCGCGAATCACACCCACCTGGTCCAGCAAATGAAAAATCAGGGGTGTGGAAATATTGTAGGGCAGGTTGCCGATGACACGCAGGTCTGCCGCACCCGGGGCGGTTGCTAAGGGGGCAAAGTCGAACTGAAGCGCGTCGCCACTGTGAATAACGAGCTCGCCCATGCCGGCCAAAGTGTTGGGCAGACGCGCGGCCAAATCCCGGTCCAGCTCGACCACCTGCATATGCCCTAGCGCGGGCAACAACACCTTGGTCAGCGCACCTAGGCCAGGGCCAATTTCAACCACATTTTGCTCTGTGCTGGGCTGAAAGCTGGCCACGATCTGCTGGATAACGCGGTCGTCGCTGAGGAAGTTCTGCCCGAAGCGTTTGCGCGCGACGTGACCTTCAACAACGCGACTGCCTTTCTTGCCCTGCGGATGACTCATGGTGTGTGGCTCATTAGGTTTTGTTTCTGGCGTGAATCATGTGGATGGCTTCCTGAACGGCAGCATGAAGACTGCCAACTTCAGCCAGGCCGGTGCCGGCCAGCGAGAGTGCCGTGCCGTGATCTACGGAAGTACGAATGATGGGCAGGCCGAGTGTGATATTCACGGCTTCGCCAAAGCCGGCGTGTTTAAGTACCGGCAAGCCCTGATCGTGGTACATGGCGAGCACGGCATCAGCGCCAGCGAGCAGGCGTGGCGTGAATAGTGTGTCGGCGGGCAGTGGGCCGGATAGGTTCATGCCCTGGGCCCTGAGTTGATTCAGGGTGGGCTCAATCACCTCAATTTCTTCGCGACCGAGGTGGCCGGACTCACCGGCATGCGGGTTTAGACCGGCGACCAAAATGTGTGGATCTGCGATGCCAAATTTCGTGCGCAAGTCATTATGCAGAATCTGCAGGACCTGCGTTAGGCGTTCCGGGGTAATGGCATCCGCTACGTCGCGCAACGGCAGATGCGTGGTGGCCAATGCGACACGCAATCCGGGGCAGGCCAGCATCATCACCACGCGAGGTACATCGCAACGGGCTTGCAGGTATTCGGTGTGACCGCTAAACGCGATGCCGGCATCGTTAATGACCGACTTCTGCACGGGAGCGGTAATCATGGCGGCAAACTCGCCGCTCAGGCAGCCATCGCAGGCGCGATCTAGAGTTGCCAACACGGCGTGCGCGTTGCTGACATCCAGAAGCCCCGGTCGTTCGATGTGTGCGAGGGGAACTTGCGCCACTTTCAGGGTGCCCGGCACATGTGCTGACGCGGCACTGGAAGGGTCATGTGGCAGTAACGTTAACGGGAGCTTTAGACGTTGTGCTGCACGCGTCAATAACTGAGTATCTGTGATGGCAATGAGTTCAGCAGGCCAAGCGGATTGTGCAAGCATGACCAGCAGATCGGGGCCGATGCCGGCAGGTTCGCCTGGGGTTAATGCAAGTCGGGGGATCATCGGAGGAAATCACATCCTGGGCGTCGGTCATCCACTCTATTGTGCCATAGCCAACCTAAGAGGAGTGGACACCGACGTCGGACATGCAATGACAAGGCTTGCCGCATAAGACTTATCACCGGTAACCAGGGGTCCAGTTGACGCTGCTGGGTACAGTTGGCATTGTCTTTGTAGTACGTGGTGTCGCCAAGTAAAAATCCCGTAAAACTTCTCATGCCACCCGCTTCTCGTACTGCCTAAGGGAGATTCGCTATCCACCGCCTATGGCCACATGCCAAGCCTTATCTGCTCGCCATAATTACGGTCGCCGCGGCGAGCGCTGCGTCGTGGTTCTTGCAGCGTTATGTGTCCCTGCCGAATTTGGTGTTGCTCTTTATGTTAGCCGTGGTCTCCGTGGCCTACGTGGCGGGTGGGCGAGCGGCGCTATTGGCCTCGGTGTTGGCCAGTTTGGCTTATGCCGGGCTGTACTTGCCGATTGGCTATTTGGATGCGGCTGAACTCAGTCAGTATGCGATCACGGCAGTCATCACCATGGCCATGAGCGTTTTCATTAGCCAGCTCACCACGCGTTGGCGAGATAAGGCCTTGGAGTCGGCAGAGCGGGCTCGTGAACTGGATAGACTCTATCGCTACACGCGTGAGTTGGAGACAGAGCGGCTACGTAACTCCGTGCTCAGCGCGTTATCTCATGATTTGCGTACGCCGCTGGCGGGGTTAATTGGCGCGTCTTCATCACTCATGTCGGATGAGGTCGTGCTCACGCAAACCGCGCGACAAGGCTTGGTCAGTCTCATTTATGACGAGTCGCGGCGTATGCAGGCGCTAGTGGAGAATCTGTTAGAGCTGGCCCGATTAGAGTCTGGGCCCGTGACTTTGCAGCAAGACTGGCAAGCGCTGGACGAAATTATTGGCGCTGTGCTGCCGACGTGGCGTGCGCAGTTGGCGCCAAGGCAGATCACGCTGAGCCTGCCGGATGAATTGCCCTTGCTGCGTTTTGATCCGCGTTTGATCGAGCGCGTGCTGGTGAACTTGTTAGAGAACATCGGCAAGTACACCCCACCCGAAGCCCATGTTGTCATTTCTACACAGGTTTTCGAGGATCGCGTGGAGCTCGCCATTGCGGATGACGGCCCCGGCTTTAAAGAGGCGCCGGATCAGTTGTTTCAGAAGTTCTATCGAGGAGATAGTGCTGGCCCGATTCCTGGGGCAGGATTGGGTTTAGCCATTTGCCGCGCCATTTTGGAGGCACATCAGGGACAAATACGCGCCGAGCGCGCTTGCCCTCACGGTGCCATCTTTATTTTGAGCCTGCCAAGACCTCAGCACGAAAGCCCAACCACTCTCAGTGAGGAGGAGTTATGAGTGTTGATATCCTCATTATTGAGGACGACCCCAGCTTGTCCCGATTTTTATCGACAACGTTGACGGCACAAGGCTATGCCGTAACCACGGCAATGCGTGCTGATGAAGCGCTTGCACGGGTCGCACTAGATGATCCAGCGCTCATTTTGCTCGATTTAGGGCTGCCAGACAGCGATGGCCTAGCGCTGCTGCCTGAGCTCAAGGCGCGCTGCGATGCGCAAGTCGTCGTGGTGTCTGCGCGCGCGCAGGAGTCCGATAAAATCAGTGCGCTCGATGCCGGTGCTGAAGACTATCTCACCAAGCCATTTAGCGTGGCGGAGTTGTTGGCGCGCTTGCGAGTTGCGCAACGTCGGCGTTTGGATGCTATTCCAGTCGCGCAACAATACGTAGTGGGAGCCTTACGTGTAGACCTAGAGAAGCATCAGGTCTGGCTGGCTGAGGAGGCGTTGAAGCTAACGCCAAAGGAGTTTCAGTTGCTGGCCATCTTGGCACAGTCACGGGGACGTGTGGTCACCCATGCTCAGCTATTACAGGCTATTTGGGGGCGTCACCACAGTGATGATACGCATTATTTGCGAATTTATTTGCGACAGTTGCGGCAGAAGATAGAGCCGAACCCGAGTGAGCCTAGGTATTTGCTCACCGAGCCCGGCGTTGGCTATCGACTCGCGGACGCTTAACGCGCCCCGCGATAATCTACGTATGCCTCGGAGCGCAGTTCGCGTAACCAGGCTCCCAGCTCTTCGTCATAGGCCCGAGCAAAAAGAATTTGGCGGGCACGATCTTTCAAAATGCTGTCGCGCATATCCTGCTTACGCTCGCCCTCTACACGCAAAATGTGCCAACCAAAGCTGCTTAAAAACGGCTGGCTGATCTGACCTATGGGCGTCTTGCCAATCATGCGGTCGAACTCTGGCACCATATCGCCGGGTGACACCCAGCCCAAGTCTCCACCTTTTACCGCCGAGCCCGGATCTTGCGACTGCAAGCGTGCTAACTCAGCGAAGTCGGCTCCCTTGGTCAGTTGGCTATACAGACCATCCATGACTTGTCGAACATCGTCACTGGACTGAAGGTCATTGGGGCGCATTAGGATGTGCCGAACCTGGCGCTGGGTCACAATCGTGGTTGGCGCGGGTGGGGGGGGCGGCAAAGCCGACTCAGGGGCTTTCAACTCACGGCGATCAAGCAGCCAGAGCAAATGCCAGCCACGAGGTGAGCGAACCAAAGTGGGCTCTGATCCGGCAATGCGCTGCTTAATGGGGTCAATAAGCAGGGTGGGCATGTCCTCAACCGCGCGCCAGCCCAAAGGCTCAATAGCTGCGTCATTGACCTTGCTTTTAAGCTTATCAATCGCTTCCTCAGGTGAAGCCCCTGTGCGCTGAATAGCCAACAGGCGTTCGGCTACAGCTGTGAGCTCCAGTTGTTTGCGCGGTGATGCATCCTCTTCCATGGGCACGAGAATTTGTGTCACCAGGAATTGTTGAATGGCGGGTTTAACTTCAGGCGTAACCGGTTTTATTGAAGGCTTGAGTTGCTCATCAAGCTGGCGATTGAGCTCCGAACCGGCTGGTGTGGACATAAATTGGGCGATATCGGCATCCGTAATGCGAATACGCTCGCCCATGCGGCGCTGACGCAAGCGTTCAATAACCTGCTCACGCTCGACGGCAGCACGTACGCCGGCGAAACTGGTGCCAGGCGTGGAGTCGAGCTGGCTACGGAACTTATCCAGGCTCATGCCGTTTTGGCGTGCCATGGCATTAAGCGTGGCGATCACTGCTGTGTCGTCAGCACGAATGCCATTACGTTCTGCCAACTGCATTTGCAGTGTCTCAAGAATGAGCTGCTCACGCGCTTGTTGACGCAAGGTTTTATCATCTGGAATAGCGGATTTACGCTGTTGTGCTTGAAAGCGCAGGTCCGCAACACGGGTGTCGATATCTGAATTCAGAATGACACCATCATTCACAATAATCGCGATTTGGTCTAAGGGTTTGGCGGCAGCCCAGAGGTTGCTCGAGAGTCCCGAAAGCATCAGGGCCGAAGTAAACAGTAGTTTTGTTAGCGGGCGCCACATTAGAAGCTGTCCTCAGTTTTTGCGAGTTGTGAATAACCAATTACGTTACGTTCGAGTAGGGCATCCACGCGACTACCAATGCCCGCGAGACCCTTCAGTGTCACTTCAATAAAGAATGTGCTGGAGTTACGGTCAGTATTGGCTTGTGCGGTTGTGTCGGTGACGGCGATATAGCTGCGTCTAAACACACGTACCTGCCAGCAGCACGATTCGTAAGAAACACCAAGCAAAGCTTCTTGTGACTCTTTAGCGAGCAGATCGTATTGCCAGAGACCAATCGCCTTCCAGTTCACCCCAAACGGTTGAACGAAAGAGAGTTGCGTTTGGCTGACTTGCTTCTGACCAATAGTGGGGTCGTCGCGACGGAAACGATAGCCTGCGTTATACACACGGCCGGCATTTAACGGTAAGTAGCTCGCGCCTACGCTGTACTGTGTGAGCTTGCTGTCGTCTGGGTTGAACAGGAAGTCCGCGTAGACGCTGGTTTCCTCATTGGCCCGCAGGGTGATGTTGCCGGCAAAATCCGAGCTGCTGGAAGTGCCGGGCTGACCAACACCGGAGCTACAGGCAATTGAGCTTGAGCCGGTGCAACTGATTGGCAGCGTGACTAGGCGATCCCGAAAGTAGTAGATCTGGCCTAAGGAGGCTTGCAGGTGTTCAAAGCCGGTATCGTCGAGGTGTCGGGTGGTAGCACCGACCGAGAGCTGGTGAGCATCATCGATACGGTCATTGCCCGAGAAGCGTGTGTCGCGGAATAGTTGGTCGTAACTAAACGTACGCATTGCTGTATCGAACACGGGCAGTGACGTTTGGTTTCGATACGGCGAGTATAAATACATCGCCCGTGGCTCGAAGGTAACGCTGCTTCCCTTGTCGCTGAAGCGTTCAAAGAACAAGCCGGAGTCCAGGCTGATCGTGGGTAGAGTAAAGCTCGGTGAGTCGGCTTTGCCGGCCGTGCCACTACCTGTAAGCGCATATTGCAGGTGTGACACACGCAAACTAGGGCGTACAAATCCCCAAGGTTGGCTGTAGTCATAACGCAGCTGAGGATCCAAGCGTAAGCGCACGCCATTCACTTCATCGGCACTGCCGTCATTAATGCTGCGTTGGAAATTAGTAATCTCCGCACGCAGTTGATGCTGCCAGCCCGGCATTAGCGACGGGTCTGTGGTGAGCAATATCTGAGGCAAGCGGGTATAGGGTTTGTCACCATCCGCGAGCGTGGGATCCAGCGTTTGGAAGCCTTGAGCGCGCGCTAGAAGATGCCAATTGCCTTGGTCGTAACGGACGTCACCGACACGCTCTTGGTAGGTTTGGTTGGCAATTTCTAAGCCGCTACCCAAGTCAGTGAGATAAAACGGATCGCTCACATAGTTCAGGTCCGTGCGGGCGCTCCAGCCACTGTCCCACAGCACATCATGACGGTAACGACCGGATTTACGGTCTTCGCCAGTTTGTTTGTCATTGGCTAAGACGGCACCACTGATTTCGCCACGGCCCAAGCTCTCGGTGAGGTAGCGGAACTCACCCTTCATGAGCAGACCACGTTGAGTGAATATCGTGGGGGTGAGGGTGGCGTCGTAGTTGGGGGCCAAGTTCAGGTAAATCGGCTGGGCGTAGACAAAGCCGCCATTGGTTGACGTACCAAAGTGCGGTGGCAGCAGGCCGGTTTGGCGTCTGTCGTCAATCGGGAAGCGAAAGTAAGGCGTGTATAGCACCGGCACATCATTAATGCGTAGCTTGGCATCGTAGACCTTGCCCACGCCCGTATTTGGATCGAGCACGATGTTGCTGGCGAGAAACGACCAGCTGCGCTGGCCTGGCGCACAGGTGGTGTACATGCCTTGATCGATACGCATGGAGCCATCGCTGAAACGACGAATGCGCTCGGCGCGACCATGCGCATGCATGCTGCTGGAAACAAATTCGCTGGACAGCAATTGCCCGGCAGAGGTGTTGACGTTAACGACGCCCTGATCGCCCGTAAGGAGCAAGCCGGGCTCAGCTAAGCGAATATTGCCATCGAAGCGTGCGTAGTCACGATCTTGGGTGAGGTAGCCACTGTCGGCCTCGACCAAGCGCCCGGACTGTTGTAGGCGTACTTGGCCCTCCAACACGGCTTCGCCATTGTCACGATAGCTCAGGCTATCCGCCATGGCCTTTACGTCGGATTCGTTGAGCTTGCCGGCAATCACGGACGGGCCAATGGGTGTAACCCAAGCGCCTTCGCAGGTGGCATCCATAGGCGGCTGATCAATGGCGGGTAATTGCGCGATCTCTGCACGCGTCAGCCAGCCTAGTCGTTCACCGGCGGTGTCAATGTTGGGCAGGCCTGCGTTGGGTTTGGGCGGTAGACTGGGTTCGGTGTTCGGCGCTGCTGCTGGTACTAACGCTGCACTAGGGGCTGCCGGCACTGAGGTTGGCGTAGCGACGGAGGCTGGCTCCGATGATTCTTGCGCAGCATAAACTGGCAATCCGGCTATGCTGTCTTGGCCATAGCCAGGTGCTTGAGCGGCTGCCCACAGCGGCGCAGCAGACAGCGCTAAAATAGCAGCCGATAGCGGGCGTAGCTGCAAGCGCAGCAAACACGTATTTTTAGCACGACGGCAATCAGTCATGGCAGGAGTCGTTGGGTCATGTCAGGATTTGCCGGATAATAGAGTCATTGCCCCTTTTCAGCTAGGAAAATCCCAAGATGGCCTTAGATGCCCGCGCCCAACGCCTTCAAGAATGGACGCAGACCTGGCTTAGTCGCCAACCCCATGGGTCACCTGCCGTGGGTGATCTGCAGGTGGTATCCGGTGATGCCAGCTTTCGACGTTACTTTCGTCAGCCCCTGAGTCAGGGCTCACTGATCGCGGTGGATGCTCCACCCGAGAAAGAGAATTGCGGCCCCTTTGTGGCATTAGCCAAGGCGCTGCACGGCCATGGCCTGTGCGTTCCCGAGGTGCTTGCATGGTCGTCTAGCGAAGGCTTTATGTTGCTCACGGACTTGGGCGACACCCTGCTGCGTAGTGAACTCTCCGACGACACCGTGAATACGCTTTACGGCGCAGCCATGACCGCGCTGGTGCAAATGCAATCTTGCCCGGCCACGCCAGAGTATTTTTTGCCCAGCTACGATCGTGAGCGTTTGCTCACGGAAATGCGGCTGCTAAGCGAGTGGTTTATTCCTCAATTTCTTGGGTTGCAATTGAGCGAAGAACAAGCAGAGACACTGGAGCAGCAGTTTGCCCTCATTGCCGAACGTGTCTCGCAACAGCCCTCGGTGTTCGTGCATCGCGATTACCATTCGCGCAATCTCATGCTGACGCCGCAAGGTGAGCTCGGCATTATCGATTTCCAAGACGCAGTACGCGGGCCGATAACGTACGACTTGGCCTCCTTGCTTCGCGATGCCTATGTGCAGTGGCCGGCTGCCGATGTGGCACGCTGGGTTCAACAGTTCCGCGAAGAGCTACTAGCCAATGATGCGCTGGATGCCTCAGTCTCTGCAGACACGTTCCAAGCCTGGTTTGACTGGATGGCCGCTCAGCGACATCTAAAAGTCGTAGGCATTTTTGCGCGCTTAAGCTTGCGCGATGGTAAGCATGGCTACTTAGCAGACACCCCATTGGTATATCGCTACTTGCTAGACGAAATCGCTGATTACGACGAATTGCAGCCACTGCATCAGTTATTAATTGCGCTGTTGCCAACGTATGTAGCGCATTATCCGGAGGCAAATCAGCAGCTCGGAGGCTATTTGTGAGGGCGATGATTTTGGCGGCCGGCTTGGGCACACGCATGCGGCCGCTCACCGATAACACGCCCAAACCCCTGCTTGTGGTGGGCGGCAAGCCCCTCATTGTTTGGCATATTGAGGCATTACGCGCGGCGAGCATCACCGACATTGTCATCAACACCGCGTGGCTGGGTCACAAACTGGAAGCCGCATTGGGAGATGGCCGCCGCTACGGGGTGAATATCCACTGGTCGCATGAGCCTGACGGCCAGCCTTTGGAGACCGCCGGCGGCATTGTGCAGGCGCTGCCCAAGCTGGGGCACGAGCCCTTTGTCTTGGTCAATGGCGATATTTGGTTGCGCAAACATCTCACGCCGCTGCGCGCTGCACTGACCCCGGGTCGCCAGGCGCATTTGGTATTGGTTGACAATCCGGCGCATCATCCGCAAGGTGACTTTTTGATGGCGTGCGGAGAAGCTGAGCCCGTTGCCGGCGAGCGCTATGCGCTAACTTCGCGTGATGCGGCGTCGGGAAAGCGTCTGACCTATGCTGGACTCGCGGTATATTGTCCCAGTTTATTTCAGGGCCTGCCGCGGGGCGTGAGACCGTTGGCGCCCTTGCTGCATGAAGCCATTGCGGATGGCTTGGTGAGCGGTGAGTACTTTCCGGGCCCTTGGGTGGATGTGGGCACCCCGGAGCGTCTGCGTAGCCTGGATGCTGCTATTCGGGATGGGTCGATTTAATCTTTTTTGAGGTCTTTATGGCATTAGTTGCCGCTGCAAACCCGGCGCTTCAGCAGCCCGATTTTTTGATTGCTCCCTCCATTTTGTCTGCCAATTTTGCTTGCTTAGGTGCAGAAGTGGATGCGGTGTTGGCCGCCGGTGCCGATGTGGTACATTTTGATGTGATGGACAATCACTACGTGCCCAACCTGACCATAGGTCCCATGGTCTGCAAGGCGCTGCGTCAGCATGGCGTGACGGCCCCGATCGATGCGCATTTAATGGTGCGTCCGGTGGACCGCCTGATCGGTGACTTTATTGAGGCCGGCGCGAGCATCATCACCTTCCATCCTGAGGCGTCGGATCACATCGATCGTTCGCTGCAAATGATTCGCGATGGTGGCGCGCAGTGCGGACTCGTATTCAATCCCGGCACGCCACTGCACTATCTCGACTATGTTATGGATAAAGTCGATGTGATTTTGCTGATGAGCGTAAACCCCGGTTTTGGCGGCCAGAAATTCATTCCGGGTACGCTGCAGAAATTGCGCGATGTGCGTGAGCGCATCCGAGCCAGTGGCCGGGCCATCCGCCTCGAAATTGATGGCGGTGTGGGCGTACAAAATATTCGCGAAATCGCCGAGGCGGGTGCCGATATGTTTGTCGCCGGCTCGGCGATTTTTAATGCGCCTGATTACGCGGATGTGATTGCCAAGATGCGTGCCGAGCTGGCGCTCGTCGCCACCCGCACGGCAGCGCGCTCATGAGCACGCTGAAGCCCCTGGCCGACTGGTTCGGTGAGCTGCCCCAAGTCATTTTAATGGACCTCGATGGCACGCTAGTCGACAGCGCTGCCGACATTGCGCTGTCTTTGAATCGGGCGCTAGCGGACCTCGGCTTGGGCTCGGTCTCCGAGGCGCAAGTCCGAGACTGGGTGGGGCGAGGTGCTGCACGTCTAATCGAAGTGGCACTTCAGCATGTGGTGCCACATCACGCGCAAGACCCACAAAAGCACGCGGTAGAGGCGCGACTGTTGGCGGCTTTTATGGCGCGCTATCAAGACTCCGTCTGTGAGGCCAGCACGGTGTATCCGGGCGTGGCAGAGTTTGTTGCGGCGGCGCGGTGCGCAGGTATTCGCCTCGCCTGCGTGACGAACAAGCCCTATCGTCCGGCGGTGGCATTGCTGGAGGCGTTGAATTTGCTGGATGCCTTCGAGCTCGTTATAGGCGGCGATACCCTCGTGCATAAGAAGCCTCACCCGGAGCCGTTGCTACATTGCCTGCGTCATTTTCAGGTCACGGCTGCGCAGGCGCTCATGGTGGGCGACTCCCGCAACGACGTGGATGCCGCCAGAGCCGCAGGCATCAAGTCCCTGGCGCTGCCCTATGGCTACAATCACGGTGAGCCGATTGAAGCCTGTGCGCCGGAT
Source organism: Moraxellaceae bacterium UBA2477 (assembly GCA_002342025.1). Taxonomy (GTDB): domain Bacteria; phylum Pseudomonadota; class Gammaproteobacteria; order Pseudomonadales; family Moraxellaceae; genus Perlucidibaca. The sequence continues at coordinate 13,159 of DDPD01000003.1, read as the reverse complement.
CGTTTGGTTGCGTCCTTGGCCGAGTTAATTTAACTTCCTCACATTAATTCTGAAGGCTACAGCCATGTGTGACGTGCTTCTCAAGCTTGGCAGCATCGGTTGGCGATGGTGACGCATCCGCCATTGCCTGTTGTGCTGTCCTGATTTTGTTTGAGTGAGTGCTCATGAACGCTGAAAAATTCGCCGCGCTGGCCGCGCAAGGCTACAACCGCATTCCGGTAGTCCGGGAAATCCTCGCGGATCTCGACACCCCGCTGTCTTGCTATTTAAAGGTCGCTGACCAGCCCTATACCTATTTGTTCGAATCTGTCCACGGCGGTGAGCAATGGGGGCGTTATTCCATGATTGGCCTGCCCGCGCGCATTTTGCTGCAGGTGCGCGGCTATGACGTGACGGTTCAGGTGGATGGTGTGGTCACAGAGTCGCTGACCGTGACCGACCCGCTGGCCTTCGTGGAGACCTTTCAGCAGCGCTACCGTGTGCCTGAGCTCAGTGACTTGCCGCGCTTTACCGGCGGTCTGGTCGGCTATTTCGGCTACGACACGGTGCGCTATGTTGAGAAACGGCTGGCCGGTGTGGTCAAGCCCGATCCCATTGGCACGCCAGACATCTTCTTCATGGTCTCCGACGAGGTCATGGTCTTCGACAAGGTCAAGGGCTCGCTGTTTCTGGTGGTACATGCCGACCCGTCACAGCCGGATGCGCGGCTTCGTGCTGAACAGCGTTTGAATGAATTGGTGACGATGATTCGTGCCCCGCGCGGGCAAACATCGATTGATGATTTCGTGCCCGACCAGGTCACACGTGAGCAAGACTTTGTGTCCAGCTTCGGTGAGCAGAACTTCAAGGCGGCAGTCAATCGAATTAAGGATTACGTGCTCGCTGGAGACATCATGCAGGTGGTGCCGTCGCAGCGATTAAGCGCCGCTTTCGTCCAGCCGCCATTGACCTTGTACCGCGCCTTGCGTCACCTGAATCCATCGCCGTATTTGTATTTTCTGCATTGTGGCGATTTCCACATCGTCGGCTCCAGCCCGGAAATTCTCGCGCGCTCGGAGAACGGCCAGGTTTCGGTACGTCCGATTGCCGGCACGCGCAAGCGCGGCAGCACGCCGGAGCGTGACCGTGAACTGGAGGCCGAACTGCTCGCCGATCCCAAGGAAATTGCCGAGCATCTGATGCTCATCGACCTCGGTCGCAACGATGTGGGTCGTGTTGCCGAGATCGGTCAGGTGCGCGTCACCGAGAAGATGGCAGTGGAGCGTTATTCGCATGTCATGCATATCGTGTCCAATGTTGAAGCCACGCTGAAGCCAGGCGTGACCGCGCTGGATGTGCTGAAAGCGACGCTGCCGGCCGGCACGCTGTCCGGCGCGCCGAAAGTGCGTGCCATGGAAATTATTGACGAGCTGGAGCCGGTGAAGCGCGGCATCTACGGTGGCGCGGTCGGTTATCTGGCGTGGAACGGCAATATGGATACCGCGATTGCCATCCGCACCGCCATCCTAAAAGATGGCCAGATGCATGTGCAGGCCGGCGCGGGTGTTGTTGCCGACTCCATTCCCGAACTGGAATGGATGGAAACCCAAAACAAGGCGCGGGCGCTGATGAAAGCGGCCGAGCTGGCCTCGACCAATCTGGTCAAGGCGGAGGACTGAACCATGCTGCTCATGATCGACAACTACGACTCCTTTACCTACAACCTTGTGCAGTATTTTGGTGAGCTGGGTGAGGAGGTGGTGGTGTATCGCAACGATGAAATCACGCTCGACCAAATTGCGGCGCTGAAGCCCGATCGTCTGGTGATTTCACCCGGTCCCTGCACGCCGACCGAGGCCGGTATTTCCATCCCGGCCATCGCACGGTTTGCTGGCGAGATTCCACTGCTCGGCGTTTGTTTGGGGCACCAAAGTATTGGTCAGCATTACGGTGGTGATGTGGTGCGCGCACGGCAGGTCATGCATGGCAAAACCTCGCCGATCTTCCACAAGGACACGGGTGTTTTTGCCGGCCTCAACAACCCGCTCACCGCCACGCGCTATCACTCGCTGGTGGTGAAGAAAGAAACCTTGCCGGCTTGTTTAGAAATGACCGCGTGGACGCAAACCGAAGACGGTGCTGTCGATGAGATCATGGGTCTGCGCCACAAGACGCTGGCCGTGGAAGGCGTGCAGTTTCATCCGGAATCCATCCTCACCGAGCAGGGTCATGCTCTGCTGAAAAACTTTCTGACACAGACGCGCTGAGTTTCGAACGCATGGATATCAAGCAGGCGCTGGCCCGCGTAGTCGAGCGCATCGACCTCAACACGGCAGAAATGCAGGATGTGATGAAAGCCATCATGAGTGGTCAGTGCAGTGATGCACAGATTGCCGCGCTGCTGGTAGCGCTACGCATGAAGGGCGAGTCTATTGATGAGATCGAAGGCGCAGCCCGCGTGATGCGCGACTTGGCAACGCCGGTCCACATCAGCCAAACGCAGTATCTGGTCGATATTGTGGGAACCGGCGGCGATGGGGCCAATTTATTCAATGTTTCCACGGCGGCGGCAATGGTCGTTGCGGCGGCCGGTGGTCGCGTGGCGAAGCACGGCAACCGCGCCGTATCGTCGAAAAGCGGTAGTGCCGACCTGCTGGAAGCTGCTGGGATTAATCTCGCGATTAGCGCGGAAGAGGTCGCACGGTGCATCGACACCGTGGGCGTCGGTTTCCTCTTTGCCGTGAATCATCACGGCGCCATGAAGCATGCTATTGGTGCGCGACGCGAGATCGGCTTACGCACCCTGTTTAACATGTTGGGTCCGTTGACCAATCCGGCGTTTGTGCAGCGTCAGGTGGTCGGTGTCTTCAATCCGGCACTCTGCCGCCCCATGGCCGAAGTACTGGGCCGCCTGGGCAGCGTTCATGCCCTGGTCGTGCATGCGGCCGACGGCCTCGATGAGGTATCGCTCGCCACGCGTACGCATGTGGCGGAATGGAAGAATGGTGCCGTGCAGGAATACAGCGTGGTGCCGGAAGATTTAGGTGTTGCCAGCCAGAGCCTTGTTGGGCTCATGGTGGGCGATTCGACAGAATCGCTGGCACTCATTCTTGATGCTCTCGGCAAGCAAGCTACCGAACAGGGCCGAAAGGCTGCGGACATCATCGCGCTCAATGCCGGTGCGGCGATTTATGTTGCCGGCCTGACGTCGAGTTGGAAGCTGGGCGTAGCCCTCGCCGAGGATGTCATTAGCACGGGTCAGGCGCTGGAAAAACTCAATGACCTGCGCTTGTTTACGCGCGCCTTATTGCCTCAAAGCCCGACGTGAGCCCAGCCGTATGAGCACCATTCTCGACAAGATCATGGCGCGTAAGCGCGAAGAAATCGCAGCACGTCGCAAGCGTCATTCACTGAAGGATCAAGAGGCGTTTGCTCGCGAGGCTGATCCTGTGCGCGGCTTCACGCGCGCCTTGCAGACCACCATTGCTGCTGGCAGGCCCGGCGTCATTGCCGAGATCAAGAAGGCATCGCCATCCAAGGGTGTGATTCGCGCCGATTTTCAGCCGGCGGCCATCGCTGAGTCGTATCAGAAAGGTGGTGCTAGCTGCCTTTCAGTGCTCACTGATGTCGATTTTTTTCAGGGCAGTGATGACTACCTCAAGCAGGCGCGTGCTGCTTGCGATCTGCCGGTGATTCGCAAGGACTTTCTCTGCGACCCGTATCAGGTCATTGAGGCGCGGGCGCTGGGTGCGGACTGTGTGCTGCTCATCGTGGCGGCCTTATCAGATGCGCAATTACAAGAGCTCAACGCCTGCGCCTTGGAGCAAGGGTTAGATGTACTCATTGAGGTCCATGATCGCATCGAGCTGCTGCGTTCGTTGCCGCTGAACAGCCCGCTGGTGGGTATCAACAATCGCAATCTGCACACCTTCGAGGTCAGCCTGCAGGCCACGCTGGACCTGCTTAGCGACATCCCACGAGACCGCACGGTGATTACCGAAAGTGGCATCTTCACCCGTGATGATGTGGCGTTGATGCGAGATAACGCAGTGCACGGCTTCCTCGTGGGTGAGGCCTTCATGCGCGCGCCTGAGCCGGGCGAAAAGCTGGCGGAATTATTTTTCTGAAATCATAGTGACTATGTAAAGTAGTTACTCTTGAGGCGAGGTTCTTATTGTGGAAGCACGTATCACGTGGAATGGCGAAGTGAGCTTCAAGGCAAAGTCCGGCTCCGGTCACGAAGTTATTATGGACGGCCCGCCCGATCTCGGTGGGCGTAATCTTGGCGCACGCCCCATGGAAATGATGCTGATGGGCATGGGCGGCTGCACCAGTTTTGATGTCATGACCATTTTGAAAAAATCACGCCAGCAAGTCACCCACTGCGAAGCGGTTCTGCAGGCTGAGCGTGCGGATGCCGTGCCGGCCGTGTTCACGAAAATTCATGTGCACTTTGTGGTGACCGGGACGGACCTGAAGGAAGCGCAGGTGAAACGTGCCGTGGAGTTGTCGGCCGAGAAATACTGCTCGGCCTCCATCATGTTGCAGGCCGCTGGCGTAGAAATTACGCACAGCTACGAAATGGTTGCTGCTTAAACCTGCCGACTAAACGTAGTAAGTCGTTCCCGTCATCACCGTCGACATCGCCTGCATGGCTTTTTGAACGGGCTCGGGCAACGTGGCTGCCCCGGCTTTCAAGGCCATGTCGCGATGCGCGGCTTCATCTTCATGCATCTGCGCGAGTACGGCGCGCGTGCGCAGGTCGTTTAACGGCAAACGCGTGAGATGCCCTTGCAAGTGCTCGCAAACCTGACGCTCAGTTTCAGCTACGAAGCCCAGGCTCCATTTGTCGCCAGCCAGGCCGGCCAAGGCGCCAATACTGAACGACGCGACATAAAAAACGGGGTTTAGCACGCTGGGCGATGCCCCGAGCTCATTGAGGCGTTGCTGGCACCAGGCGAGATGGTCAACTTCTTCCTGCGCCGCGTGCTCCATTTCTTGGCGCACCGTGGGTAGGCGAGCTGTGAGTGCTTGACCGTGATAGAGCGCTTGCGCGCAAACTTCGCCGGTATGGTTGATGCGCATGAAACTGCTGATTTGGCGCTGCTCTTCAGCACTTAATCCGGCCTCGGGTAGGTTTTCTGCCGGCGACACTCGGCTGGCGGACACGGCGTCGTGAGCGAGCGTGCGCAGCACCTTGTCGGCTTCACCAATCAAACGATCAAAAAACGTGTAACGGCGCATGAGTTTAGATCTCTTGTTTGGGTTTAGCCCGGAGGCCAGCTGAGTCGGCGACCGGCTAATAAATGCAAATGAATGTGATACACACTTTGCCCGCCATCCTGATTGCAATTCATCACCACTCGGTAGCCCTCTTCAGCGAAGCCATACTCTTTTGCCAGCGCAGTGGCTGTGGTCATGAGCTCGCCAAGCAGCGCAGCCTCGCTCGCCGGTACATCATTGAGCGTCGTGAAATGTTGTTTCGGGATGATCAATAAGTGGGTGGGCGCGGCCGGAAATAAATCATGAAAGGCCACCACGCGCTCATTCTCAAACACGATGCGCGCATTCACTTCATGATTAGCGATTTTGCAAAAAATACAATCGGTCATACCGTTAGGCTCGTTAAACGCAGAGGGAAGTTTTCGAAGCCTAGACTAAGGGGTCTGCAGTGTAGACTCAATCAATGCTATGCTTCCGCGCCGGTTAGCTGTGTGCAAAATAAGCAAGACGCACCAATATGGGGCAAATATGAGCTGATTGCACTTTTTTGGTGACTATCTAGCTCCTTATGCACCGAGTTGGCGCAGTTTTAAGTGCTGCTTTCGTGGCACGCTATTTGCTAAAACCGTCCAGTGATGCTGGCACGTCCACCCGTTCTAACCAACGGGCTGCGGCCTGAGTGTCCCGACGAATTCAATTCAAAGTCTGTGCAATGCTCTGTGGAGGAGCTAAACATGTCGAACAAAGTGCTGAAACTGATCAAGGAAAACGAAGCCAAGTGGGTCGATTTCCGTTTTACCGATACCAAGGGTAAGGAACAGCACGTTTCCTACCCATCCCACACCATTGACGAAGAAACCTTCGTTAACGGCAAAATGTTTGACGGTTCGTCGATCACGGGCTGGAAGGGCATTGAAGCGTCCGACATGATTTTGCTGCCAGATCCAGAAACCGCTTTCATGGACCCCTTCTTTGAAGAGTCCACGGTTGTTGTGACCTGCGACGTTATCGAGCCGTCCACCATGGAAGGTTACGAGCGTGACCCACGCTCCATCGCCAAGCGCGCTGAAGCCTACCTGAAGTCCACCGGTATCGGTGACACCGCTTTCTTCGGCCCAGAGCCTGAGTTCTTCGTATTTGACGAAGTAAAGTGGGACATCAGCATGGCGGGTTCGTCGCACAAGATGATCGCTGAAGAAGCCGCTTGGTCGACCAACAATGACTACGAAGGTGGCAACACCGGTCACCGTCCACGCGTGAAGGGTGGTTATTTCCCCGTACCGCCAATTGACTCCGCTCAGGATCTGCGCGCTGCCATGTGCACCGCCATTGAAGCCATGATGGGCGTTGGCAAAGTTGAAGTTCAGCACCACGAAGTGGCTTCCTGCCAGTCCGAAATCGGTGTGACATTCAACACGCTGGTACGTAAGGCTGACGAAGTTCAGGTGCTGAAGTACGCTGTTCACAACGTCGCTCACGCGTTCGGCAAGACCGCGACATTCATGCCTAAGCCCATCGTTGGCGACAACGGTTCCGGTATGCACGTTCACATGTCCATCTCCAAGGATGGCAAGAACCTGTTTGCTGGCGACGAATACGCCGGTCTGTCGGAAATGGCGCTGTTCTTCATTGGCGGTGTGATCAAGCACGCTCGCGCGCTGAACGCCATCACCAACCCAGCGACCAACTCCTACAAGCGTCTGGTTCCACACTACGAAGCGCCAATCATGCTGGCCTACTCGGCTCGCAACCGTTCGGCATCGATTCGTATTCCATACGTCGCCAGCCCGAAGGGTCGTCGTATCGAAGCCCGTTTCCCGGATCCAGCAGCTAACCCATACCTGTGCTTCGCTGCCTTGTTGATGGCTGGCCTCGACGGCATCCAGAACAAGATCCACCCAGGCGCCGCAGCCGACAAGAACCTGTACGACCTGCCGCCAGAAGAAGAAGCCAAGATCCCAACCGTGGCTCACAACCTGGAAATGGCTCTGGACGCCCTCAAGGCCGACCACGAGTTCCTGACCAAGGGTGGCGTGTTCACCAAGGAAATGCTGGACGCCTACATCGAACTGAAGACCGAAGAAGCGCGTCGCGTTAGCACCTTCGTATCGCCGATCGAATTCGATCTGTACTACTCGGTGTAAGTGGTTGCACTTAGCGGCCTGATCGGGTTGCGGAGTGAATAAAAGGCCTGCTCGCAAGAGCGGGCCTTTTGTTTTTTAAGGCTGAGCTGGCATGATCAAGGCCTTATGTTGAGGCCGTTTATGTCTAGTCCAATCGCTAATCTAACGCACTGCTCTCCCTGGCTACAGGAACGCTTACAGCGAGGGTTGAGTTGCGCACCAGACCGTCCTGCAGATGAATCGTGGTTGCAGCGCGTGCAGCGAGCCGTGGCGCATTTGCCTCGATCTGAAGCGCGACCGCTCACGGAGCTGGCGCGGGGTGTCGATCCGGCCTGGCAAGCTGCCTTGCGCCAGCTGCGTACTCAAGAGCAGATGCGCTTCATCTCCCGCGACTTACACAGGCTTTGCTCTCTGCCGGAATTAACCCGAGAACTGTCTGAGTTTGCCGATGCCGTACTCGAAGTTGCGTTAGCACAAGCTCATGCTGATGTTGCGCTATTGCATGGTGAACCTATCGGCGAAAGCTCCGGTCAGCCTCAGCAAATGATCATCATTGGCATGGGTAAGCTCGGCGCGCATGAGCTGAATTTGTCTTCCGATATTGATCTCATGTTCACCTATGCCGAAGAAGGTGAAACGCAGGGTCGCCGATCGATCAGTAATCGCGAGTTTTTCATTAAAGTTGGGCAACGCATTATTCAATTGCTCGACCCCATTACGGCCGATGGTTTTGTTTTTCGCGTGGACATGCGCTTGCGGCCCTGGGGTGATGGCTCAGCGTTAGCCATGAGCGTGGATGCCATGGAAACTTACTACGAGCGCCATGGCCGCGAGTGGGAGCGTTATGCGCTGATTAAGGCGCGTATCTGTGCCGGTGATCGCGTCGCTGGCGAGCAGTTAATGCGAGCGCTGCGTCCTTTTGTGTTTCGCCGCTATATTGACTTCGGCGTGTTTGAATCCTTGCGCGAAATGAAGGCCATGATTGAGCGCGAGGTGCGCCGCCTGGATCGGGAAGACAACATCAAGCTGGGTCGGGGCGGTATTCGCGAGGTCGAGTTTATTGCGCAGGCCTTTCAGCTTATTCGCGGCGGCGTGGATACGGTATTGCAAGAGCGTGAGCTGCTCAAAGTGTTGCCGATGCTAGGCGAACGCGGGTTGCTGCCCGCGAGTGCCGTGCAAGCGTTAGTTCACGCGTATTATTTTTTACGCGACAGTGAGCATCGTATTCAGGCTTTGCATGACCAGCAAACACAAATGCTGCCTGTGGATGCCGCGGATCGCCAGCGACTTGCTGAGGCTATGGGCTTTGCTGATTGGACGGCCTATCGCGTGGCGCTTGCGAACGAGCGCGAGGTCGTGCATCGACATTTCCGCGATGTGATTGATGCCCGCGAGCCAGAGCCTGAGCAAGCGGCGCTTGCGCCAGAACAATGGCCACCCGCTATCCAAGCCTTGCTCGACAGTCGTGCGCTGGCCCAGCTCAGCGTGACTGGGCGCGAGCGCCTTGAGCGCCTATTGCCAACGCTGGTCCGCGAGTGCGCGGCCCATGACAATGGCGAGCAAGCCTTGGCGCGTATCCTGCCCCTGATTGAAGCCACGCTGAAGCGCTCGGCTTATTTGGTGTTACTGAGCGAAAATCCGGAAGCGCTGAAACGCTTGATTGACCTGTGCGCGGCCAGTCCGTGGATGGCTCAGCTGCTGGCGCGTTACCCGGCTCTCTTAGATGAGCTGCTCAATGCCGCCACGCTGTTCGCGCCACCCTCGCGCAGTGAGTTATCGGCGGACTTACGGGCGCAGTTGGCGCGAGTGCCAGAGGATGATCTGGAGCGGCAAATGGACATCCTGCGCCTGTTCCAGAAAGGCCAGCTGCTCCGGGTTGCGGCTTCGGACCTCAAAGGTACTTTGGCGCTGATGAAAATTAGCGATTCGCTGACGTGGATTGCTGAGGCCGTTTTACAGGAAGTCTTACACCTGAGCTGGCGGCAGTTGGTGGCCCGACATGGCACGCCGTTGGACCGCGAAGGCCGGCCCTGCGATCCCGGCTTTATCATTGTTGGCTACGGCAAACTCGGTGGCCTTGAGCTGGGGTACGGCTCTGATCTCGACCTCGTGTTTATTCACGATGCCGATGCCCAGCGCGACACGGTGGGTGGCGTTAAGCCCCTAGACGGCGCGAGTTTCTTTGCACGCCTCGGCCAAAAAATCATTCATCTGCTCACCACCAGCATGGGCAGCGGCCTGCTTTATGAAGTGGACATGCGACTCAGGCCGTCGGGCGCATCGGGCCTGTTGGTGACTTCATTGGATGGCTTCGCGCAGTATCAGCGTGAGCAGGCTTGGACGTGGGAGCATCAGGCTCTGGTGCGCGCACGTGTCGTTGTTGGCGATCCTACGCTGGCGGTGCGGTTTGATGAGGTACGTGCCTCGGTGCTGTCACAAGCACGCAGTGACACGATGCTGCGCCAAAAAGTCCGCGAGATGCGGCAAAAAATGCGCGATCACTTGGCACCGAAAGACCCGGCAGAAATTGATCTCAAGCACAGCCCCGGCGGCCTTGTAGACATCGAGTTTCTCGTGCAATACCTCACGCTGGCGCACGCCCATGCCCATCCTGAACTCACACAGTGGCCGGATAATGTGCGTCTGCTTGATACCTTGGCGCAGGGGGGATTGATGCCTTTAGCTGATGCAGAGGCGCTGAAAGCGGCGTATCTGGCGCTGCGCCGTGCCGGACATGCGCGAGCTTTAGCGGGCGCCGACAAGGGCTTGCAAGCCGATGAGTTATTGACAGAGCGCACGCTGGTGCAGCGGCTGTGGTCCGACATTATGGAGCGTTGATTTGAACATTCTGATTACCGGCAGTACCGGCCAAGTCGGTTATGAGCTTCAGCGTCAGCTTGCTGACATGGGCGTTTTAACCGCAGTCGATCGCCAGCAATGCAACTTGGCAGATCCCGACAGCATTCGCGCCTGCGTTGAGCGGGTCCAGCCGGACTGGATCATTAATGCCGGCGCTTGGACGGCGGTAGACAAAGCGGAAACTGAGCGTGATGCCGCTTTTGCCGTCAACGCCGAAGCGCCACGTCTGCTCGCCGAGTTAGCGGCAGCGCGTGGCGCCCGATTGGTGCATTACTCCACGGACTACGTCTTTGCCGGCGATAAGCATGGGCGCTATCGCGAAGATGATCCGGTTCAACCGCTTAATGTCTATGGCGCTAGCAAGCTCTCGGGCGAGCAGGCGATTGCGGCAGTGATGGCGACGAGCCATTTGCAGGCTTGGACCTTCCGCACGACCTGGGTGTTTGGTGTGCACGGCAATAATTTTTTGAAGACCATGCTGAAGTTGGCGCAAGCACGCGACAGTCTGTCCGTGGTGAATGACCAGTTTGGCGCACCGACGAGCGCGGCCCTCATTGCCTCCGTCACCGCTCAGCTGATTCAGCAGGTTGGTGCCGGAAAGCTGGTGGAGCCCGGCCTGTATCATCTGGCGGCCGCTGGCGAGACGCACTGGCAGGCGTATGCCCAGCGCGTTATTGCCCAAGCACAAAAGCAAGGTTTGAGCACCCGCGTTACCCCCGAGCAGGTGCAAGGCATTCCGGCCGTGAAATACCCCACGCCGGCAGCACGCCCGGCCAATTCACGGCTGGACTGTCAGCGCCTAGAGTCTGCGCTGGGCATGAAGCTGCCGGATTGGACCATAGGCGTAGATGCCGTGGTGGCGGATGTGGTGCGTGCAGGGTTTTAGCTCGCCCAGTATCCGAATACCCCTGCTTTGTGGTGCAATACGCCACCTAAATTTAATGACGCGCTGACTGGTTGGTTAGGTCGCGCATAAGCCCTGTGGAGTGATTCAAGATGTCGATGTCTGATCGTGATGGCGTGATCTGGTATGACGGCAAGCTGGTGCCGTGGCGCGAAGCCAAGACCCATGTGCTGACCCACACGCTGCACTATGGCATGGGCGTCTTCGAAGGCGTGCGTGCCTACGCGACCGAGCAAGGCCCATCGATTTTTCGCCTGAAGGAACACACGAATCGTCTGTTCAATTCGGCGCATATCATGAACATGGCCATGCCCTACAGCCAAGACGAAATTAATGAAGCCCATCGCGCCGTGGTGCGTGAGAACAAGCTGCCGCACGCCTACCTGCGTCCGATGGCGTTCTACGGCTCCGAAGGCATGGGTTTGCGCGCCAGTAACCTCAAGGTCCATGTGATTGTGGCCGCCTGGGAGTGGGGCGCCTACATGGGCAAAGAAGCGCTGGAGTTGGGCATCAAAGTGCGCACATCCAGCTACACGCGGCATCATGTGAACATCTCCATGACCCGTGCCAAGGCCAATGGCAATTACATCAACTCCATGCTGGCCTTGCAGGAAGCCATCTCTGGTGGTGCTGAAGAGGCCCTGATGCTGGACCCGGAAGGCTATGTGTCTGAAGGCTCGGGCGAGAACGTATTCATCGTGAAAGATGGCGTGATTTTCACTCCGGATGTGACCTCTTGCCTGGACGGCATCACCCGCAAAACGGTGATCCAGATTGCCGAAGAGCACGGCTACACGGTCAAGGAAAAGCGCATCACGCGTGATGAAGTTTATATCGCTGATGAAGCGTTTTTTACCGGTACCGCCGCGGAAGTCACACCGATTCGTGAGCTTGACGGTCGCGTTATTGGCGCTGGGCGTCGTGGCCCGATCACCACCGTATTGCAGAAGGCTTATTTCGAGACGGTGACGGGTGTGCGTAAGGAGCACAGCGACTGGCTGACGCCGGTCGCATAACGCAAATGGCAAAAAGAGGGACATAACGCCCCTCATTACTTTAAGGCGCCAGCTCGCATGCAAGATGCCCCTACTCAGCCTCTCATCGTTTGGCGCCTCATGGATGGCAAGCCCGGCCACGAGAGTCAAACGCTGGGTCTGGTCAATGCCCTGAAACGGCTCGCCGCTGAACAGGGCCTTGCCGAGCCGCGCTGCATCGATATGCCCTTGGGTGACTATCCCTACACCCTTTGGGATTGGCTGTTTAAGCGCTTTCGTCCCGGATTCCTGCAGCCCCGCCCGGACTTCATTATCGGCGCAGGGCATCGCACCCATTGGCCCATGTTGTGCGCACGGCGCAGCTTTGGCGGTAAGGCTATTGCGCTGATGTCGCCGACCTTGCCCTGTTGGTGCTTCGATTGGGTGGTCGCACCTGCCCACGACGGCCTGACGGGTCGTAACGTGATTGTCACTCAAGGCGTCCTTAACGCCATGCAGCCAGCCGCCGTTAAACGCCCCGGCTACACGGTGGTGATGATTGGGGGAGTGAGTAAGCATTTTCTCTGGGATGACGCACAGGTGCTGGCGCAGTTAGAGCAAATCATGGCGCGACACCCGCAAGTGCGCCTGACCGACTCGCGCCGCACACCCGCCGCCCTGCGCACCACCTTGGCCACGCGCTGGCCAGTGGTGTATCAGCCTTGGGAACAATGCCCGCCGGGCTGGCTCGCCAGTGAGCTGGCCATCGCTGAGAATGCGTGGGTCACCGAAGACAGCGTGTCGATGATTTACGAGGCGCTGACGGCGGGGTGTGCGGTGGGGCTGGTGGGGCTGCAGCGACCCGAAGGTAAGCCGGGGAGGTTGGTGCGGGGTGTGGAAAGATTAGTTGAGTCTGGCCAAGTGATCAGGTCGTTCCTGCTCAATGAAAGCATTGATTTTTTTTGCCCTCGCCCAGCTCTCAATGAGGCAGAGCGAGTAGCAAAATTATTGAGCGATTAAGTCAGGCTAGTGAATCGCCCCGACCAACACCCAAGTAGGTTAATCCCGCAGCTTTAACTTCGTTAGGCGCATATAAA